>NZ_JBAWYV010000089.1:0-13865 GCF_037143375.1 Rhodoferax sp. | reverse complement strand
GCCGCACCAAATGCTGCAAATGTGGCGGCCATTTTGTGACCGACCCGTATGAGAATGCCCGCCACTACGAGTGCGGCTTGTGCACCCCACCAGCCCGTGCTGGTAAAAGTGCCAGCACCGGCGGGATTTTGTTGCACTGACTGAATAGCTAATCAGCAGTCTGCACCAGCACCATGTCTTGCTTGATGAGCTTGCGAAAAGTTTCACTGGCACCGGCCCAATCCACAATATCGACCCGAATGGGCAGATCAGACAGTTCGAAGGCATCCGTGATGGAGGCCAATTGCGCAAGCGACAAGGGCTCGCGGGTGATCAGTGCCAAGTCAAGGTCCGAGTAAGGTTTGGCGGTGCGCCTAGCCCGGGAACCGAACGCCCACACATCAAGGGCGGGAACTTGCTCATGCAAGATGCGCACAACCTCGACCCAGTCGCAGGGGGCAAGGTCGACGGGAGGTTCACCGTTTAGCGCGGGGGCATTCATCGCGTATCAGAGTTTGGTGCTTCGGCGAGTCAGTTCAGTAAACAGGGCGCGGGCCTCGACCAAAAAGTCAGCGGCCACGGCAAACACCGCTTCGGCTTTACTGGCGTCATAGGTATGGCTGCTGTCTGTGCGCGCCTGGCGGTAGATTTTCCATTGTCGCCAGTCTGAGCGCAACAAGGCGCGCTCGTTGGCGATCCGAATCAGGTTCTGAAACGTACCGGCATCCATTTCAGCGGGGCTGGCCTCAGTGGCTTCCAGATAGCGCTTAAGCATTTTCCAGCTGAGTTCGTAGGTGAATTCAAAGCACTGAATAACTGAATTGCGCATTTGTTCGTGCAGACCAGGGTCGGCCTGCGCCGCAGGCGAGTTGGCATACATCAGGCTTTTTTCAAGCTGAGCAATCGCGTTGCCCAAAGGGGTGAAATCGAGGCTCATGCTGGCTTTCTGAAGTAATTGGACTTCATTTTGCAACAGACGATCGCATCTTAAATGTTTACCCCAAGCGCCAAACAGAACAAATTGGGCCAAAGCTTCCTAGGCAGGGATATTGCTACACTAGATCAACCAATTTGGAAGCAGTCTTGTAAGGGCGCCTTTGGGGGCCTTTTCTTTTTATTGCTGTCTTCATTTGCTTCTTAAAATGAAACATTGCACGATCTAACTTGCTCACCCACTATGGCTTCCCATCTTTACCTTGAAACTGTAAAACCATGATAGTTATTGTTGGTTATGTGGTTTCCATGGGTTGCATCTTCGGCGTGTATATTTTTCACGGCGGCAACATCCAGGTGATTCTCAAGGCGCTGCCTTTTGAGTTGATCACCATTTTTGGCGGTGCCTTGGGCGCTTTTGCGGTGAACAACCAACCCAAAGTGCTAAGGGCCACGATGAAGCTGATCCCCCAGGCTTTAAAAGGCTCCAAGTACACCAAGGCTCGTTACCTTGAGCTACTGGCGTTGCTGTACGACATCCTGCAAAAAGCCCGTAAAGAGGGCTTGATGGCAATCGAAAAAGATGTTGAAGACCCGCATTCTTCCACGATCTTCCAAAAATACCCTGAGGTGGGCAACGACCATCATGTGGTCGAGTTCATGACCGATTACCTGCGCATGATGGTGTCGGGCAACCTGAACGCCCACGAGATTGAATCGCTGATGGACAGCGAAATTGACACCCACCACGCTGAATCGCATGCCCCGATCGCGGCCATTGCCCGCTTGGCTGGCGCACTGCCGGCATTCGGCATTGTGGCGGCGGTGCTGGGCGTGGTGAACACCATGGGCTCGGTCGGGCAACCCCCGGCGGTGCTGGGCGGCATGATTGCATCGGCTTTAGTGGGAACCTTTTTGGGTATTTTGCTAGCGTACGGGGTGGTGGAGCCCTTGGGTGGCTTGCTGGAGCAAAAAACAGAAGATGGCTCCAAAGAGTTTCAGTGCATCAAAACCACGTTACTGGCCAGCATGCAGGGTTACAACCCCTCCACGGCGATTGAATTTGGCCGCAAAGTGCTGTTTTCTACTGAACGACCCACATTTACTGAGCTTGAAAGTCATGTGCGCGGTAAAAAATAATTTTGCGCTAGGCTGATATGGCGACGGACGGTAAAAAACTACAGCCGATCATCGTCAAGAAGATCAAAAAAGGCGGCCACGCGGTGCATGGCGGCGCCTGGAAGATCGCTTACGCCGACTTTGTTACCGCCATGATGGCTTTCTTTTTGCTCATGTGGTTGCTGGGCTCCACCTCTGAAGGTGACAAAAAGGGCTTATCAGATTACTTCACGGCTCCTTTAAAAGTTTCCATGATGGGCGGCAGTGGCGCGGGCGCCAGCAACAGTGTTTTGCCCGGTGGCGGATCTGACCTTACGGTGCAAAGCGGCCAGTCTAAAAAGGGCGATGGCGCCGACCCGATCAAAAAGAAAATGATGGCGGAAGCCATGAAGGCGGAGGTTGCCAAGCAGGATGCCAAGAAATTGGCGGCCCTGAGCGCAAAGATCAGCGCCGTTATTTCAAACAACGCCAAACTTGCCGAATTCAGCTCCCAAATCAGGCTGGAGACTACGCCCGACGGGCTGCAAATTCAAATTGTGGATGACCAGAAACGGCCTATGTTTGACAGCGGTAGCGCGTCCGTCAAACCCTACATGCGCGAAATATTGAGAGAAATCGGCATGGCCCTGAACGGGGTTGAAAACAAAATCAGCCTCGACGGGCACACCGATCGCTCCCCTTACAGCAGCGCAGAGCGCGGCTACAGCAACTGGGAGCTCTCGGCGGACCGTGCCAACGCCACACGGCGGGAACTGGTCGCCGCTGGCATGCCCGACGACAAGTTGGCGCGGGTGGTGGGGCTGTCTTCAAGCATATTGCTTGACCCAGACAACCCCTTTAGCCCAACCAACCGAAGAATCAGTATCATCGTGATGACTCGCGAAGCCGAAGAAAGGCTGATGGGTTCAGGTCGATCCCAGGTTGCAACAAGCACTGAACCCGCAGCGGATGCCACGCCGGCAGCCAACCAATAGCATTGAGACAGCATGATTTCATACATACTAGTTACCGTTCAGACAAACGCCATTGAAAGGGTGTCACATGGCAAATGAGCTTCGTTTTTTGGTTGTTGATGACTTTTCCACCATGCGGCGGATCGTTCGCAACCTGCTCAAGGAAAGTGGCTACACCGAGGCTGATGAGGCTGAAGACGGTGTAGTGGCATTGCAAAAGTTGCGCAACAGCAGTTTCGATTTTGTCGTTAGCGACATTAACATGCCCAACATGAATGGCTTTCAGCTGCTCATGGAAATCAAAAAGGATGAAAAGCTCAAGCACATTCCTGTTTTGATGGTGACGGCCGAAGCCCGTAAAGAAGACATCGTGATGGCCGCACAGCAAGGGGCTGCTGGCTACATCGTCAAGCCTTTTACCAAAGCCACGCTGGAAGACAAGGTCAGCCTGATCCTTACCAAGCTGGGATTGAAATAAACACCATGCAAAGCAACACCCCAACCCCTGCGCCGACCAGCGCCGCTTCTCCGGATGTGCATAAATCCATCGGCATGCTGACGCGCCAGTTGCACGATTCACTCAACGGACTCGGACTGACTGACAAGGTCAAAGGCTGGGCCGGCGAACTGCCGGATGCCAAAAGCCGCCTCTCTTATATTGCCCGACTTACCGGCGAAGCCGCTGAAAAAGTGCTTAACCGGGTTGATCTGGCCAAGGCACAGCACGACCACATTGCCGCCGAAACCCGACGCATTGGTGCCCTGATCGTCAAAGACCCCGTCGCCGCAGTGGCCAAGGGCCATGTGATGAATTTTCTGACTGACGTTGAGGAGTCGACCAAGCAGATCGATCAGCACCTCACCGAAATCATGATGGCCCAGGACTTTCATGACCTCACGGGCCAAGTGATTGCCAAGGTGGTTAACTTGGCCGCCAGCATTGAAGAGCAACTGGTGCAACTGCTGATTCAAACCGCCCCACCTGATGTGGTGGTTAAAGCACCGGTACCGGCATCACCCCCACCAGTGGAATACCATCACCCCGTTTTATCAGGTCCGGTGGTCAACCCCGAAGGCAATCCCGATGTGGTCCACGGCCAATCCGAGGTGGATGATCTGCTGGCCAGCCTGGGCTTTTGAAGTGAGGGGTTAAGCCCCCTCTTATTGCCCTTTAGTTGAGGGAGTGGCTTAGGACAATGGTGGGAACTTAAAAGTCACCCCACCATGGATTCAAGCAGTCAAGATCGCAATTTACCAGCCTCCGAGCGGAAGCTTCAAAAAGCGCGTGACGACGGTCAAGTTTCCCGTTCCAGAGACCTGTCACATCTGGCTGTTTTGGGCACTGGCGCCCTGACCTTGATGACGCTGGCGCCGCTCATGTTTGACCGGCTAAAAACCCAACTGAGCCTGCAACTTTCTTTCACCGCTTCTACGGTGACGCACCCTGAAGCCATGTTGACCCGTATGCAAGACATGGTGGCCTTGGGCTTGCTGGGTTGCGTCATTTTTGCAGCCATCACCACGGTGGTGGTGATGTTGAGCACCGTGGCCATTGGCGGTTGGGTCAACAGCCTGAAACCCATCGCACCTGACTTCAGCCGACTGAATCCCCTGACAGGGTTAGGGCGTATGTTCACCAAAGACAAGTTCACTGAAGTGCTGAAGATGCTCTTCATCACTATCGTGTTGTTTGCGCTGGGTATCTCCTATTTATCTTCCAGTCTTCACTCCCTTGCCACTTTGGTATTGCAACCCTCCCCCGCCGCCATTCGTCATTTAACCGAATGGCTGACTTCGGGCATGAGTTTGCTGCTGGTGGTGATCTTGCTGGTGGCGATGGTGGATGTGCCGCTACAGGCCTTCTTGCATAAATCCAAGATGAAGATGTCGCAGCAAGAAGTGAAGCAAGAGAACAAGGAATCCGACGGCAACCCTCAAATGAAGGGCAAGTTGCGCCAACGGCAGCGCGAAATTGCACAAGGCAACAGCATTGGCGCCGTGCCCAAGGCCGACTTCATTCTGATGAACCCGACCCACTTTGCGGTCGCCATCAAATACGACGAAGCCACCATGCGGGCGCCTCAAGTGGTGTCTAAAGGGGCTGATCTGCTTGCCATGAAAATCCGGGATATTGCCAAACACCACGCCATCCCGGTACTGCAGTCGCCGATGCTGGCGCGTGCGCTTTACGCCAACGCCGAACTGGACCAAGACATTCCTGCCAGCCTCTTTACTGCTGTAGCCCAGGTGCTGGCCTACATCTATCGCCTCAAAGCCGCCATGCGCGGGGATGGACCCATGCCCGGCGAGCCACCACAACCTTTTGTTCCGCCTGAATTGGATCCCTTCTCCAAGGTTATCGCCAACGCACCCACACCATGAACCCACAACTTAAATCACTGCAAAACTGGTTTGGCGGCAATGCGTCGCTGATCCAGGGCGCGGCCGCACCCCTGCTGGTGGTGGCCATTTTGGCCATGATGGTGTTGCCGATGCCATCATGGATGCTCGACACCTTTTTCACCATCAACATCTCGGTTGCCCTGATGGTCATGATGGTGGCGGCCTACATGATTCGCCCGCTTGACTTTGCGGCGTTTCCTGCGGTACTGCTGCTCACCACGCTGATGCGCTTGTCGCTCAACGTGGCTTCAACCCGGGTTGTTTTGCTGGAAGGCCACACCGGCCCAGGCGCTGCGGGCGCAGTCATTGAGGCCTTTGGCCACTTTTTAATCGGTGGCAACTTTGCCGTCGGCTTGATTGTTTTCTCGATTCTTGTGGTGATCAACTTTGTGGTGGTGACCAAAGGTGCAGAACGAATTGCCGAAGTTTCGGCCCGCTTTGCACTTGATGCCATGCCAGGCAAACAGATGGCGGTGGACGCCGATTTGAATGCCGGTTTGATTGACGAGAAAGAAGCCAAACGCCGCCGCGCCGAGGTCTCGGAAGAAGCCGACTTTTTTGGCTCCATGGACGGCGCCTCCAAGTTTGTGCGCGGCGATGCGGTTGCCGGCATTCTGATTTTGTTGATCAATATTTTTGGCGGCTTCATGGTCGGCGTTTTGCAGCACGGCTTGAGTGCCGGCCAAGCAGCCGACACCTACATTTTGTTGGCGGTGGGTGACGCGCTGGTGGCGCAGATTCCGGGCTTGCTGATCTCGGTGGCTGCCGCCATGGTGGTGTCACGCGTTGGCAAGGACCAGGACCTGGGCCGCCAGATCATTGACCAGATGTTTATTTCACCCCGGGTGCTGGGCATCACGGCAGGCATCATGGGCATTCTTGGCATCATTCCTGGGATGCCGCATGTCGTTTTTCTGGGCATCTCCGGCGTGCTGGGTTATTCAGCCTGGGTGTTGGCCCACAAACCCCCACCAGTGCCAGCCGATGCCGCGTCAGACACGCCAGCAGTCGCCACCGATGGCGAAGCCACCTGGGATGACCTGCAACCTGTTGACCAACTGGGTCTGGAACTGGGCTACCGGCTGATTGCACTGGTGGACAAAAACCGTCAGGGCGACTTGCTGACCCGCATCAAAGGCGTGCGCCGCAAATTCGCCCAAGAGGTTGGATTCCTGCCGCCACCGGTTCATGTGCGCGACAACCTGGAACTCAAACCCAGCGGCTACCGCATTACCTTGCGCGGCGTCACGGCGGGCGAAGGTGAAGCGTTTCCGGGCATGTACCTCGCCATCAACCCCGGCGGCATCACCACCCCGCTGATCGGCACCGCCACCACCGACCCTGCATTTGGTTTGCCAGCACACTGGATCGACGAACGTCAGAAGGAAGCCGCACAAATGGCCGGATTTACCGTGGTTGATTCCGAGACTGTGATGGCCACTCATTTGTCACACTTGATGCAAGTTCAGGCCTCCAAGTTATTAAGCCGAACCGAGACCCAGCAACTCGTTGAACACGTGAGCAAGCTGGCACCGAAACTGATTGAAGAAGTGGTTCCCAAAATGGTCCCCATCGCCGTATTCCAGAAAGTCCTGCAGTTGCTGCTGGATGAATCTGTGCACATCCGCGATATCCGCACCATCATCGAATCCTTGGCCGAGCATGCCAGCACCGTGACCGACCCGGCAGAACTGGCGCGTCGGGTTCGGATTGCGTTGTCTCCCGCCATCGTGCAGCAGATCTATGGTCCAGCGCGCGAACTCAACGTGATCGCCATCGACCCGTCATTGGAGCGGCTCCTGGTGCAGGCCCTTGGCAACCCCAACGGCCCAGCGCTGGACCCAGGCGTGGCAGACATTTTTACCCGCACCGCTGCAGAAGTAGCGAACAAACAAGAAGAAATTGGCATCCCGGCTTGCTTGCTGGTGCCAGACCAAATTAGAAGTGCTATTGCCCGTCTTGTACGTCGCGTAGCACCCCGGCTTCAGGTTCTCGCACACAGCGAAATTCCTGAATCCCACACCATCCGTATTGGACCGATTCTTAGGGGCGCATCATGAATATTCAACGCTTTACTGCACCGACATCTCGCGAAGCTCTGGCCAAAGCGCGTCTCGCTTTTGGCGACGGCACCCTGATTTTGTCCAACCGCCCCACCGCCACTGGCGTCGAGGTGGTCGCGACAGCCGAAGATACGCTGGCGGCACTGGACCACTCTGAATCGTTTTCCAACCGGAGCAAAGACCAAGCTGCGCTGCGCAAGACATCGACACCCGGCAACACAGAAACCAGCAACCTGGTTGAGGATGACGCCACCAAACTAACCATGAGCACGCTGTCGTTTCAGGACTACGTGCGCGAACGGATGCTACGTCGTCGCCACGAAGCTATCTCTGGTCAAACTGAGCCTGCATTGAAAGAGGAAGCGGCCCCCATCATTCGCCGCATGCCCGAGAGTGCACGGGTTGCGCCCATCCAGTTTGAGCCTCGGGTTCAACCTAAAGTAGCCCCGGTGCGGCCGACCCCAGTGATGGCTCCTGCCCTGGCACCCGCCATGTCGCAGGGCATTGTGGATGAACTCCACGCCATGAAGGCATTGATTGAAGACCGCTTCAACACCCTGACCTGGTTGGGACAAGCGCGCCAGCACCCGATCCAGTCCAACCTGATGCTCAAGTTGATTCGGGCCGGTTACTCACCCACCTTGGCCAGAACCATTCTTGAGCGCATGCCCGAAGAAATGGGCGCACCTGAGTCCGTTCGCTGGGTAATGGACGTGCTGGAGCGCAACCTTAAAACCGATGCCGCAGCTCGTCCACTGCAAGAAGAAGGCGGCACTTATGCGCTGGTGGGCGCCACCGGCGTTGGCAAAACCACCACCGCCGCCAAACTGGCAGGATTGTGTGTCCGCGCCCACGGCCCCAGCAGCGTTGGCCTCATCACGCTGGACACCTACCGTGTGGGCGCCCATGAGCAACTCCGCTCCTACGGTCGCATGCTGGGCGTTGTCGCGCATCTCGCACACGACCGGGCGGCATTGCAAGACTTGCTCAATCTCCTGGGCAATAAAAAAATGATACTGATTGACACGACCGGACTCGCCCCCAGCGACCCCCGCAAACGTGACATGCTGGATGTTCTCAACCTGCCGGGCGTAAACCGTTTGTTGGTGCTCAACGCAGGCGGTCATGGCGACACGCTGGACGATGTAGTTTCTTCTTTCAAGTCCAACGGCGTTCAGCAGGCGGTCTTGTCCAAGATCGATGAAGCCGCGAAACTCGGCCCAGCGCTGGATGCCGCCATTCGTCACCAGTTGGTGTTACGCGGCGTCACCATGGGTCAAAAGGTTCCCGAAGACTGGGAGTCTGCTGATGCGGCCAAATTGATTCGTCAGTCGATGCGCTCACCCGGCAAATCGGCGTTTGACCCGACATCCGCAGACTTGGGCTTCTTCTTCACCGAGTCCACACCTTCTTACTCAGGAAGACTCGATGCTTGAAATGTGCGTCAACCAGGGTGCTGGACTCACCAGCATGGGTTTTCAGACTGTTCCACGCGTCATGGCGATGGCCAGCCACGGAAACCAACAGGGCGAACTGCCCCTGCTCTGGAATCTGTGCACCGCGCTGGTCGGCTTTGGTTACCCCGTGGCCGTGCTGGACGCCACCACCGTTGAAACCGCCAAAAATCCCGGACTCGATCAGTTGCTGGACGACGCCTGCTGGCAAGATGACGCGTTTGAACCTTTGTCGTGGACGGTGATACCTGCAGCCCATGGGCTGCAGCGACTCGCAACGCAACAGTCAGATGTTCAGGTCACTCTGGAACCACTAGGCGGTCTGTTTCAGAATTTTGGCGTGATTCTTATCTATGCTGGTGCAGATGTCTTATCTCGCCTCTTGCCAGGGAGTAGCATTGAGCCCCTGCTGACCGTCTCACCTGTCAAAATGTCTGCGGTCACAGCCTACCAAGCGCTTAAACATATGTTGCAAAATGCCCAGCTTCGGCCTACCGTGGCAAACATCACCAGCGAACAATTTTCGAAATCATCCATGGCGAGCCAATCTTCAGTTAAAAAGTTGCAGGACTGTGCAATGACATTTTTAGACTACCGACTTGACTCACAGCCGGTGCAAGCCATCAAACAGCAGGATTGCCGCTCAGACGACATGAACCGGCTGGCCTTGCGCTTGCTGGAGAACGCCATGCCGATTCACCGTCACCATTTTGTGGGGAGTCATTGATGTACACCGCCAAGGGGCAACTCAACCGCAACGACTTGATCAAGCAGTACCAACCGCTGGTGCGCCGCTTGGCGCATCACATGATGGCCAAGTTACCCGCCAATGTGCAGGTAGATGATTTGATTCAGGTTGGTCTGATCGGATTGTCTGAAGCCCTGACCCGCTATGAAGCCGCTCAAGGCGTTCAGTTTGAAACTTTTGCCACGCAACGCATTCGTGGCGCGATGCTGGACGAATTACGTGGCAACGACTGGATGTCTCGCGGATCGCGCAAGAGCCAAAAAGAAATCGAACAGTCAATGCGCCGCCTGGAGCACAAACTGGGCCGCACTCCGCTGGAAAGCGAAATTGCAGCCGACTTGGACATGAGCCTAGTTGACTACCAAAGCTTACTGGGAAAAGTTCGGGGCACCCAACTGGTGTACCTTGAAGACATGGCGCGAGGCGATGAAGACCAGGACAGTTTTCTGGACCGCCATGTGGGCGACAGCGAAGCCGACCCGATGAACATGCTGCGCGACCAGCGTCTGCGTCAGGCCTTGGTGGCCGCCATCAAAAACTTGCCAGAACGCGAGCAGTTCATCATGAGCATGTACTACGAGCAAGACATGAACCTCAAGGAAATTGCGGCCGTGCTGGATGTGACCGAGTCACGTGTTTGCCAGTTGCACAGCCAGTCTATTGCCCGGTTACGGGCCAAAATGCGGACGCATTAAAAGGCGCTTATTGCGGGCTTGCACCGCAATGCACTCACCACCGACAAGAATTTGAAGATTGGGCTTAAGCAGCCAGAAATTTAAAGGCGCCCGTTTGCTTGCCCAGACTCCCGTAGGGTCCGGTAGCTTTGGCGTATGTGGCATCCTGCGTAGCAGGCACAACTGCTTTTAGCGCCATCTCAACCAAGGCGGTACGACGGTAAAGTCCGTCTTTAAGGATGGGCAACCCTTCTGCGATTTTTTTCATGCGTAAAACCAGGGCTTTGTCTTGACGGTCGTTGGCGCTCAATCCTTGCATGAGCTGAGAAAAATCAATGGTGGCTTGCCGCAATGCAACGCTAGCCGTTTCCAGGGCAAGGGGTTCTCCACTCACAAGCGCTGCTGATACCTCGTTGAAACTTAGTTCAACGCTGGCCAGCGACTTTTCGATGTGAGCAGAAATCATTTATCAGCCTTTAGATCCGTTAAGCATTTCTGATGCATTGGACAGCAACTTATCGGCAATCGCTTCAGGATTGACAACATACGTGCCTTTCTGGATCGCTGATTTCACTGAGTTGACCTTGGCCATATCGACCAAGGCTGTGTCGCCGCTCTTGGCGGCACTCATCGTGCGCGCCAGCGTGGACACGGTGACGGCCACACCGGCGGACTGCGTGCTCTTCGCCGCGTCTGCTGTGGCTGTCGTGACCGCAGCCGGACCGCCTTTTGCAGGCGATGTGGACGCAGTCGATGTTGTCGGAATTGAATTGTCTGAAGGGTGACCTATTTTCATCTTGCTCTCCAAAACCACTGTAAATGTAGCCTCGTAAGCATACTATCGACAAGATTTTGCCGGGCTTTAGCCCTTTTTGCTTGCGATGAAGTGGCCTCATAAGAATAAAGCCCTAGATTTCCAGTCTGACTGTACGGTTGTCCAGTACAACCCCCGTCATCACCCGACCGCTGTCCATGCGGACCCGCGCGGGTTGCCCCACCACTCCTGCAGACAAAGCCTGACCATCAGAAGTAATTTGGAAACCGGTGCCCTGGGCGACCACGCGTACCTGCGCACCTGCCTGAAAAACCTGGGCTGGTTTGATCATTGACTGGCGTAAGGCCTGACCGGTGGACAACGCCCTGGTCGCTATTTGACCTGACCACTGCAATGGATTAGCCACGATAGGGCTATTTTCTTCAGCCCAATCAACCTCCGCTTCAATGGCATCGGCCTCGGTCAGCACGGCGCCCGAGGCCACATCACCCTTGATCACCCAGGCAGCCCCAAAGGCTTTGATCGTCACCGGAAGAAAAACATTCCACTTGGTACTGCCAGACAGGCAGCGAAGACCCAGACGCGTTTTACCCCACAGGCGCGTTCCGACGGGAATATAAGGCTCCACTTTGGCACAAGGCGCCAACCGAAGTCGGCTGTCGAGCTCACCCACCGTAACTTCCATGCGCAGCGGCGCCACACCGGCAGTCCGAACCGAGGCAACCGCCTTGTCCAACCATTGTTGGGTGGCTTCAATGAATTCGGGCTTGCCTCCTGTGACCTGCGCGCAGACCGGCACCTGGGTCAGCAGAAGAAAAACGAGTACCGCAAGCAAACCCGGCAAATGGATGTGTGCGTGGACTGAAGTGGTTGAGGTATTAAACATAGATGCCTGACGGTCTTGTCTAAGTAACTATAGGCACACCCATTCCCGATGAAGCACGCAAGTAAGGGGAGTTTTCCCTGTTATTCAAGGCATCAAAAATTTAAGTAATTCCCATAATTGCCGCATATCGAAGTCCTCAGTCATCGCAGTAGGGCCCGACGAACGAAAGCAGAGGTGTCTCATGATCGCAAATTTAACCAGTGGCTTGGACTTCCATTCGAAGGCCCTGGTGCTGCGTGCGGAACGCCAACGCGTGATTGCCACCAACATTGCCAACGCCGACACCCCGGGCTATGCCGCCCGCGACCTGAATTTCAAAGACGCCATGAACAACGCCACTGGCGGTGGTCTCACCAGCGGCTTGATAGCAAGCAGAAGCAGCTCCCAAGGTAACAGTACTGGCAGCAATGACGGCACCTCCAACGCTCGGCATATTCCATTATCTGGCAGCACGATCGGCTCCCTGGGCGGCGCCTCCAGCCTGGCCTATGTCGCGCAAAGCCAACCCAGCCTGGATGGCAACAGCGTGGACCTGGACCGCGAACGCGCCAACTTTGTTGACAACTCGGTGCGCTACGAGGCCACCCTGCGCTTTATTAACGGCCAGTCCAAGACGATGTTGAGTGCCATTCAGGGCCAATAACCCCTAAAGCCTGCGGAGAAACCTCATGTCCATGTTTTCAATCTTCAATGTGTCTGGCAGCGCCATCAGTGCCCAGTCGCAGCGACTCAATGTGGTGGCCAGTAATTTGGCCAATGCTGATGCCGTGGCTGGTCCCGATGGCCAAGGTTACAAAGGTCGGCAAGTGGTGTTCGAAACCACGCCAATGGGCTCAGACGCATCATCAGGCGTACGCGTTGCTTCTATTAAAGAAAGCACAGAACCACTGCGCAAAACGCACAACCCAAGCCACCCTTCTGCAGATGCAGATGGCTATGTGACAAGTTCAAACGTGAACCCGGTAGAAGAAATGGTCAACATGATCTCCGCCTCACGCTCCTACCAGAACAATGTCGAAGTCATGAACACGGCCAAGACCCTGCTCCTCAAAACCCTGCAAATGGGTCAGTAAAAACTCAAGGATCGCACCATGATTACCGCCACTACTTCCTCGACCGCGTCTGCCGCCGCAACAACAGCGACCACGGCAACAACGGCGACCGATACCGCTACACAGGACCGCTTTATGAAGCTACTGGTCGCGCAGCTGAAAAATCAGGACCCCATGAATCCGATGGATAACGCGCAAATGACCAGCCAGATGGCGCAGATCAATACGGTTACGGGCATCCAGCAGGTCAACGACACCTTGAAAAGCATGGCCACCCAGTTCTCATCGATGCAGGTGATGCAGGGCACGTCCATGGTGGGCCACAATGTTCTGGTTGAGAGCAACAGCTTGTCAGTTAACGCGGGGGTTGCCAATGGCGCCATCGATTTGTCCGGTAATGCGGATGCAGTGAAGTTAGACATCCTGACGCCGGGAGGTCAGCTTATCGAATCCGTCAACCTGGGTCCACTGACAGCAGGCCGCCAAGCATTCAGCTGGGATGCATCGTCCTACAAAGGCACGGGTTCACCCACTTTTAAAGTCACCGCAACCTTGGCAGGTCAAACCGTCGCCACCACCTCACTCGCCCAAGACTCTGTCGTTTCAGTTGGGAGCAACACCAGTGGCGCCATGTCGATTCAATTGCAAGGCCGCAGCGCCGTGGCCTACGACAGCATCAAGGCCATTCTCTAGTCAACACCTCATACCTCAAGGAAAACATCATGTCATTTCAAACAGGTCTTTCCGGCTTAAATGCCTCCAGCCGCAACCTTGACGTCATCGGCAACAACATTGCCAATGCCAACACGGTCGGCATGAAATCTTC
>NZ_JBAWYV010000088.1:0-13870 GCF_037143375.1 Rhodoferax sp. | reverse complement strand
CTGGTCACCAGCATTGGCTACAAGGAAATGGGGCCCACGGTGGCGCTCAACGAGACCATCATCATGCTGGTGGTGCTGGCCCTGATTGACGTCGTCATGATCTCCAATTTATTAATCATGGTGATTCTGGGTGGCTACGACACCTTTGTCAGCCGCATGAACATTGAAGGCCACCCCGATGAGCCAGAATGGCTCAGCCACGTGAACGCCTCGGTGCTCAAGGTCAAACTGGCCACGGCCATCATCGGCATCAGCTCCATTCACCTGCTCAAAACCTTCATCAATGCCGACAATTACTCTGAAAAAGTCCTGATTGCCCAAACGGCCATTCACATCACCTTTTTACTCTCCGCCATGGCCATCGCGTACACCGACCGACTGATGTCGCGCACCCAAAACGAAAGTCATTAAATTCATGTCCCACCCTTTTGCACTCTCCCTTCTGGCGCTCACCGCCGCGCTGACCTTGACGGCCTGCAACGAGGCCAAAGACACCCACCCTGACAAACCCGTCACCAAGCGCAACGCCATCTTCAAGCAATTCACGCGCACGCTGGAGCCCATGGGCCTGGTGGCGCGCGAGCGCCAGGACTACAACAAACGCGAGTTTCTGGCCAGCGCGCTGGAGCTGGAAAAAATCTCCACGCAGCCCTGGCCCCTGTTCACCGCCGACAGCAACTACCCACCGACCCATGCCAAGGGCGACGTCTGGAGCAAGTCTGGCGAATTCAAAACCGCCCAGGACAACTACCTGGCCACGGTCGGCGCCTTGGTCAAGGCGGCACAAGGCGGCGACATCGCGGTCATCCGCCCGGCGGTGAATGACGTGCAAAAAAGCTGCAAGTCATGCCACAACGCGTTTCGCAACGACAGTTAACAACCAAGCGGTGCTGACGAAAACCGGGCTCAGCGCGGGCGCAGGGACAGCAGCACGGTCGCCAGCAACGCGCTCAGCAGCGAGCCGGTCAGCACCCCGAGCTTGACCTGGGTTTCGTAGGCCGCGTCCAAACCTTCAAACGCCAGCGAGCCTATGAACAGGCTCATGGTGAAACCCACCCCGCACAGCACGCACACGCCAAAAAACTGAGACCAACTGCTGCCCGCTGGCACTGAAGCGCTGCTGAAACGAATCAGCAACCACGAGGCACCAAAAACACCACACGCCTTGCCCAGTACCAGTCCCGCCACAATGCCCAGCGGCACCGTTTGCGTCAGCGTGGCCAGCGTCACGCCGTGCAGCGACACGCCCGCGTTGACAAAGGCAAACATCGGCAAAATCAAAAAAGCCACCCACGGGTGTAAGGCATGCTCGGCTTTTTTGAGGGGCGAGCCACCTTTGCCGTTCGACAACGGGATGGCCAGCGCGGTCGCCACGCCAGCCAGCGTCGGATGAATGCCCGACTTCAGCACAAAAAACCAGATCACCAGTCCCACCATTACGTACGGCGCAATCGCCATCACCCGCAGCCGGTTCAACGCCCACAACACCAGCACCCCGGCGCCAGCCGCCATCAGCATGGTGGGCGACAACTCGGCGGTGTAGAAAAAAGCAATCACCAAAATCGCGCCCAGGTCGTCAATGATGGCCACCGCCGTCAAAAAGACCTTGAGCGAGGCTGGCACCCGGCTCCCGAGCAGCACCAGAATGCCGAGCGCAAATGCAATATCAGTAGCCATCGGAATGCCCCAGCCGCGCAAGGCCACCGGGTTGCCTACATTGACAGCGGCATAAATCAGGGCAGGCAGCACCATGCCGCCCAGCGCCGCGCCTGCGGGCAGCAAGGCTTGCGCGGGCGAGGCCAACTCGCCTTCCAGCAGCTCGCGCTTAATCTCCAGCCCCACCACAAAAAAGAACACCGCCATCCACAAATCATTGACCCAAATCAGCAGTGGCTTGGTCAAATGCAGCCAGTTGGCCCCCAGCTGCAGCCCGCCCGGAATTTGCAAAAACTGCTGGTACGCGCCCTGCCACGGCGAATTGCTGATGATTAAAGCCAACAGCGCCGCCACGGCCAGCAGCACCCCGCCGATGGATTGCGAATGAATGAAATGCGAGACGTTGCGGCGAATAAATTTGATCATCGAAGGCGGTGCTGGATCGTCAGCCCCCGTTAGGTGGCGTTGGTTAAACTCGCAGCCATTGTCACCCTTCAGTCAATCCCCCGAACCCCTGAGGTATCACGCCACCATGACTAACATCCGCCAAGCCGACCTGATCGAATCCGTTGCCGCCGCCCTGCAGTACATCAGCTACTACCACCCGGCCGACTACATCGCCCACCTGGCCCGCGCCTACGAGCGTGAACAAAGCCCGGCCGCCAAAGACGCCATCGCGCAAATTTTGACCAACAGCAAAATGAGCGCCACCGGCCACCGCCCGATTTGCCAGGACACCGGCATCGTCAACGTGTTCCTCAAGGTCGGCATGGACATTCGCTGGGAAGGCTTCACCGGTAGCCTGGACGACGCCATCAACGAAGGCGTGCGCCGCGCCTACAACCACCCCGACAACACGCTGCGCGCCTCGGTCGTGGCCGATCCGCAGTTTGACCGCAAGAACACCAAAGATAACACCCCGGCGGTGATCTTCAGCGAGATCGTGCCCGGCAACACCCTCGAAGTGACGGTGGCGGCCAAAGGCGGCGGCTCCGAGAACAAAAGCAAGATGTACATGCTCAACCCCGGCGACTCGGTGGTTGACTGGGTGCTCAAAACCGTGCCGACCATGGGCGCGGGCTGGTGCCCACCCGGCATGCTCGGCATCGGCATTGGCGGCACCGCCGAAAAAGCGGTGTTGATGGCCAAAGAAAGCCTGATGGACGACCTGGATATGTACGAGCTGCAAGCCAAAGCCGCCAGCGGCGCTGAGCTGACCAAAACCGAAGCCCTGCGCCTTGAGTTGTTCGAAAAAGTCAACGCCCTCGGCATTGGCGCGCAAGGTTTGGGCGGCCTCACCACCGTGCTCGACGTCAAAATCAAGATGTACCCGACGCACGCCGCCAGCAAGCCGATTGCAATGATCCCCAACTGCGCAGCCACTCGCCACGCCCACTTTGTGATGGACGGCAGCGGCCCGGTCTACCTCGACCCGCCCTCGCTCGACCTGTGGCCCGATGTGCAGTGGACGCCTGACTACGTCAAGAGCAAGAAGGTCGACCTCAACACCCTCACCAAAGAAGAAGTGGCGAGCTGGAAACCGGGCGACACCTTGTTGCTCAATGGCAAGATGCTCACCGGCCGCGATGCCGCCCACAAGCGCATTCAGACCATGTTGGCCAAAGGCGAGAAGCTGCCGGTCGACTTCACCAACCGCGTCATTTACTACGTTGGCCCGGTCGACCCGATCAAGGGCGAAGCCGTCGGCCCTGCCGGTCCCACCACCGCCACCCGCATGGACGATTTCACCGAGATGATGCTGGCCCAAACCGGACTGATCTCGATGGTCGGCAAGGCCGAACGCGGTCCGGTTGCCATTGAAGCCATCAAAAAGCACAAGAGTGCCTACCTGATGGCCGTCGGCGGCGCCGCCTACCTGGTCAGCAAAGCCATCAAGCACGCTCAAGTGGTGGGCTTTGCCGACCTCGGCATGGAAGCCATTTACGAGTTTGACGTGGTCGATATGCCCGTGACCGTGGCGGTTGATTCAGGCGGCACCAGTGCCCACATCACCGGCCCGGCCGAGTGGCAAAAACGCATCGCCACCGGCGAGTTCAAAGGCATCACCGTCGCCGGCCAGTAAGCGGCAGGACGCCCTTTGAGGTCAGCGCCGCCCTTGCTCAAACGCCCCATCGGGGTGTTTGACAGCGGCATTGGCGGCTTGAGCGTGCTCAAAGCCTTGCGCGCCGAGCTGCCCTTTGAAGACTTTGTCTATGTGGCCGACAGTGGCCACGCGCCTTATGGCGAGCGCGAGGCGTCGCATGTGCTCCAGCGCTCACGCCTCATCACCGGGCATTTGCGGGCCCAGCACCAGATCTCGGCGCTGGTCATTGCCTGCAACACCGCCACCGCCGCCGCCATCCACTGGCTGCGCCAGGAGCACCCTGGCTTGCCGATCATCGGTGTCGAGCCGGCCCTCAAACCAGCCGTGCTACAGAGCCAAACCAAACGTATCGGCGTCATGGCCACCCGCGGCACGCTGGCCAGCGCCAAATTTCGCGCCCTGCTCGAATCACTGGCCGGGCAAGCCGACTTTATTTGCCAACCCTGTGATGGCCTAGCCGATGCCATCGAACACGACGACACTCCTAAAATAAGAGCACTCTGCGCAGACTATACGGGGGCTATAGGTCAATTTGGCATAAATAAAGGCCAAGTCGACACACTGGTGCTGGGCTGCACGCACTACCCGTTCGTGCGCGACATTCTGGCCAACGCCGTGGGGCCCGAGGTGCAGCTGATCGACAACGGCGAACCCGTGGCCCGCCAAACGCGCCGCATGCTGGCGAGTCTGGCCACCAGCGACCAAGCGGGCGAGTGCGTGCTGCTCAGCACCGGCGACCCCAAAAACCTGCAACTCGCCGCACATCGCTGGCTCAAACTAGACATCCCTGCCACGGCCCTCACCCTGTAAACGGCGATTGAAATGCGCTCGGCATGGTGCGCTTTGACAAGGGATAATCTCCCCCCATGAATCCCCTGCTCTCCCACCTTCACCCCTACCCCTTCGAGCGGTTGCGCGAACTGTTTGCCACCGTCACCCCCGACCCGGCCTTGCGCGCCATCAGTCTGGGCATGGGCGAGCCCAAGCACGCCACGCCTGCCTTCATCCAGCAGGCGATGATCGCGTCGATCACCAGCACCCCCAGCGGCCTCTCCAGCTACCCGGCCACCGCTGGCGAGCCCAAGCTGCGCGACGCTTTTGTTGCCTGGCTCAAAACCCGCTACGCGCTGGACGTGAACCCCACCACCCAGGTCTTGCCCGTCAACGGCTCGCGCGAAGCCCTGTTTGCCCTGACGCAAACCATCGTGAAACCCGCGCCCGCTGGCAGCCCGGCCGACCAGGCGCCGATCGTGGTCTGCCCCAACCCGTTCTACCAAATCTACGAAGGCGCGGCGCTGCTGGCCGGCGCCCAGCCTTACTTTGTGCCGAGCGACCCGGCGCGCAATTTTGCACAGGACTGGGACAGCGTGCCTGAGTCCGTGTGGGCCCGCACCCAGTTGCTCATCACCTGCTCACCCGGCAACCCGACCGGCGCCGTGATGCCCTTGAGCGAGTGGAAGAAGCTCTTTGACCTGAGCGACCGCTACGGCTTTGTGATTGCCTCCGACGAGTGCTACAGCGAGATTTACTTCCGCGACGAGCCGCCCCTCGGAGGCATGGAAGCCGCCGTCAAACTGGGCCGCACTGACTTCAAGAACCTGATCTCCTTCACCAGCCTGTCAAAGCGCAGCAATGTGCCGGGCATGCGCAGCGGTTTTGTGGCGGGCGACGCCGCCCTCATCAAACCCTTTTTGCTCTACCGCACCTACCACGGCAGCGCCATGAGCCCGGTGGTGCAAGCCGCCAGCATCGCCGCCTGGCGCGATGAGGCGCACGTCGTCGACAACCGCAACCAGTACCGCGCCAAGTTTGCACAAGTCACGCCCTTGCTGACCGGGGTGCTGGATGTGGCGCTGCCCGACGCCGGCTTTTACCTGTGGGCCAAAATCAAGGGCAATGACGTCGACTTTGCCCGCGACCTGTACGCTCAATACAATGTCACCGTGTTGCCGGGCTCGTATTTGGCCCGCGAAGCGCTAGGCGCCAACCCCGGCGAAGGCCGCATTCGCATGGCCTTGGTGGCCGAGACTGCAGAATGCGTTGAAGCGGCCCAGCGCATCGTCCAGTTTGTTCAATCCAGAGCCTGACTCTGACCCTTTTTATAAATCTTCAAGAGACTTCTCCATGACCCAACAACTCCAAACCATCCTCGACACCGCCTGGGAAGACCGCGCCAACATCTCCATGGCCAATGCCACCCCGGAACTGCTGGACGCCGTCGAGCACGTCATTGCCCAACTCAACTCGGGCCACCTGCGCGTCGCCACCCGCGAGGCCGTGGGCCAGTGGACCGTGCACCAGTGGATCAAAAAAGCCGTGCTGCTGAGCTTTCGCCTGAAAGATAACGAACTCATGAAAGCCGGTGAGTTGGGCTTTTATGACAAAGTACCGACCAAATTTTCTGGCATGACCGAAGCCGGCATGAAAGCCACCGGCATTCGCGTGGTGCCCCCCGCCGTGGCGCGCCGCGGCAGCTACCTGGCCAAGGGCGTGATTTTGATGCCCTCGTTTGTCAACATCGGCGCTTATGTCGACGAAGGCACCATGGTCGACACCTGGGCGGCGGTGGGCTCTTGCGCCCAGATCGGCAAAAACGTGCACCTGAGCGGCGGCGTTGGCATTGGCGGCGTGCTGGAGCCCATGCAGGCCAACCCCACCATCATCGAAGACAACTGCTTCATCGGCGCCCGCTCCGAAGTGGTCGAAGGCGTCATCGTCGAAGAAAACTCGGTGCTCTCCATGGGCGTCTACATCGGCCAAAGCACCCCTATTTACAACCGCGCCACCGACACCGTGAGCTACGGCCGCGTGCCCAGCGGCTCGGTCGTCATCAGCGGTACGCTGCCCAAAGACGGTGGCAAATACAGCCTGTATGCGGCCATCATCGTTAAAACGGTGGACGCGCAAACCCGCGCCAAAACCAGCCTCAATGACCTGCTGCGCGACTGAGATTTTTCTCAAACCACACCTTCACTGACCACAGGGGCGCAACGATGGCAACCAGCAACGTACCGGGCACGATGGAGCGGATTCTTCGCTTGATGAGCGAGAAAAAAGCCTCCGACGTTTATCTGTCAGCCCATTCCCCGGCCCTGATCCGCATCAACGGCCAATGCGTGCCCATCAACAGCCAGGTGCTGCCACCAGATGCCCCACTCAATCTGCTGTCCGAGATTCTGCCGCCCGCCCGTATTGAAGAGCTCGAAGAATTGAACGAGCTCAACATGGGCTGGGGCATGGCGGGTGTGGGCCGGTTTCGCATCAGCGCCATGCGCCAGCGCGGCTCCATCGCCGTGGTCATTCGATTCATCTCGATGGACATCCCGCCGCTGGCCACGCTCTCGGTGCCCATGAACCTGGCGGACCTGGTGATGGAAAAGCGCGGCCTGATCCTGATGGTGGGCGCCACCGGCGCTGGCAAAAGCACCACGCTGGCCGCCATGCTCGACCACCGCAATGAGAATGCCACCGGCCACATCCTGGCGATTGAAGACCCGATTGAATTCCTGTTTAAAAACAAGCGCTCGGTGGTCAACCAGCGCGAGGTCGGCAGCGACACGCAATCAACCCAAGTGGCCCTCAAAAACGCCCTGCGCCAAGCCCCGGATGTGATCATGATTGGCGAAATCCGCGACCGCGAAACCATGTCAGCCGCCATCTCCTACGCCCAGTCCGGCCACCTGTGCCTGGCCACGCTGCACGCCAACAACAGCTACCACGCGCTCAACCGCATTTTGAGTTTTTACCCGGTTGAGGTCCGCCCCACCATGCTGGGTGACCTGGCCGCTGCCACCAAGGCCATCGTGTCGCAGCGCCTGCTGCGCACCACCACCGGCGGGCGCACCCCCGCGGTGGAGATCATGCTCAACACCACCCTGGTGTCCGAGATGATCACCAAAGGCGACTTCATTGGCGTCAAAGAAGCCATGGAAAAATCCATGGCCGAAGGCGGCCAGACCTTCGAGCAAGACATTGCCCGGCTGGTGCTTGAAGGCACGGTCGACCGCAAGGAAGGCCTCGCCAACTCCGACTCGCCCACCAACCTGATGTGGCGCCTGCAAAACGACTTCAACGCCCGCGCCAAACCAGTCGAGCTGGCCGAAGACCCGGATGACACCCCCTCGTTCACCGAAATCACGCTGGACGTCACCCACTGATGAACCGCACCCTGCACCTGACCGAGCAACTGATCTCACGCCCCTCCAACACCCCAGACGACGCCGGTTGCCAGGCCATCCTGGCTGCCCGCCTTGCACCGCTCGGCTTTGTGATCGAGACCCTCGTCAGCGGCCCGGACCACTTCCGCGTCACCAACTTATGGGCAAAACGGGCTGCAACCCCCGTCGTACCTGCACAAGCAGCTACTGAATTGATAGTATTTGCCGGCCACACCGATGTCGTCCCCACCGGCCCGCTCGACCAGTGGCAGAGCGACCCCTTCACGCCCACCCACAAAGACGGCAAGTTGTATGGCCGCGGTGTGAGTGACATGAAGGCCTCATTGGCCGCGTTTGTGGTGGCGGTCGAAGAGTTTGTGGCAGCGCAGCCCGACACCGCCTTGTCGATCGGCTTCCTGATCACCAGCGACGAAGAAGGCCCGGCCAATGACGGCACCGTCATCGTCTGCGACCTGCTAAAACAGCGCGGCGAACGGCTCGATTACTGCATCGTCGGCGAACCCACCTCGCTGGAGCGCACCGGCGACATGATCAAAAACGGCCGTCGCGGCACCATGAGCGGCAAGCTCACGGTCAAAGGCGTGCAAGGCCACATCGCTTATCCGCACCTGGCCAAAAACCCGATTCACCAGTTGGCGCCCGCCTTGGCTGAACTCGTCGCTATTGAGTGGGACCAGGGCAACGCCTTCTTCCCTCCGACCTCGTGGCAGGTCAGCAACATCCACGGCGGCACTGGCGCCAGCAATGTCATCCCGGGCGAGGTCGTGGTTGATTTCAACTTCCGCTTTTGCACAGAGTCCACGCCCGAAGCGCTGCAAAACCGCCTGCAAGCGGTCTTGCTCAAGCACGGTCTGGACTTTGACCTGAGCTGGACCATCGGCGGCCTGCCCTTTCTCACCACCCCGGGCACGCTGGTCGATGCCGTGGTGGCCGCCATCAAGACCGAGACCGGCCTTGACACCGTGCTTTCCACCACTGGCGGCACCAGCGACGGCCGCTTCATTGCCAAGATTTGCCCTCAGGTGATCGAGCTCGGCCCCCCCAACGCCACCATCCACAAGATCGACGAACACCTGAACGTGGCCGACATCGAACCCCTCAAAAACATCTACCGGCGTGTGCTGGAAAACCTGAACGCGCGCCTGACCCCATGACCCTTCTTGAACTTATTGAAGCCAGCGCCCAGCAACTCACCGATGCGAAAGTTGCGTTTGGCCACGGCACCACCAACGCCTTCGACGAAGCCGCCTGGCTGGTGTTATGGCAACTCGGCCTGCCACTCGACACCCCGCTGGACGACGCCACCGACGACCTAAACCTTATAGCCAATCAGCCTGTAACCCCCGAGCAGCAAGCACAAGTAGCTACTCTTTTAATAGCGCGCATCACATCCCGCAAACCCGCCGCTTACCTCACCCAAGAAGCCTGGTTGCAAGGCGTGCCGTTTTATATCGATGAACGCAGCATCGTGCCACGCTCGCTGATCGCCGAACTGCTCGTGAGCGGTGGCATTGATTACTGGCTCAGCGCCTCTACCCAGCGTGTGCTCGACCTCTGCACCGGCAACGGCAGCCTGGCCGTGCTCGCCGCCATGGCCTACCCGGATGTGACGGTGGATGCCTCGGACATCTCACCCGAGGCGCTGGCCGTCGCGCGCATCAACGTGGACAAACACGGATTGCAGGATCGAATCACGCTGCTGACCGCCAATGGACTGACCGGCGTCAACGGCCCCTACGACCTGATCGTGTGCAACCCGCCTTACGTCAACGCCCAAAGCATGGCCGCCCTGCCCGCCGAGTACCACGCCGAACCGGCACTGGCGCTCAGCGGCAACGCCCTCGGTGGCAGCGACGGCATGGACTTCATCCGCCAATTACTGAAGGATGCCCCACAGTACATGACCGAAAAAGCCGTGCTGGTGCTGGAGATTGGCAACGAGCAAGCCCACTTCGAAGCGGCCTTCCCCACCTTGCAACCCATCTGGTTGGAGACCAGTGCCGGCGAGGAACAAGTCTTGCTGCTGACCCGTGCCGCCCTGATAGCCTAAAATCAGGGTATTCCCGGGTCGGTCATGGCGGATTAACTCCGCTACCCAGACCAACCTGCGCCCCACAATGACTGCCAGATCCGATCCGGCATGTCATTGCGACATGTCATCCCAACTGAAACGATTCCCGTGATTACTCTTAAAAATGTCATCCTGCGCCGTGGCGCCAAAGTGCTGCTTGACGGTGCCACTGTCACCATCAACCCGGGTGAAAAAGTCGGTCTGGTCGGCCGCAATGGCGCCGGCAAATCGTCCTTGTTTGCCCTGCTCAATGGCACGCTGCATGAAGATGGTGGCGAGTACTTCATCCCCAGCCAATGGCGCATGGGCCAGGTCGCGCAGGACATGCCTGAGACCGATCAATCGGCCACCGACTTTGTAGTCGACGGCGACGTCAACCTGCTGGCTGCGCAAAACGAAGTGACCGCCTCCGAGGCCACCGACGACTACGACCGCATGGCCCACGCCTACATGGCGCTGCAAGACGCGGGCGCCCACGACGCCCCGGCCCGTGCCCAGGCGCTGATTTTGGGCTTGGGTTTTTAAAACTACCGAACTCACCAACCCGGTCAACAGTTTCTCCGGCGGCTGGCGCATGCGCCTGCAACTGGCGCGCGCGCTGATGTGCCCGTCCGACCTGCTGCTGCTCGACGAGCCGACCAATCACTTGGACTTGGACGCGCTGGTGTGGCTCGAAGCCTGGCTCAAAAAATACGAAGGCACCATGGTCGTCATCAGCCATGACCGGGAGTTTTTGGACGCGGTGACCAACGTCACGATGCACATTGATATGGGCAAGCTGGTGCGCTACGGCGGCAATTACAGCAAGTTTGAAGACATGCGCGCCGAGCAGATGACGCTGCAACAAAACGCCTTCTCCAAACAGCAAGACAAAATCGCCCACCTGCAAAAGTTCATTGCCCGCTTCAAGGCCCAGGCCAGCAAAGCCAAGCAGGCGCAAAGCCGGGTCAAGGCACTCGACCGCATGGAAAAAGTGGCCCCGCTGCTGGCCGAAGCCGACTTCACCTTCGAGTTCAAGGAACCCGCCAACCTGCCCAACCCGATGCTGTCCATGTCCGGCGTCAGCTTTGGCTACCCCGCGCCGGAAGGCTCACCCGAAGGCACGCCGCCCACCATCATTGTCAACAACGTCAGCAAGTCGGTGTTGGCGGGTCAGCGTATCGGCATTTTGGGCGCCAACGGCCAGGGTAAATCCACACTGGTCAAAACCATCGCGCGTGATTTGCAGGCCATTGGCGGCGAAGTCACCGAAGGCAAGGGCCTCAACATCGGCTACTTTGCCCAGCAAGAACTCGACGTGTTGCGCCCCGCCGACTCCCCGCTGGAGCACATGATCCGCCTGGTGCGTGAAATGACTGCTGCCGGAAAAATCGCCGGTCAGCAGACCCGCGAGCAAGACCTGCGCAGCTTTTTGGGCACCTTCAACTTTGGCGGCGACATGGTCAAGCAGGCCGTGGGCAGCATGAGCGGCGGTGAAAAAGCCCGTCTGGTGCTGTGCATGATCGTCTGGCAGCGCCCCAACCTGCTGCTGCTCGATGAGCCTACCAATCACCTCGATTTGGCCACCCGAGAAGCGCTGGCCATGGCCCTCAACGAGTTTGAAGGCACCGTCATGCTGGTCAGCCACGACCGGGCACTGCTTCGCGCCGTGTGCGACGAATTCTGGATGGTGTCGCGCGGTGGCGTCGAGCCGTTTGACGGCGATCTGGACGACTACCAGCGCTACCTGCTGGATGAAGCCAAGCGCCAGCGCGAAGCCATCAAGGAAGCCAACAACGCCGCCGCCAAGGCCGAACGCAAAGCCCAACTGGAGGCGGCTGCCGCCCCCAAAGTCAAAGTCAAGGTCAATTCCACCGGCCTCAAGCGAGAGCTCGAAGTGATTGAGGCCCGCATGACCGTGCTCAACGGCGAAGGCGCAGCGTTAGAGGGCCACCTGAACAAGGCCGTGCATGCGCACGACATTGCCGAGTTTGGCAAGGGCCTGAAACTCGTCAACGACGAACTGCAAACGCTGGAAGAGCAGTGGCTCACGGTGTCGGGCAAGATGGAAGCGGCTTAAGCGGAACTGATTCAATACAGAATTTTATTTACAGATATCCCAATATCCGTTAGTTGCATATCGTCCATATAATGGACAACATGCTATCCATACTATTCAAGTCGCCGTCGGATATTCTGGAAGAACTAGGGGAGCGGGCGAAAACAGCGCGGCTGGTGCTTGGCTGGACCAGAAAGACGCTCGCCATGAAATCAGGCATCCCTGAACCAACCATCAAGCGATTCGAGCTGACCGGCCAAATCGGCACTGCAGCCTTGCTCCATATTGCTCTGGCTCTCGACATGGTGGAGGGTTTGGAATCGCTGTTTGCACCCAAACCGCTTAACTCAATGGCTGAAGTCACCGCCAAAACGAGAAAACGGGGCCACCTGTGAGCAAGTCAACCGCGCCACATACAACGCAACTCAAGGTCGAACTGGGCGGGCTTCGCGTGGGGGTGCTGGCCCAAAGTAGTGATAAAAAAATCTGGTTTGAATACGACCCAGGCTGGATGGCCTCAGGCTTCAATCTGGCCCCCAAGACCATGGCGTTCGAAGCCAAAGCGCAGCTAGCAAAAGGGGATGAGTTCGGTGGCCTGCACGGCGCCTTTTCTGACTCTTTGCCGGATGGCTGGGGCTTGCTGCTGATGGATCGCGAATTCAAACGCCGATTCGATTGGGAACCTCATCAAATCACCCCTCTGGATCGACTGGCCTACATCGGTTCAAGGGCCATGGGCGCGCTTGAATACGCGCCCATCTATGGGCAAGAACCGATCACCGATGAGCTTGACTTGGGTGCACTGGCCAAGTCGGCTGAAGCGGTCCTTCAGGGCAACGTCGACGACGTCCTTCAACAACTGAAAATCCAGGGCGGCTCACCGGGTGGCGCCAGGCCCAAGGTGACAGTTGCTCGCAGTGATGCATCGTCAAAATACCTGTCAGGATTTCAAACCTTGCCCGAAGGCTACTCACACTGGATTGTCAAGTTTCGATCCCGGGAAGACCCCAAGGACATGGGGCGAATCGAGCGTGCCTACGCTGAAATGGCTGGCTTGGCGGGTGTTCTGATGCCGCGAACTGACCTGATTACGGTGGAACAAAACCACGAGCGTGAAGACTACTTTGCGGTTGAGCGGTTTGACCGATTTGGCCGCAGCGGCAAACGCCATACGCTGTCATTGGCGGGGCTGCTCTATGCCAACTTTCGGCTCCCCTGCATGGACTACGACGCGGTTCTGGCGACCGTCAGAGGCATCACGCAAGACCAAACCGAAGTTGAACGAGCCTACCGTTTGATGGTTTTTAACGTACTGGCCCACAACAAAGACGATCATGTTAAAAATTTCGCCTTTCTCCAAGACAATCAAGCGGGTTGGCGCTTATCGCCCGCTTTCGACCTCACCTTTAGCACCGGCATGGGTGGGGAGCACACAACGGCTATCCATGGACAAGGAAACCCCGCTCTCGAACACATCTTGAAAATCGGCCGCAAGCATCACATCAAAACGGCTGTGTCGATCGTCAGTGAGGTTCGATGCGCGGTCTCACAATGGCCCACATTGGCGAAGAAGTGGGACGTCACAGCAAAATCAGCTTCGCTAATTCAGAAGGCACTTGCGGCCATAGATAAAAAGTTTGAATAAAAACTTGTCCAGTCGTTAAAAAGCCCGCAGCAGCGGGCTTTTTAACGGGTCAAAAGAGTCAGTTACACCGCCGCTGGCGCATTCTCCAGGGGGCGGAAAGAGCGGTCGCGGTGGTCGGGCACCTCTTCCTGCATCACTTCCAGCACATCAATGTGAACATGGTTGTTGTTGTTCAAAA
>NZ_JBAWYV010000087.1:0-13912 GCF_037143375.1 Rhodoferax sp. | reverse complement strand
TGAACAGGCAGTAAACCATCTGCTCCTGGGTCACGCTGGCGCTCTTGCCATAAGCTGCTGCAATATCTGACACCATCTGGGCTTGAACCCGCCATACCCCGATGATGTCTGGCAGCAGGGTGAGAATCCCCAGGGGCCCCGGTGCCAGCGCTGCGCCACCGGATAGGCCCGCACTGGCGCGTGCCGCCGTGCGTGCCAGTTGCCGCGCCCTCTTCTCTGGAAAATCAGTTTTGAACTCCTCCGAGATCGGCACCACCGAAATCATCTTCAAAATGGCGTCCGTAGCCCGCTTGACGAGTCCAGAGTCAGGTTCAGGGTGCGGTACAAGTTTGCTCATGGCGCCAATATACATCTCGTCCTGACCGCCCGCCCTCCCCATTTAAAATCAGCGCGATTGACAATTTACCCAATGGACTTCAAGCATGTCGAACTTAAAACCGAAGTCTCAGTTTCGCCTTTTGGCTCAAAAACGTTTTGGCCCCTTCTTTGCCACGCAGCTCGCCGGCGCCTTCAACGACTCGTTTCTGAAACAACTGGTTATTCTTTTGGTGACCTTCCACACGGCGCAGTACACCACGCTGTCCACCGGCCTGGTCACGAATATGGCGGCAGGCCTTTTCATCCTTCCGTTTGTCCTGTTTTCAGCATTTGCCGGCCAACTGGCCGATCGCTATGACAAATCGTTGGTCATCCGTAGCGTCAAGGCGGTCGAAGTCGTCATCATGCTGGCGGTGAGTTTCGGGTTTTACGCCAAGAGTCTGCCCACTTTACTGGCCTGCATATTCGCCATGGGTTGTCACTCGGCTTTTTTCGGACCGGTGAAATACTCGCTGTTGCCACGGGTGCTGCACCAGGACGAGTTGACGGGCGGTAACGGACTGCTTGAAATGGGTACTTTCCTGAGCATTCTGGGGGGAACCCTGGTCGCAGGCCTGATGGTGGCCAGCACGACGGACCCCTTGATGTTGTCTATCGCCGTGACCGGGGTCGCGTTGACAGGACTGGTGTCCAGCCTGTTCATCCCCCCCACCGGAGAGGCCGCACCGGAGTTGAAGATTCGTTTCAGCATGGTGAAAGACACCCTGGCAACACTCAAGCTGGCCCAGGACGAGGGCAAAGGCGTTTGGACCAGTCTGTTGGCCATCTCCTGGTTCTGGTTCATGGGTGCAGTGTTGCTCTCGCAAATTCCAGCCCTGGGCAAGGACGTTCTCAGGGGAGACACCTCAGTGGTCACGGTCATGCTGGCCGTTTTTTCCATTGGCGTCGCCATCGGCTCGCTTCTGTGCGAAAGCCTCTCAGAACACAAGGTGGAGATTGGATTGGTACCGATCGGCTCAATCGGCTTAACGCTGTTCTGCGCAGACCTGGGACTTGCTTCGCTTCAGTTTGCCAATATGACAACACTTGCACCCACAGCAACCGGTCTGGGCTGGGGCGAGTTTATGGCTGCAACGGGTAGTTGGCGTGTGCTGGCTGACATCACGCTGATCGGCCTGTTTGGAGGCTTGTTTATCGTGCCGCTTTATGCCTACGTGCAACTCAACACCCATGCGCAACGTCAATCCAGGGTAATCAGTGCCAACAACATTTTGAATGCGCTGTTCATGGTCGTTGCCGCAGGCATGGCGGCGGGGCTTCTGGCCGCTGGACTGTCCGTGCCACAACTCATACTCGTGTGTGCTGGGTTAAACACCTTGGCGACGGTGTACCTCTACCTCACCATGCCAGGCATTTTTGAGCGGTTTGTGGTTTGGGTCGTCGAACACAAAACAAAGCTGCTCAAACGCTGAAACCGGTGAAAAAAGTCAGCGTGGCACCTTAGGCTCTGACCACGATTCGTGCGATAGCAACGAACCGGCAAACATTCCCACATGAGTGCACGGCGCCGGTTTCAGCATCGACCGCAAAGCTTCCAGTATCTTTGTGCCAAAACCGTCAGGAAGGCGGTTCAAAGGTGCGCCAGCCTTGCGACCTGTATTTTTAGTGTTCATGATCAATTCCCTTATGGCATTTTTAAAAACTATTTATATAGTTTATACAGTTTCATGGAATTGATAATCCGCAATTACCCTACGATCACCACTCGAAAAGGCTTGCGGGTGACACATTTTTGGGTTTAACGGGACAAAACTCGCCTCACCATCACCGCACAATCATCAAAGTGTGAGGATGATGCGCCTGATTTATGACCACTGTATGGCAGCCAGACAACTAAACCAGTCGTGCGACCTGGAGTTCTTTCTTGACGTAGGCGTAATACAGAGGTGCAGCGACCAAGCCCGGCAACCCGAAGACCGCTTCGCCAACGAACATGACGACCAGCAACTCCCATGCGGCTGTGTTGGTTTGCTTGCCGAGGATACGCGCGCCGATGATGTATTCGGTTTTATGGATCGCGATAAGGAAAAGCAGGCAAGCCAGACCGACGGCGGGCGAAATGGAAACACCTGCAATCGCCAACACACTGTTGCAAATCAAATTACCCACAATAGGGATCAGGCCCGCAACGAAGGTGAGAACGACCAGTGGACCGATATAGGGCATGTTCACGCCAAACAGTGGCAGAGCCACCAGCAAAAAAACTGCTGTACACAAGGCATTAAAGGCTGCTATCCAGAACTGAGCCACGATGATTTGACGGAAGGCCGCTATGAAATACCCTCCTCGCTGGCGAAGTTCAACCCGCAAGGGTGCTGTGGTGGGCAAGGACTGCGACCCCACCATCAAGGCACCCACCACCAAACCCACATAAACCAACAAGAAACCGTGCAGGCCAGTGGTGCCAAACCCAGCCAGCGCATGCGCTTTGGATTTCAAATAGTCAGCCAGCCAGACTTGCACGGCCATGAGTTCGTCCGGTAAGTAACTGGCAAGGTCCAGCGGTAGTTTTTGGCGAATTTCCAACACCGTACCTGCCAGGTGATGCAAAAGTGCCTGGTATTGCGCAAGCGCGCCAAAAGCCATCCCCTTGGCGTTGAACAGGAACACCGCCAAAATGATGAGTGGGACCACAATAACAGTGCTTGCAGCCCATGCCGGACTCAAGCGGGGACCTTTGGATCTACCGTGCCCTGCGACTATCCTGGTCAATAGAAAACCCAGACAAACCGCCAGCAACCCGGGCAGCAACCCGTACACAAGGATTCCTATGCATAGCAGGGCTGCCAGCAAATAGCTGACGAATTTGACAGGATGCGGCGTCAATGAGGCAAGTTTTGAGGAGCCGGGAAACGGTATCGGTTTGGACATGAGCGTTGAAAGTCTGAATAAGATTTGATTTTGACACCCTGCCAGTTCAAGTGCCTTGCCTAGCCATCAACACCACACACTTGCGCCGAGCAACGATTGGGAGGAAACTTCTGGCTAAATTGATTAACACGGAAAGAACCACACCATGACCGATCCAGTTCGCGCCTCAGACACCCCTTATGCTGTCAACGTAGAGAAGGGGAAAAACTACTTTTGGTGCGCTTGTGGCCAAAGTAAAACCCAACCTTTTTGTGATGGCGCCCACAAAGGCGGCGCCTTTTCTCCAGTCAAGTACAGCCCGGATGTCAGCAAAGAGGTCTACTTTTGCGGTTGTAAAGCCAGTGGCAACAAGCCACTATGCGATGGCAGTCACAAAAAATAACGCTACTTTATTGGCGTTTTTCAGAACAATCCAGAGGCAATATTTATCGTTAATGCGACCAGGGTCGTATTGAAGAAAAATGCCAACACACAATGCAAGGTGCCGGTTCTGCGCATCTTGCGACTGGTAAAACTGACATCTGCGGTTTGCCCGGAAGTACCAATCACAACGGCGAAATACAGAAAATCACCGTAATCTGGCGCATGACCGCCGGGAAACGCCAACCCGCCATGCTCGCCACTCGCCTCCGTCGCATAGAAGTCATGCGCATAGTGCAGGGCAAACATGACTTGCGTAAAGGCCCACGATGTCGCGATCGTAAGCGCGGCCAGCGCAATATGCGTATAACGCAACGTTCCCTTGAGCTCCTTCACCACGGCCAACTCGGCCACGATTGCGCCTATGCACATCAGTGCGGCCATAACGACTAAGGTCAAAACCAGTACCCGGCCCTCATCCTGCTGTAAGGCACGCGCACGCATTCTCTCGTGCGAGGACCAAAACATCATGCGGGCGGCGAGCAAGAGGTAGAGACAAGCCCCGACATTCCAAGCAATAATAATTTTCGTAATCGAATACATCGCCAGTGTTTCAGGTATCAGCCATACCACTGCTAAACCAAGGATGAAACAACTCAGGAGCCGTGGCCGAGCGAGCGCAAACCGCAGCAACAGTGGCTTCATCGAAGTAGATTTAACGGGATCTGGTGACATGGCGTCAACGACTGGCGGGAGGGTCACATAGACGATTCATCAAGAATCTCGGGGTGTTTTGTAATGGGACCGCTGCCACTAAAGCGATCCAGGGTGAGGTAAATCACAGGGGTAATAAACAGCGTGATAGCTTGTGAGAAAACCAAGCCGCCGACCACGGCCAGACCCAAGGGTTGACGCAACTCGGCACCCGCCCCGATGCCCAGCGCAATCGGCAAGGCGCCCATCAGCGCGGCCAGCGTGGTCATCATGATGGGTCTGAACCGCAAAATACAGGCTTCACGAATCGCCATCTCGGGGGTCATGCCCTGGTGGCGCTGCGCATCCAGCGCAAAGTCAATCATCATGATGGCGTTCTTCTTGACGATGCCGATCAGTAGCACGATGCCGATGGTGGCGATCAGCGTCAGATCCTGGCCAAACAGCATCAGAGTCGCCAGCGCCCCCACCGCCGCCGACGGCAGGCCCGCCAGAATGGTGATGGGGTGGATGTAGCTCTCATAGAGCACACCCAGCAAAACATAAATCACCAGCAAGGCCGCGATGACCAAGATCGCCTGACTGCCTTGAGAGTTTTTGAACACCGCCGCGTCTCCCCCATAACTGGCGATGACGGAAGCCGGCATCAGGATCGCGTCTCGTGCCGCGTCGATCTTGGCGGTGGCATCACCCAAGGCCGTGCCGGGAGCCAGATTGAAGGAAACCGTCACCGCCTGCAACTGCCCAACGTGGTTGATTGAGGTGGGTCCGACGGTGCGCTCAATGGTGGTGAAACTACTGAGCGGCACCAAGGCACCGGTGGATGAACGCACATAGATGCCGCCCAGCGCGCTTTCATCCTGCTTGGCTTCCGGCGTCACTTCCATGATCACCTGATAGCTGTCGGTGGGCAGGTAAATGGTGGACACCTGGCGCTCGCCAAACGCATTGAACAGTGCGGTGCGGATAGATTCAATAGAAACTCCAAGCACATTGGCCCGATCGCGGTCAATCTTGAGTTGCGCCTGCAAACCGCGCATCTGGGAATCGCTTGTCACATCGCGGAACATCGGGTCGGCACGAAGTTGGTCCTGCAACTTGGTGGCCCAGACATTGAGCTCATCGGCGCGCACACTTTGCAAAATGTACTGAAACTGGGCCTTGCTCTGGCGCCCGCCGAGCTGCAAATTTTGCACCGGGCGCATAAAGACATTGATGCCCGCCACATCCTTTAATTTTCGGCGCAGGCCCTCCACGACTGCTTTCATGGGGGCACGCTGGTTCAACTTTTTGAGCGTCACGAACATGCGCCCCGTGTTTTGCGCGCCGCTGCCACCATTGAACGAACTCACCGCTGCAATGTTGGGGTCGAGCCGAATGATCTCGGCGGCCCGTTCCTGCAAGCGAACCATCTCGGGAAACGAGGTATCTTCCGAAGTTTCCGTTGACACCTGAATTTGTCCTATATCTTCCTCGGGGAAAAACCCCTTGGGGATTACCACCATCAAAATGGCCGTCACAAAAAACGTAGCTGTGGCCACTGCCAGGACTGACTTGCGGTGACCCAAAGCCAGATCAAGCAACCGGGTATAGGAAGCAAGCACCGCATCAAAACCGCGCTCGAATGAACGAACGAGTCGGCTAGGTGGTTTTTTATGCGCCTCGTCGCTCAAAAACCGGCTGGCCAGCATGGGCACCAGCGTCAATGACACAAAAGCCGACACCACAATAGACAGCCCCACCACCACGGCAAATTCATGGAACAGCAGTCCGATCACACCCGGCATGAAAAAGATCGGAATAAACACCGCAATCAAAGAAACGGAAATTGAAATAATCGTGAATCCCACTTCACGCGCGCCGCGCAGCGCAGCCTGAAACGGCGGCACGCCTTTTTCGACGTGGCGCATGATGTTTTCCAGTACCACGATGGCATCGTCCACCACCAGGCCTACCGCCAGCGTCAGGCCCAGCAGCGAGATGTTGTCCAGACTGTAGGAGAAACCCCAAAGCAGGGCTACGGCACCAATCAACGACACCGGCAACGACAGGGTCGGAATGACGGTGGCGACGAAACGGCGCAAAAACAGAAAGATCACCAGCACCACCAGCGCAATGGTGCCCAGCAAGGTGAGCGTGACATCATGCAGCGCTTCGCGCACGGAGACCGAGCGGTCGTTGACCGGCGTCATCTTGACCGACTGCGGCATTTGACTCAGCAACTTGGGCAAGGCCGCGCGCACCGCATCCACCACCCGTACCGTGTTGGCGCCGGGTTGGCGCTGAATCGCCACGGTGATTGAGTTTTCGCCGTTCAGGGTGGCCCAACTCTTGAGAGTCTCCAAGCTATCTTCCACCAGCGCCACGTCTTTGAGCCGCACCGGATTACCACTGCGGGTGCTGACGATCAGGTCAGAAAAATCAGCAGCGTTTTTCAACTGCCGGTTGGCCTGCAGGGTCAGGGTCTGGCGTAGCCCATCGAAGGTACCAACGGGGGTGTTGACGTTGGCTGCCCGCAAGGCGGCACTCAGTTCGTCAAGCCCGATATTGCGAGCGGCCAACGCATCGGGTTGCACCCTAACCCGCACCGCAAAGCGCTTGGAGCCAAAAATATTAACCTGCGCCACACCGTCAATCGTTGAAAGCACCGGTGAGATCAAATGCTCAGCGTAATCCTGCAAATCTGACGGCGCCAGCGACGGCGAGGTCAGCGCAATCAGCAGCACCGGGGCGTCGGCCGGGTTCACCTTGCGGTAGGCTGGCGGTGAGGTCATATCGGCGGGCAATGAGCGTTGCGCCCTCAGCAGTGCCGCCTGCACATCAACAGAGGCCGCATCGATATTGCGCCCTTCTTCGAACTCCAGCGTCAGCGAGGTGTTGCCCAGCGTGCTGGTGGAACTGATGGTTTTGAGACCCGGCACGGTCTGAAATTGTTTCTCTAACGGCAATGCCACCGAACTGGCCATGGTTTCCGGGTTGGCGCCGGGCAAGGACGCCGAGACGTTGATGACCGGCGTGTCATAACTGGGCAGCGCCGCCACGGGGATATTTTGAAACCCGATCACACCGGCCAGCACGATGGCGATGTTCAGCAGCACCGTCATCACCGGACGGCGGATAAAAAGCTCGGACAAATTCATGGCGCTGCTGCTTTTGTCTTGGCGGCCGAATTCCCGGCGGGTGCTTTGGCGCGCTCGACGACCGGCGTACCGGGACGAAGATTTTGTCGGCCATCCAGCACGATGGCATCGCCTACTTTCACACCGGTCACGGCCGCGTCATTGTCTTGGGCGTACAGGAGTTGAACCGGTTTCATCACCGCCTTGCCGTTTTCCACGACGTAAACCACCGTGCCACGCGCGCCTTGAATCAGGGCCGCATGCGGCACCACCACCGCATCTTTGATGGTTTTGGCGGTCTGTGAGACCTCCACAAAGGCGCCCGGCCAGAGCTTGCCTTCGCGGTTGTCAAAAACTGCTTTGACTTTGACCGTCCCTGAGTTGGGATCGACAGCGTTATCAACAAACTGAAGCCGTCCGTTGTAACTGCCGCCACCTTCAGGCAAGGTTGCGATCACCGGCGCGCCGCCTGCTTGCAGCCCTGTAAGCGCACCTGGCAGGTTGCGTTGTGGCAGGCTGTAAGCCACTGCCATGGGATCCAGTTGCGTGATGGTTACCAGAGTGGTCACGTTAGCCTGCACCGCGCTGCCAGGGAAGACCGTCACAGCGCCGGCACGGCCTGAATTTTTCGCCACGATCCGGTCAAAAGAAAGCGCCACGCGGGCGGCATCAATCGCGGCTTGATCAGCGGCCACCGTGGCCTGCTGGGCATCGACCAATGCCTGATTGGTATCGAGCGCGCCTTGCGAGATAAAGTTTTGCGACAACAGTTGCTTGGCGCGCTCAAACTGACGCTTGGCATCCGCCAGCGCCGCCTGATCCTTGGCCAACTGGGCGCAAGCCTTGGCCACATTCGCTTCATCGGTGCGTGCGTCAAGCGTGAACAACAAGGCACCCGCCTTGACAAATTGCCCCTCTTTGAAATGAACCTGGGTCACGACACTGGTGACTTGCGCCTTCACCTCCACGCTGGTCAGCGGCGTGACAGTGCCCGTGGCCTTGAGCAGCACCGGAAAATCTCGAAGCACAGCGCGCACTGTGGTGACCGTCACCGGAGTCATGGGAGCCGATGCAGCGCTTGCCGGCGCACTGCCCGCAATAGCAGGAACTGCCGTTGATGCCACATCGGTCTTGCCGGAGCAACCCCAAAGCGCCAAGACCACCAGTATTGGGGTTATTTTCAAAAGGAGTGGGGAAGTCTTCATCGTTATTCTTTATCTATCCAGGTTGCACTTTGGCTATGACGCCCCAACAGGGGCATTCACCCAAGTCGGGCAAAAAATCATCATAGTGCCATTGAATGACTGGTTTGGGTATTAGACCCGCACAACTGCAAAGTCACGGTAAAGATTGATTAGGGAGTACCCGGGGGTGACCCCCGCACTGTGGTTGTTGCGAAAATAGGGCGGATGAATGAACGATTTGATTTTTGGCTTCGCTCAGGTTTAGTGAGTGCGCTGTGCTGGGTCGCCCAGCCCTCGCAGGCGCAATCACCACTTGACGGTCGGCTACTGGGCCTCAGCGAGTCAACTTTGCAGTCCAGTTTCCCAGCCCTGCACCGGGAAAGCAAACCCTTGCAAGGGCCGCATGGCGTACGTGGCCTGTGGACGCTGGCGAACACCCAGGCCTTTGGGCTTCCAGTTGACACCACCTTTTTTCTGAAAAACAAGCTGATTCACCGCATCGAGCAACGCTGGACCGCGACAGCCACCCCTTGCAACCCAACCTCTGCTTTTACGAAGCTGGTGTCAAACATTAGCCTGACCTACGGCGCCGGCGTGACTTCAACCGACAGCACGGGGGCCGAAAAGAGCCAACGCTCCGTAGTCTGGGTTTCAGGGGGTGTCGATGTCTTGGCCTACCTGACTCAATCACCCAGCCAATGCACGATGAGCATCGTCTACAAGCCCCACTTGGAAGAAGACGCCTCGACGCTTTAGGCGTCCGCCCAGGCAAATTCACAGGTGAAGTGACGCAAAAACGGCGGTTGTTTGGTGATCTTTACACCCCGGATGCTGGCGGCTTTTTGCTTGACTTCTTCAATCACCTCGGCAGCGTAATCAAAGTGCGACTGGGTGTACATGCGCCGGGGAAAGGCCAGGCGCACCAGTTCCATGCTGTGAAAGGTCTCGGTGCCATCGGCCAGTCGCTTGCCAAACATGACCGAGCCAATCTCTACCCCGCGAATACCGCCCTCTAAATAGAGCGCATTGCACAGCGCCCAGGCCGGGTAATGCGCCACCGGCATGTGCGGCAGCACCGTGCGGGCATCGATATAAACCGCATGGCCGCCAGTGGGTTTGACAAAACCAACCCCCGCCGCTTCCAGCCGCTCACCCAGGTATTCGGCCGTACGCAGGCGGTAGCGCAGGTAATCTTCCTGCATGCCTTCCTCCAGGCCCACCGCCAGCGCTTCGAGGTCGCGCCCGGCCAGGCCGCCGTAGGTGGGGAAACCCTCAGTCATGATCAGCACGTTGCGCACCGCATCCATCCACTCCTCACTGCGCAACACGATAAATCCGCCAATGTTGACCATGCCGTCCTTTTTGGCGCTCATGGTGCAGCCATCGCAATACGAAAACATCTCGCGCACGATGTCTTTGATGGACGTGTTCTCGTAACCCGCCTCTCGCATCTTGATGAACATGGCGTTTTCAGCAAAGCGGCACACGTCCATGATGAACGGCTTGCCAAACTTTTTGAGCAAGGCGGCGTAAGCCCGAATATTGGCCATCGACACCGGTTGACCGCCGCCGGTGTTGTTGGTCACGGTGATCATGCCAAACGGAATGCGCTCGCCCTGCGACTTGAGCAGCGCCTCCACCCGCGCCAGATCAATATTGCCTTTAAACGGGTAGATCAGCGCCGGTTGCAGGCCTTCGGGGATGACCAGATCGACGGCCTCAACGCCGATGTACTCCAGGTTAGCGCGGGTGGTGTCAAAGTGCGAATTGTTGGGCACCAGATCGCCTTTTTTGCAGACGGCGGTGAACAACACCTTTTCAGCGGCGCGCCCCTGGTGCGTCGGCACAAAGTGCTGCATGCCGGTGATGCCTTGAATGACGGCCTCCAGCCGGTAAAAACTGCGCGCCCCGGCGTAGCTTTCGTCGCCTTCCATGATGGCGCCCCACTGGCGCGACGACATCGCGCCGGTGCCCGAATCGGTCAGCCAGTCGATCAGCACATCTTCAGCGCGGAGCTTGAAAACATTGAGCTTGGCCGCCTCCAGCAACTGCACCCGCTCCTCGCGCGTGGTCATGCGAATCGGCTCGATGCTCTTGATGCGGAACGGTTCAATCAGGGTTTTAGGCATGGTAATTTCTCAAAATAGGTAAGCAGGGCGTGAAGGTATCACCGCCAAAATCTCCGTGGTGTCGGGTATTTGCAACAGACTAAAAAAATAAACCAACCACAAAGCTATGCTATTTATAGCTGCTTACGCAAGCCAGACGGGGGCTAGAGCACTGTAGTAGCATTAACCATGTCCAGCCCAATCTTAAAACTCCTGATCGCCAGCCTCTTCGCCTGGCTGCCGCTGCAGGCTCAACCCGCCACCGTCTTTGAAGACACCTTGGCCCAGCGCACCCTCGCCTGCGTGGCCTGCCACGGCAAACAAGGCCGTGCCGGGCCAGACGGTTATTACCCCCGCATCGCCGGCAAACCGGCGGGCTATCTCTACAACCAACTGCAAAATTTTCGTCAAAGCAAGCGCCACTACAACCTGATGACTGGGTTGATTGATCCGCTCAGCGACAGCTACCTGATGGAGATCGCCCAGTATTTCTCCCAGCTCGACCTGCCCTACCCGGCGCCCCAACCCGCGACAGCACCCCAAATCGTGATGGAACAAGGCCGCCGCCTGGCAACCCAGGGTGACGCGGCCCGCAAAATACCCGCCTGCACCCAATGCCATGGCTTGGCACTGACGGGGGTGGCGCCCAATGTTCCCGGCCTGCTGGGCCTGCCACGCGACTACCTCAACGCCCAACTCGGTGGCTGGAAAACCGGACAACGCAAAGCGCAAGAACCCGACTGCATGGCCCACATCGCAGGACAACTCACCCAACAGGATGTGAGCGCAGTAACCCAGTGGCTAGCCGATCAACCTTTACCCCCTAAAACCCAGGCGGCAGCCCATGCACCGCCCACCCGTCCCGGCGTGCCCACCCTTCAATGCGGCAGTACCGCCCTGCCCGCTGGTAAGGTAACTGGAACAACACCGCTACCAAGTACAACCCCAGGCAGTCTCCCACCCGAACGCCTTGCCCAAGGTGCCTACCTGGCACGTGCAGGAAACTGCATGGCCTGCCACACCACCCGTGGCGGCGCGCCTTATGCAGGAGGCCGCGCCATCGAGACGCCGTTCGGAAAGGTCTACAGCAGCAACCTCACTTCAGACGCAACTTCGGGTCTGGGCCGCTGGACACCAAGCGACTTCTGGCAAGCCATGCACCATGGCCGCTCCAAAGACGGCCGCCTGCTGAACCCGGCATTTCCCTATACCAACTTCACCCTGATGACACGGGAAGACTCAGATGCGCTATTCGCCTATTTGCAAACGCTTGCGCCCAGCCCGCAACCCAACACCGCCCATGCGCTGCGCTGGCCCTTTGATACGCCAGTTGCGTTAACCGTGTGGCGAGCCTTGTTTTTTTCGCCGAATGTCTATCAAGTTGACACAAGCCAGTCCACCGAATGGAACCGGGGCGCCTACCTGGTGCGTGGGCTGGGTCACTGCGGTGCCTGCCACACGCCCCGAAACTCTCTGGGCGCCAGTAAGCTCGCGCAGGACCTGACTGGCGGCATGATTACGATGCAAAACTGGTATGCCCCCTCGCTGCTCTCACCGCTGGAAGGCGGTGGAGCGGGCGATTCGGCACAAAACCTTATCCAACTGTTAAAAACCGGCCAATCAGCCCACGGCACGGTCACAGGACCCATGGCCGAAGTGGTGCAAGGCAGCACGCAATACCTGACCGACGGCGACCTCCGCGCCATCTCCGTTTATCTGGTCTCTTTGGCCAAACCAGCGCCAGCAGGTTCGCAGCAGGTGCCCCATGGGGATACAGCAAAACCAAAATCGGACAACGGAACCAAGTTGTATGAAGCGCACTGCGCAAGCTGCCACGGCGCACAAGGCGAAGGTATTAAAGGCGCCTACCCACCACTGGCCGGAAACCGCGCCGTCACGCGGTCTGACACCAGCAATCTGGTTCAAAGTGTGTTGCAGGGTGGTTATGCCCCGGCCACGATAGGCAATCCCCGCCCCTTTGGAATGCCTCCCTTTGTATTGCAGTTGAAAGACAACGAAACGGCGGCGGTCTTGACACATATCCGAAACAGCTGGGGCAACCAGGCGTCGCAAGTCACCGAACTCGAAGTGACCCGGGCCCGCGACCGACCATAATCGTCCTCATCCTTTTTGGCACCGCGATCCGGGAAATTACCCATGAATTACCTCCGACCTTCTATTTATTTCTTACTGGCGGGGGTTATGGCGGGCTGTGCCGTCGCGCCAACCAACGGCCCCGAAAAGGACAAAACCTACCGCGTCACCGTGATGCACACCAACGACCACCACGGGCGCTTCTGGAAAAACTCCGACGGCGAATACGGCATGTCAGCCCGCAAAACGGTCATTGACGGTATCCGCAGCGAAGTGGCCGCCGCTGGGGGTTACACCCTGCTACTCGACGGCGGCGATGTCAACACTGGCATCCCCGAGTCGGACCTGCAGGACGCCGTGCCCGACTTCAAGGGCATGAACCTGCTGGGTTACCAGGCCATGGCCGTGGGCAACCACGAGTTCGACAAACCGCTGACCGTCCTCAAGATGCAGCGCAAACTGGCCCAGTTCCCAATGCTGTCAGCCAACATCTATGAACGCGGCGAGCGCATGTTTGCGCCCTACAAAATCTTCACGCTGGGCGACTTACGGGTTGGCGTGATGGGCCTGACGACCGAAGACGCCCACAAGATGGTGCATCCAGAGCATGTGAAAAACATCGAATTTCGCAGCGTCATCGCCGAGGCCCGCCAGGTGGTGCCCGAACTGCGCCGGCAGGCTGATGTGGTGATAGCGGCCACCCACATGGGTCATTTTGAAAATGGCAACCACGGCACCCAAGCTATGGGTGATGTGGAAATGGCCCGTGCCGTCAACGGCATTGACCTGGTGGTGGGTGGGCACAGCCAGAATCCAGCCTGCATGAAGGCTGAAAACGTGCTCGACCGCGCCTACGTGCCCGGCGCGCCCTGCCAACCCGACCGCCAGAACGGCACCTGGATTGTGCAGGCCCATGAGTGGGGGAAATACGTGGGCCGGGCCGACTTTGAGTACCGCAACCGCGAGTTCAAACTGGTGAAATATTCGCTGATACCGATCAACCTAAAGAAATCTGTCAAAGCGGCTGAAGGCAGCAGCACGCTGGCGCCCTACACGCCAATCGTCCCCGAAAACCCCGACATGC
>NZ_JBAWYV010000086.1:0-14171 GCF_037143375.1 Rhodoferax sp. | reverse complement strand
GCGCGCTTGATAGCGGTGTTGAGCTGGCGCTGGAAAATGGCACGGGTGCCAGTCAGGCGAGCAGGAATAATCTTGCCGTTTTCAGCGATGAAATCGCGAAGGGTGTCGATGTCTTTGTAGTCAATCTCTTCGACGCCAGTCACTGTGAAGCGGCAAAAGCGCTTGCGCTTGAACAGCAGATTCTGGGCTGGGCGCTTAGGGCGCTTGTCTTTGTTATTAAAACGTTTTGGTCCGGCCATGATGGACTCCTTAAATTTTTACGAATTCGTTAATCTTGCTGAAACTCTTGAACGTGAAGCACGACATTTTTACCATTGCGAGGTGTTGCCAGAAAACCGTTGAATCTCCAGGTGCTGCCAATGGCTTGTTTAACAAGCCGCTCAGCCATTGCACCAAAAGCCACTGCTTTCATTGCTGCCTTCACTTGTCTTGCCTGGCCTGCTTCCAGAATCTCTGACTCATGTTCGAGTCTTAAATTCAGCGCGGGCAAACCCGCTGGGGTGTAGCGCAGAGCATCAATCTCGGCGATACAGGCAGTTAACACAAGGTGGTTGGCAACGTGGTTCACACTCCTCAAAGGTACAAAGTGCTTTTACGCTTGGTATTCAGCTTGCTGGGTCTTGCGAGCATCTTCACGCTCGACAGTTTTCATCATTGAAGATGGACCGGTATCGGCTTTTTTCTTCAGCACGGTCAAGTGACGCAAAACAGCATCGTTAAACTTGAATGCATGCTCAAGTTCAGCCATCACAGCTTGATCAGCTTCGATGTTGACACAGAGGTAATGGGCTTTGGCAAGCTTGTTGATCATATAGATCAACTGGCGACGACCCCAATCTTCGACACGGTGCACTTTACCGCCGCCGGCAGTGATCATGCCCTTGTAACGTTCCAGCATGGCAGGAACTTGCTCGCTCTGATCCGGGTGGATCATGAGAATGATTTCGTAATGACGCATTGATACTCCTTGTGGGTGGCCCGAATTTGGACAGAAAACGCCACCCTCAGCGTCTAATTGAGGTGTGGCAAGGCGAAGCCCATGATTATATGCCATCACTCCCGGCGCGCCGATATAAGCCGACCGACACATCTTTCGAGCGGGGCATAAAACTCACCACCACTGTGACCACCACGCCTGCAACTACACCAAACATGCCAGCCGAAACCGGTTGAATGCCAAACCACAAACCGGAACCCATCAAATTTAAAGCCGACCTGACCGGTGTGGCATTGATAGCCATGTAATAAAGCGTCAAGCCAAGCCCTGCGCTCATTCCGGCAACGGCGGCCTTTCTCGAGGTTCTGGGCCAAAATATTCCCAAAACCATGACAGGAACAAAAGCCGCGCCAGCCAGTGAAAATGATGCCGACACAAGGTACAAGATATCTGCAGGGCGCTGCGCCGCCACGTAAGCGGCGGCAAGCGCCACGACGAGCAACGCAAATTTGGACAACATCACGCGGCGAACCGAATCGACTTGATCACGCCCGCCCTTGAATAAAAAATCGTGCGCCAAAGCGTTCCCGATCGTCAATAACAACCCATCAGCCGTTGACAGCGCTGCCGCCAAACCACCTGCAGCCACCAATCCAGAAACAACATAGGGCATGCCACCAATCTCAGGCGTCGCCAGCATCACGATATCCGGGCCCAGTTTTAGCTCGGCAAACTGGAGAATATGATCCCCGTTGATGTCACTGACTGAAATTAAAGTTGAGTCAACTCTAGCCCACTGTGCGATCCATGCAGGCAACGAATCGAAATTCTGCCCCACCAGATGGCTCATTATTTCGTATTTCACCAAGACTGCCAGGGCGGGCGCCGCCAAATACAACAGCGCTATAAAGAAGAGCGACCAAGCCACCGAGGTTCGCGCTTCTGCCACTGTACGAGTGGTGTAAAAGCGGGTTAGAAGGTGCGGCAAGCCCACCGTGCCAACCATCAGGCAAAACATCAACGCCAAAAAATTTCGACGAGAAAGATCAAATGCAAGTTGCTCATCCGCTGTTCCCTGCGGATCACCCGCAAATGGTTGCGTGTGTTGCGGCATGCCTCCCAATGGTTTCGCCCGCTCAAGGTTTTCCCGCATGGCGCGCGTCCAAATCTCGCGCGCAGAGTCAGCATCTTTTGGGACTGCGGCCAGTTCACGCCTTGCTGCAACGATGATGGTTTCATCGGCACGATGTTCGTTCAAAAAACGAATTTTCTCCCTCAATATTTTTCGTTCCACCTCAAGTGCGGCATCGACATCTTGCAACTTCATCAGATAGTCACCTGCGCGACGACTGTATTCATTGATGACTTGCTGCTCAGTTGGAGACTTAAGGAGTTGCTGTTCCAGTTCAGCTATTTTTTGCAATTGCTGACCATAGACAAATGGGGCCATGGGATTACCTAACTGCTTGTAGGCAAGCCAGGAGACCGGGATCAGAAAAGCCAGAATCAAAACCACATACTGCGTCACTTGCGTCCAGGTGACCGCCCTCATCCCCCCCAAAAATGAACAAACCAGCACACCGCCCAAACCAAGAAGAATGCCAATCTCAAACTGAACACCCGTCAGTCGCGAAGTAATGAGTCCAACACCATAAATTTGCGCAACAACGTAGGTGAAAGAACAAAGAATGGCAGAAAAAGCGGCGATCATCCTTGGCCAATATCCGCCAAAACGCACCCCAAAATAATCTGGGACGGTGTAGAGACCCAGCTTTCTCAGGTAAGGAGCAACCAGCAGGGCCACCAGACAAAAGCCGCCGGTCCAGCCCAATACATAGACCAGGCCCCCGGGTTGCGAACCCGAACCAGAAAATCCCTGAAGATAAAGGCCACCCGCCAAACTGATGAATGACGCAGCGCTCATCCAGTCAGCAGCAATCGCCATGCCGTTGTAGACCGCAGGAATGCTGCGTCCGGCTACATAGTATTGATCCGCATCGGACGTTCGGCCAAAAATCCCGATGACCGCATACAAACTCAGGGTGGCCAGCAAAAATATTGAGCCCAACCAAGCTTTTTTCAGCCCCCATTTTTCGGCAAAAACAAGTGCCACGAGGAACAACAGCAAACACACCACATAAACGGCAAATTTGCGGTGCAGTCGGCGCTTGTAGGCGTTGTAAGGCAAGTCAACCGGGATGACTTCTCCGTCACGTTTATTGGCCCCCCATGCGAAATAAGCCACGATGGCAATGAATACAAAAACACTGCCCTGGGCCGCAAACCAATACCCTAACGGCCAACTTCCAACGATCATCTGTAGATCGCGGGCGAAAAACACAACGCCAAACGATGCCACAAACCAAATCAGCAAAAGCCAACCATGCAGGCGAAAACCACCCGCAAGGGGTTGGAATTCACCGGCCTTGGCTGAAATCAACATCGCAAGATCATGTCATCGCCTGACGTCACAAACCATAAGTGCTTGCTATTGCCCGGCAAGAAGTTTCCAGGTCGCAATCACAGAGTCGGGGTTAAGTGAGATCGATGTAATGCCTTGCTGCTTCAGCCATTCAGCAAAATCGGGGTGATCGCTAGGGCCTTGGCCGCAAATGCCTATGTATTTGCCCTGCGCCTTACAAGCGCTGATGGCCATACTAATGAGGGCGGTGACGGCTGGGTCACGCTCGTCAAAGTCAGCGGCGAGCAGTTCAAGGCCAGAGTCCCGGTCCAGACCCAGCGTGAGTTGCGTCAAATCGTTGGAGCCAATCGAGAAACCATCGAAGTACTCCAAAAACTCAGCCGCCAGAATGGCATTGCTCGGAATCTCGCACATCATGATGATTTTCAAGCCGTTTTCACCGCGCTTGAGTCCGTGCGCAGCAAGCAACTCGGTGACCTTTTTGGCTTGTCCCAGCGTGCGGACAAACGGCACCATGACCTGAACATTGCTCAAACCCATGTCGTGTCGAACGCGCTTGAGGGCTTCGCACTCCATGGCGAAGGCTTCGCCAAAATCGGCACTAAGGTAACGCGCAGCGCCCCGAAAACCGAGCATAGGGTTCTCTTCTTCAGGCTCGTAACGGCTACCGCCAATCAATTTGCGGTATTCGTTGCTCTTAAAGTCAGACAAGCGAACAATCACAGGTTTGGGCCAGAATGCGGCGCCAATCGTGGCTACACCTTCTGCCACACGGTCCACATAAAAAGCACGGGGAGAAGCATGGCCACGGGCCACCGATTCAACCGCTTTTTTCAGGTCGGCATCGATGTTGGGATAGTCCAGAATCGCCTTGGGGTGTACGCCAATATTGTTGTTGATGATGAACTCAAGCCGCGCCAGACCCACGCCCTGGTTGGGCAACTGGCAAAAATCAAACGCCAACTGAGGGTTGCCGACGTTCATCATGATCTTCACGTCGATGTCGGGCATTTCGCCGCGCTGCACTTCGGTCACTTCGGTTTCGAGCAAGCCATCGTAGACAAAGCCGGTATCGCCCTCGGCGCAACTGACCGTGACCAGCATGCCGTCTTTGAGCAATTCGCTTGCGTTGCCGCAACCCACCACCGCTGGAATGCCCAACTCACGCGCAATGATGGCAGCGTGGCAGGTTCGGCCGCCGCGGTTGGTCACAATGGCGGCCGCGCGCTTCATCACGGGCTCCCAATTGGGGTCCGTCATGTCGGTGACCAACACATCACCGGCCTGCACCTTGTCCATCTCGCTGATGTTATGCACGATGCGCACCGGGCCGGTGCCAATCTTCTGTCCGATGGCCCGACCTTCAACGATTACGGAGCTCTTTCCTTTGAGTTTGTAGCGATATTCGGCTTTACCGGCAGCCTGACTCTTCACAGTCTCAGGACGGGCTTGCAAGATGTAAAGCTCGCCGTCGAGGCCGTCCTTGCCCCATTCAATGTCCATGGCCCGGCCGTAATGCGCTTCAATCACCAGCGCATAAGAGGCCAATTTTTCGACATCCGCATCTGTCAGCGAGTAACGGTTGCGCAATTCAGCGGGCACGTCGGTGGTTTTGACCAACTGGCCGGTTGCGGCTTTTTCTTCAGGTGTTGCAAACAACATCTGAAGCAGTTTGGAGCCCAGACTGCGGCGGATGATCGCGCGCTTGCCGGCTTTGAGCATTGGTTTGTGAACATAAAACTCATCCGGATTGACGGCGCCCTGCACCACCGTTTCACCCAATCCATAACTGGAGGTGATGAACACCACGTCCTGAAAGCCGGACTCGGTATCAATGGTGAACATGACACCGGCGGCGCCCAGATCAGAGCGCACCATGCGCTGAATGCCGGCACTCAAGGCCACATGCTCGTGCGCAAAGCCTTTGTGGACGCGGTAACTGATGGCCCGGTCGTTGTAAAGTGAGGCAAAAACCTCCCGTATTTTGTGCAGGATGGCTTCAATACCCACCACATTCAAAAAGGTTTCCTGCTGACCGGCAAATGAAGCATCTGGCAAATCTTCTGCGGTGGCGGAGGACCGAACCGCGAACGAGGCTTGAGGGTTACCCGAACTCAGCGTTACAAAAGCCTCACGAATGGCCTGTTCCAGATCAGCTGGAAATGGCTGAACTTCGACCATGGCACGAATCTCGGCGCCCACTTGCGCCAAGGCTCGCACATCTTCGGTATCCAGTGCGCTCAAACGGGCGTTGATTCGTCCACCGAGGTCTTCATAGGCCAAGAAATCACGAAAGGCATGCGCCGTGGTCGCAAAACCGGTAGGCACTTTGACGCCCGTCGGCAAATGCGAAATCATTTCACCCAAGCTGGCGTTTTTGCCACCGACTGAGTCGACATCGGTCATCCTCAGTTTTTCAAACGGTACGACCAGGTCAGTCGGATTAAAAAGTGCAGACATGCGAAGCTCCAGAAGTTAAAAATGGTACTAAACATCAAACCAGTCATCGGGTGTACTGGCCATGCCATTGCGATCAGACAGATCTTTGTTGTTGCTTTTTCAATCCGTCCGGCGCAAGAAAAATTTTGGGTTGGATGCACAATATTGTAGGTGGCCTACCGGCTAACAAAGTCTCGCCTTCTTGCAGAATACTGAAGCTTTTTACTCCAGAACGAATCATGTCCAACAGAACAGTTTTTTTTATTTCCGACGGCACTGGTATTACAGCGGAAACTTTTGGCAACGCCATCCTGGCCCAGTTTGAGATCAAATCGCGCCATGTTCGACTGCCCTTTGTCGACTCAGTGGACAAAGCCCACCAAGCGGTTCGCCAGATCAATCACGCCGGCATTGTTGACGGCACCAAACCCATTGTTTTCACCACGCTAGTGAACATGGAAGTACTCGAAGTTATTACCTCGGGTTGTCGAGGCCTGCTACTCGACATGTTTGGCACCTTCGTTCATCCGATTGAGACCGAACTCAAACTCAAGTCCAACCACCGCATTGGACGTTTCAGTGATGCCAGCAAAAGCAAGGAATACCAGTCGCGCATTGAAGCCATCAACTTCTCGCTGGCCCATGATGACGGACAAATGCACCGGGACCTTGAACAATCCGATGTCATTCTTGTGGGCGTCAGCCGAAGTGGCAAAACACCCACCTCGCTTTACCTGGCGATGCAATACGGACTCAAGGCATCCAATTACCCGCTAATTCCTGAAGATTTTGAGCGCCAGCACCTCCCCCCTGAACTCAAACACCATAAAAGCAAACTCTTTGGCCTCACGATTCAGCCAGAGCGACTGAGCGAAATTCGCAATGAGCGCCGACCCAACTCCAAGTACGCCTCTATTGAAAACTGCCGCATGGAGGTCAATGAAGCCGAGTCCATGATGAAACGCTCCGGCATACGCTGGTTGTCCACCACCACCAAGTCAATTGAGGAAATCGCGACCACCATCCTGCAGGAAATCAGGCCAGAACGACTCGATTATTGAGGTTGAACGAGAACATTAAATTGATCTTAATGAGAATGATTGTCATTTGCTGGATATTTACGTATACTCAAAACTATTCGCTGTCTTGACTTTGAAACCTGAATTCAGCAGCGTGTGTACGTTCAAAAGCCCTCATTCATGACCTCGTCATCTGCCCCAACTTGTCACTCTCGCCACTCAGTCGATCGGATGGCGGTTAACCGCCCGGCGGTCGTTCTCCGCTTGATTGAGCCAGCGGACAGTAAAAGCGATTTGGGCGTCGTGCGTCGGTTAGCCGAGTTGGGATTTTTGCCCGGCGAGTCGGTCACCGTGTTGCGACGCGGCCCCGGCGGTCGTGAACCGATTGCGGTCCAAATTGGAGAAACTGTGTTCGCCCTGCGCAGCCTGGAAGCTTCTTGCATAGAGGTCGACCCACACACTGTGGCAGAACCCGCATGAATGCCATGAACACGCCCCTGCCAACCGGACTCACCTCCATTGCGTTGGTGGGCAATCCCAATTGCGGCAAAACCGCCTTGTTTAATTTATTGACCGGGGCGAGCCAAAAAGTAGCCAACTATGCTGGCGTCACCGTAGAGCGTAAACAAGGTAGCGCCCTGTTGCCTGATGGACGCAGCCTCACGATCGTTGATTTACCTGGCACCTACAGTCTCAACCCCACAACGGCCGACGAATCGGTAACGCACGATGTGCTGATGGGCCTGCGTACCGGTGAGGTGCCGCCTGACGCCATCGTGGCGGTGGTGGACGCGACCAACTTGCGGATGAACCTGCGCCTGGTACTGCAACTGCGCGAACTTGGCAAGCCGATGGTGTTGGCCTTGAACATGATGGACGTGGCACGCGCGCACGGACTACAAATTGACGTGCAAAAACTCTCCGCAGAACTGGGCTTGCCGGTCGTTGAGACCGTCGCGGTGGACAACAGTTTCTTTGGAAATTGGCTGGCCCGCTGGACCGGCCACGCTGTGGAGAATGGGCGTGAGTCGCTTCTGCAAGCCGCGCAACGCGCACTGACCCAGCAGAAGTCCAAGGAGGCCCAGTTGGATCACCCGATGTTGCTGGACCCGGTACTTTTGCAGAAGCAGGTTAACCGCATCCTGTCGGTGGCGGTACCCAAGTCGCCACGCATCAAACGCTTCAACCACCACATTGATGCCGTGGTGATGCACCCCGTTTGGGGTCTGGTGCTGTTGGCCGCCTTGTTGATGATGATTTTTCAAGCCGTATTTTCATGGGCCAATGTTCCGATGGATGCCATCAAGGAAGTGATGGCCGTGGTCAGTGACGCCATCCGGGCCCACATGCCAGAAGGATTGCTGCGAAGTTTATTGGTCGATGGGGTTGTCGCGGGCTTGGGCGGGGTCGTCGTGTTTTTGCCGCAAATTCTGATTTTATTTTTCTTCATCCTGCTGCTTGAAGATTCAGGCTACCTGCCACGCGCCGCCTTCTTACTGGACAACGTGATGGGCAAAGTGGGCTTGTCAGGCCGTGCCTTTATTCCCCTTTTGTCCAGCTTTGCGTGCGCCATTCCGGGCATCATGGCGGCCCGCACTATCCCGAACTGGCGCGACCGTCTGGCCACCATCATGGTCGCACCGCTCATGACATGTTCAGCCCGGTTGCCGCTGTATGCCTTATTGATCGGCGCTTTCGTGCCGCAACGCAGCGTTGGCATCTTTAATCTGCAGGGACTGACCTTGTTTGGTTTGTATGCAGCGGGCATTCTGTCGGCCATGGCGGTGGCTTGGGTATTTAAGCGCACCTGGATGAAAAGTGCTTATCAACCCTTGATGCTGGAACTGCCGCCCTACCGCATGCCCAATCTGCGCAACCTGCTGTTGGGACTGTGGCAACGCGCTGCCATTTTTCTGCAACGCGTCGGCACCATCATTTTTGCGGTCATGGTGTTGTTGTGGTTCCTGGCCACTTTTCCGGGAGCACCTGCAGGCGCCACCGGGGCCGCCATTCAATACAGCTTTGCGGGCATGCTGGGCCACGCGCTGGAATATGTGTTCGCACCGATTGGGTTCAACTGGCAAATTTCTCTCGCCTTGGTGCCCGGTATGGCCGCCCGTGAAGTCGCGGTGGGTGCGCTAGCCACGGTTTACTCACTGTCAGCCACGGGCGAAGAAACCGCCCAAGCCCTTAGCCCTCTCATTGCCCAAGGCTGGTCACTGGCGACGGCTTACTCGCTGCTGGCCTGGTATGTTTTTGCGCCGCAATGCATTTCAACGCTGGCGGTGGTGCGACGTGAAACCAATTCCTGGCGCTATCCGGTCTTGATGGCGACCTATCTGTTTGCCCTGGCGTACTTGGCATCGTTCATCACCTACCGTCTGGTCAGCGCCCTTGCCTTGAATTGAAGCCCATGAACACGCTCTTCTTATTTGAAGTTTTTCAATTTTTCACCATCACGACCTTGGTGATAGGCTGCACAATTTACTGCCTGCTCACGCTGTCGCCCAACGTGATCAAGCAAGCCCTGAAGCTTTTTTTGCTGCGAATGCCGCTGCCCGCCTTCTTCAGGTCGAAGTTACAGCAAAACAAGGCCTCTGGCGCCTGTGGTTCAAACTGCGGCGGATGCTCAAGCCAAGCTGGTGCGCCTCAACCCATCAAGTGGCATACCAGCAAGCACTGAATCCAATCAGTTCAAAGACCCAGCGCGGCAATGCCGGCTTTGGCAATCTGGGCATCTTCAATCGACTTGACGCCGCTGACACCCACGGCACCCAGACACTGGCCGTCCTTCATGATGGGAACGCCACCTTCAAGCAAGCCCTTGATGTCGGGTGCGCTCAAAAATGAGGTGCGGCCGCCGTTGATGATGTCTTCGTACACTTTGGTTTCGCGGCGGCTCAGGGCCGCCGTATGGGCTTTGGCGGGGGCGATGTGAGAAGAAATTGCGGCGGCACCATCCAGACGCTGCAACCACAAGAGATGACCACCATCGTCAACAATGGCAATGGTGACAGCCCAGTTGTTACTCTGAGCTTCGGCCTCAGCCGCTGCCGCAATAGCCTTAACATCCGACAGCTCTAAAGTAAATTTGTTTTTCATGGCACAAGCCCTGTTTGTAAAAAGAAATGAGCATAACGGCTGCTCACCCCTTCTTTTGCCGCATTCAAGGTGAAAGTATCCTTACAAAAAGTAGGCACCTCCCTCGAATGATTTTGGGGGAGTCTCTTGAATCCCCCTAGAATCCACCGCATCTGCTCATCCGCAGACCCTGAGGTACTGCCCTCAACTGAAAAGGAAGAATGACTATGAACGACAACCTGCAATCTATCAACCAAGGCTACGGCTACGTCGCCTCGACCGAGCAGCGCAACAAAGTGCTGCGCAATACCTATTGGCTGCTGGCCTTGAGCCTGATCCCAACAGTGCTGGGTGCCTGGTTGGGCGTGGCTACCGGCATCACACGCTCCATGGGCGGTGGTTTGGGCATGATTGTGTTTTTGGGCGGCGCCTTTGGTTTCATGTACGCCATCGAGAAAACCAAGAACTCTGCCGCTGGCGTACCGGTACTGCTCGGTTTTACATTCTTCATGGGCTTGATGCTGTCGCGCATGATTGCCATGGTGTTGGGCTTTAAGAATGGCCCTGACCTGATCATGACCGCCTTTGGTGGCACAGCGGGTGTGTTCTTTGTGATGGCGAGTTTATCCTCGGTGATCAAACGTGACCTCTCCGGCATGGGTAAATGGCTTTTTGTAGGCGCCTTGGCCATCATGGTCGGCGGCATCATCAACGTCTTTGTGGGCTCGACAGCCGGCATGATGGCTATTTCAGTCCTCGCCATTGGCGTGTTCAGCGCCTACATGCTGTATGACCTGAAGCAGATTGTGGACGGCGGCGAAACCAATTACATCAGCGCCACACTGGCCTTGTACCTGGACATCATCAACGTGTTTCAAAGCTTGCTGGCCCTGCTGGGCATCATGGGCGGCGAACGCGAATAAATCTTGTCCGCAAACTTCTGAAAAAAGGCCCCAAAGGGGTCTTTTTTCTTGGCTTTACACACCTTGACCACGTTCAAAATGAACTCAAGCATTTGCCGATAAAGTTGTTACCCCATTGCGCCCACCTATGAACCACCGCCTGCTCATCCCTGCTCTCGCCCTGCTGCTGGCAGCTTGCGATATTCCCGGCATGGGGCCGGACCCCAGAATTGCCCAGCGTGAGGCCGATGCCAAAGCCGTTGGTGGCGCTTGCCGGTTCGGCTTGCGCAGCATTGAAGACTGCTACAGCCTGAATGAAAAAGCCTCGAAAGCGGACATGTTCACGGGCTGGAAAGACATGGACCAGTACATGCGCGACAACAAGATTGAGGGCATTCGTGCCTCGGTGGTCAAGGCAGAACCGGTCGAAGAAGTGGTGATTGAAGAACCCAAACCCAAGGCGGGCGCCAAAGAAAAACCAGCCCCTAAAGCGGCCGCCAAAGCCGCAGCGCACTGATTTCTGTCAGCGCCGCAGCGGTTTCTGGTCAGTCCTCCAAGTCAAACACCGCCATGCTTTCCACATGCGCCGTATGCGGAAACATATTCACCACACCCGCCAGCGAGCAACGGTAGCCCGCCTGGTGCACCAAAATATCGGCATCGCGCGCCAGCGTTGACGGGTTGCAACTCACATAGACAATCCGCTTCGGTGGCGTCCACGCCTCGGCACCGGGGGTGACAGGATGCGCCACAGGGTCAAGTTTTTGCTGGTGCAGGTCGGCCAGCGCTTGGACCAGGGCCACCGCGCCTTCTCGTGGTGGGTCAATCAGCCAACGATCGGCAACACCATCCTTGAGCAGCACATCGGGCGTCATCTCGAACAGGTTTCTTGCTACAAAACTAGTAGCTGCCAGCGCATGATTAACGGGGGCTAGAGCCTGATTTACCTTAAAATTCTCACGTGAACGGGCGACCAGCGCCTCGCTGCCTTCCACGCCCAGCACTTCGCGCGCCTGAGTGGCAATCGGCAGCGTGAAGTTGCCCAAGCCACAGAACCAGTCGATCACCCGCTCGTCCTTTTGCGCGTCCAGTAATCGCAGCGAACGTGATACCAAGACCCGGTTGATGTGCGGGTTGACCTGCGTGAAATCAGTCGGCTTGAACGGCATATGGATGCCGAATTCCGGCAGGTCGTAGCTGAGTTCTTCACCGCCTTCGTCGAGCAGTTCCACCGTTTCCGGCCCTTTGGACTGCAACCACCACTGCACACCGACATGGGTTTTGGCAAAGTCACGCAGCAAGGCCAGGTCACCGGCCGTCAAGGGCACCATGTGGCGCAACACCAGCGCAATCACCGAGTCGCCACAGGCGAGCTCAATCTGGGGAATGTCTTCAATTGCCGCCATCTGCGTGATGAGCGCGCGCAAAGGCAATAGCAAGTCGCTCACATGCTTTGGCAAGACGTGGCACTCTTTCATGTCTGCCACATAGCCGCTCTTGCGCTCGTGAAACCCGACCAGAACAGCCGCTTTTTTGCGCACATGGCGCACCGAGATACGGGCCCGGTAGCGGTAGCCCCAGGTTGGGCCTTCAATCGGACGCAGGATGTTGTCGGCTTTGACCTTGCCCAAGTGCCACAGGTTGTCTTCCAGCACCCGCTGCTTGACGGCGACTTGCGCACCAGCATGCAAATGCTGCATCTTGCAGCCGCCACAAGCGCCTTCGTGCAGGCCAAAATGTGGGCAACCGGGTTTAACGCGCTGAGAGGATTCGCGTTGAATCGCGCTCACAATGCCTTGTTCCCAGTTGTTTTTCTTGCGGTGAATATTGGCGGTCACCACTTCAAACGGCAACGCCCCCTTGATAAACACCACCTTGCCATCGGCCCGGTGCGCCACGCCCTGGGCTTCCAGGTCGAGGGATTCAACCGTGAGCCAGTCGGGCGGATAGAGGTCGGTTTTTTTAAGGTCGTCAGTCATGGGAGAAATGCGGTATACGCTATGAATTTAATAGCTGCTTACGCTTGCTACACGTGGGCTAGAGGCAGATTTACCTTAAATTAACGCGCACTGGCGTTAATTTAAGACAGTGCTTGAAGAATTACCTGGCGGGCAAATATTTGGCCGGATCGACCGGTTTACCCTGGCGGCGCACCTCGAAGTGGAGCTTGACACGATCGGCATCGCTGCTGCCCATCTCGGCAATTTTTTGACCCTTGCGCACCGACTGATCTTCCTTGATCAACAAGGTCTGGTTATGGGCGTAAGCGGTGAGGTAGATGTTGTTGTGCTTCAGAATGATCAGGTTGCCATAGCCGCGCAAACCAGCCCCGACGTAGACCACACGGCCATCGGCTGCGGCCAGAACGGGTTCGCCTGCCACGCCCCCAATATCAAGCCCCTTGTTTTTAACTTCATCAAAACCGGCGAGCACCGCGCCGTTGGTCGGCCAGATCCAGGCAATTTCATCTTCAGACGTAGACGCAACAGCGGCTGAAGTCACAGCGACCGGTGTTGAACTGGCTGGCAATGGGGCAGCCGAGGCCGGTTTGACGGCCGCGCTGGCGGCTTGCGCGGGCGAACTAGTCACTGGCGTAACGACTGACGAAGTGACCGGTTTGGAGACCGCACCTGGCGCCACCACAGCCGCCGCAGCGACCGGCGGTATGACGCGCAACACCTGACCGACTTCAATGTGGTTGGCATTCTCCACACCGCTCCAGCGGGCAATGTCCTTGTAAGACTGGCCATGGTCCAGACCAATGCGAATCAGGGTTTCGCCGGGTTTGATGGTGTAGTAACCGGGTTTGCCAGCGTTCTCAAACCCTTGCGGTTGCTTGACAGGTTGCGTGTTGGGGTCCATGACTGCCGATGCCGATTTGGCGCCAGCGGTGCCACGGTCTTCCACCGGGGCGTGATTGAGCGAGCGGGAACTACAGCCACCCAGTACCAGACCCACGGCGACCATCGCCAAAATAGAACCCAAACGACCATTCAAACCAAACATACGTAATCCCTTCATGCGACGCCCGATTTTAAAGGGACAAAGTGCACCGCTTCGAGGATTGATTGGCGTAAACCCTGAGGTGTCCGATCAATCACGATCAGCGCTTGCTGTCCACCTGCAGCGGAACCCGTTGAAACCGGTGCCACGAGACGCCCACCCATAGCCAGTTGGTCCAACCAAGCCTGAGGCACCGCTTCTCCACCGCAAGCCGCAATGATGGCGGCATAGGGGCCACCTTTTTCGTAACCCACCATGCCATCACCAAACAGCAGATGCAAATTGGGGAGTCGCAAATGGCGAAGGTTTTCACGCGCCTTGTCATGGAGGCCACGCAGTCGCTCGATGCTGTAGACCTCGTTGGCCAA
>NZ_JBAWYV010000085.1:0-14825 GCF_037143375.1 Rhodoferax sp. | reverse complement strand
CCTTGATGGGGCGGCCCAAGTTGTTGTTGCTTGATGAGCCGTCGATGGGCCTGGCGCCGCTGCTGGTGCAGGAGGTGTTCAACGTCATCAAGACGCTCAAAGCACAGGGCATGACCATTTTGTTGGTGGAGCAGAACGCGTTTGCCGCGTTGGCAATTGCCGACCGCGGCTATGTGCTGGAGACCGGTCAGGTCACCTTGACTGGCACCGGGCAGGAATTGATCAGTAACGAGCAGGTGCGCGCGGCGTACTTGGGTATGTAATGAAGCTTGATCCGAGATTGTCCATTAGCTTTGCTTGCGTCACCTCCATCGTCGTGGTGAACCAGTTCGAACTTTCGTCCCTAGACCCTGCCCTGGCTGTTGATTTTTTCAACATAGAGCTTAAACGTCTGAATTCTCGATACGGTCGATCAACCTGAATTTTTGGATTTTCGGTATGTCCGGCTTTAGAGCGTGTCTATTGCCATCGACGAATGATCGCCTCCGCATTACGAAAAAATGTGCTACCTCGACAGACGTCGAAGCTGACGGCCAACAAGTTCACGAAAACTTGGACTGTGCAGGCACACGCCACCGATCAGCCCAACCACTGACCCCAGCACGGTGTCGATGAGGCGGGCCTGCAACAGCGCGTCCGGCAAGCCCTGCCCAAGTCGGGTGGCTTCGGCCAGAAAAATCGTCATCGGGGTGATGAATATCACCGCTAGGCCATAGTTGCGCACCACCAAAATCTCGATCACAAAAGTCAGTGCCATCATCATCAGTGAAACACGCCACTGGTCCAGTGGCAGTGTCAGCAAACCCCAAGCCAGCATCAAGCCGACACCGGTTCCGACAATACGGTGGACCTGCTTGTGCCAGACTGCGCGCAATGACGCGCCCTGTATCACGGCCAGGCAGCTCACGGGCACCCAATACGATCTATCGAGTTGCAGCGCCTGGGCCACGACGAGCGACAGGCCCACGAACAAACCAATCACCACCGAATCAAAAATCACGAAATCAAAGGTCGCCGGTGGCAACGCCTGTACCGGTTGCGGCGCCTGTTTGCGCAACACATAGAGGCTGTAAAAAAATGCGATCAAGCAGGCCTGCAGACAGCCCATCGTGAGCAACCCGACAAACAAGGGCACCTGTTCGACTTCGATCGGAGAGTAGGCACCAATGGCAGCGGACATGATAAAAAACAGGCTGCCCGGTGGGCCGATCACATAAAACCGGCACACCATCGTGACCACAATGGCGATAAAGGTGAGCACCGGTACCAGTACCAAGGGAAAGAAATGGCTCATCAGCCCCAAGGCGTAGCAGGCACTCAAGCCGAAGGCGCTGGTCATCAGCGTCACCATCCGGTGCGACAGCGGCGTGTTGGGGGAGTAGAGAAAGACCAAGCCACCCATCGACGAGACAAGCCCGTAATTCAGATGGTCAAAATAGGCCCCGACCAAGAGCGGCAAGCCCGACGCAAGCGCCGCACAGAAGGGCATGAGCCAGCGCCGGTCGCTGGTGCTGATGGTCGCCAACTGGCTTAGCTCCGTTCGAATCAGGGCCTGAAGCTTGCGCCCTACCTGCCAATTGACCATGAATATGCCTGCTAAAAAAGAACCGAGATCGGGAGGATTGTCTTAAGTCTATGGGAGCAGTTTGCCAGGCGCGGGTTCGTCACGCTCGTTCAGCAAAGTTTCAATTTTTGCCACGGCCAACTGTAATTCAGGCAGGTAGCGCTGCGCCGCCTCGGGCACCTTCATCGCCTTCTTCAGGAACACAACGTTGATGCACGCCAGAATGTTGCCCTTGTGCCGCACCGGCAGAGCGATGGCGCCGATCTTGGCTTGCTGACTCCATTCGCCGTCGTTGCTGGCATAGCCCTGGCGGCGAACCTTCTCCAACATCTGCGTTACGAGAACGCGATTACGGGCAAAACTGGCATGCTCATCATCACCCGCAATGATCTGCCGCAGAATTTGCTGCCGCTCTTCTTCGCTGCAGTAGGCCAGATAAGCCCGCCCGGCGGCGGTAAAAAGCACCGGCATGCGTTGCCGGATCATGGCCCGGTGGAATGACAGCGGGCTGAAACGGTGCGTGGTCTCTCGCACCAGCATGCAGTCGCCGTCAATGGTGCATAAATCAGAAGGCCAGACCAGCTTTTGCAGCAACTCACCTAGCACCGGGTTGGCCACCTCGGAAATCCACTCGTCGTCGGTAAACCCATCGCTCAACTGGCGAATTTTTTGGTTCAGGCTGTAGTTGTCATCTGACGGATTGCGGCGCACGTAGCCCTCGGCCTGCAAGGTTTCAAGCATGCGGCGAACCGTGGTGCGGTGCAGCTTGGTGGCTTCACTCAAATCGGAAATGCTGGACCACCCATCGGCCGAGCAACTGATGGCGTGCAGGACGGCCAGACCCCGGCTGAGCCCCTGAACGTGCCGATAAGTTGCACCACTTGATGGACGCATCGTCATCTCCTTTGCGAGTCAAAAGCTCATCTTAAAACAAGGTTGTGCACATTGTGCACATTTGAAAACAAAATTTTCCCAAATGTTTGCTTCTTCCTAAACTTGATTTACCAGACCAAAAAACAGGGTACAACCCTCGCACAAAGTGGCGTTGCTGGTACTTGAAACGACAACCATAAAACTGAGAGACACAGGAATATTCATGAGCATCAAACTGAAATGTCTGTCCCACACGCCCTTGCGTGGTCTGAACGACCCCGGTGTTGATGTGGTCCAGGAAGTCGACGCTGTGCTGGCCAAGTGCCGCGCCGAAGTCGAGGCCTTTGATCCTGAACTGATCGTGGTGTTTGCACCTGACCATTACAACGGCTTGTTTTATGACCTGATGCCGCCGTTTGTGATTGCTACCGCCGCCGAGTCGGTCGCCGATTACAAGACGCTGCCCGGCCCGCTGTCGATCCCCAAGGACCTGGCACTGGAGCTGGCCCGCTTCATTCTTGACAGCGACATCGACATTGCCATTTCACATCGCCTCCAGGTGGATCACGGCTGCACCCAGACGCTGGAAGAGATGACCGGCAGCCTGACCCGTTACCCGGTGATCCCGATCATCATCAACTCGGTGGCGCCTCCATTTGGTCCTTACCGCCGAGTGCGCAAGTTGGGCGAAGCGGTCGGCCGCTTCTTGGCCAAGCTGGACAAGCGGGTGCTGATTCTCGGCACCGGCGGTCTCTCACACGAGCCACCGGTGCCCCTGCTGGCTGACGCGGCAGACGACATTGCCAACTTCCTGATCGCCGGGCGCAATCCAACCCCCGAAGGACGCGCCGCCCGCCAGGCCCGCACCATTGCTACCGGCAAGGTGTTCGGGACGCCTGAGTGCGCGCTCACGCCTCTCAATGCGGCGTGGGATCTGGCCTTTATGGACACCTTGATGCAAGGCCGCCTGAGCGAGATAGACGACTTCAAGATTGAAGAAATTTCCAAAGCCGCAGGCCGCTCGACCCACGAGGTGCGCACCTGGGTCGCCGCCTTCTCGGCCCTGGCTGCGGCGGGCAGTTACACCGCCCACAAAGATTACTACCGTCCGATCAACGAATGGATCGCCGGTTACGGCGTGGTGAGCGCCGAACAAAGCTGATTCCGTTTATTCAGGGCCCACAGCCCAACCCCTACAAACACGGCACAGAAATGTGTCCCCAACCCAGGAGATATATAACCCCATGACTACGATCAATACCTCAATCCCGACAGAAGCTGAAGTGGTGGCGCGTGCCCACGCCATGATTCCATGGCTGCGCGAAAAGGCCGATGCCGTTGAAAAAGCGCGCATGGTGCCGGTTGAAACCATTCAAGCCTTCAAAGACGCTGGTTTCTTCAAAATTTTGCAACCCAAGCGCTGGGGCGGCTACGAGATGAACCCCAATGTCCTGAATAAAGTGCTGATGGAGTTGGCCCGCGGCTGCCCTTCAAGCGCCTGGAACGTCATGGTGCTGGGCGTGCATCCGTTTGAAATTGGTCTGTTGCCACAGCGCTGCGGCGACGAGTTGTGGGGTGAAGACAATACTGCGCTGGTGTCATCCTCCTACGCTCCTTTTGGAACCGTCAAGTGTGTTGAAGGTGGTTACGTGCTCAATGGTGAGTGGCTCACGTCGAGTGGTTGCGACCACGCAGCGGGCGGCGCTTTTCTTGGCGGGCGCGTAGCAGACAAAAATGGCGAAATGGCCTTCCGCTCTTTCTGGATCAATGCACAGGACTTCGAAATTGTTGATGACTGGTTCGTGGTGGGTCTGGCCGGCACGGGCAGCAAGAAGCTCCTCGTCAAAGAGGTCTTCATTCCTGAATACCGCAGCCACGTCATTGGTGCTTACGACGAGGCCTCTCACGGCCATGTGGACAACCTCTACAAAATGCCGTTCTTCTATGTGTTCTACGCTGCCGTATCGTCGGTCATCATTGGCATGGCACGGGGCATGGTTGATTTGTATATTGAGCACATGGTGCCGCGCCAGAATTTAAACCAGGCCGTCGGTGCTGCGGTTCAAGACCCGTTCATCAAGGGCCGTTTGGGTGAGGCCTATTCCAAGATCCTAGGTTCTACGGCACGCGTCTTGATGAACACCGACGAAGCCTGGAGTTTCGCTTCTCAGGGCCAACTGGTTCCGCTGGATATTCGTGTTCGCCACTTTGCGACCAACCAGTTCACCGGGGGCGAATGTTTTGACGCCGCTCACATGGTTTTCAAGAAAACATCCACCCGCGGTGTTTGGCTGAATAGCCCGATGCAGCGCCAAATGCGCGACATCCTGGTCGGTGCCAACCACATCACCCAGAACCAGGACAACATCGGCGACCTGTTGGGTGGCTGCCTGCTGGGTAACCCGCTGCCTGCTGCCAATCCTTTTGGCGCCAAACCCTGAGTTGGAAATATAGCCATGACTAAAGAAATCAATCAGTTGCTGGACTGGAAACCCAACGCCAAACTCGCCGCCCTGCCCACGGTCTCTTCCGAGGAGCACCGCTATGGCATGCGTCACTTTGCCGTCGGTGTCACGATCATCACAGCGTCTGACGGGGAAACCCGGGCCGGCCTGACGGCGACGGCGGTCTGCTCCGTCACGGCCTCCCCACCGCGACTGGTGGTGTTTGTGAACAAAAATGTAGCCGCCAGTGAAATCATCAACAAAAGCGGCGCGCTTTGTATCAATGTGCTGGAAGGCGAGCAAGAAGAAATCGCCAAAGTATTTTCCGGCATGGTGGTCGGTGTGCACGGCGAAGCCCGTTTTGACCATGGCCAGTGGCGTGAACTGGCTACCGGCGCACCAACGCTGGATGGTGCCCTTGCCAACCTGGATTGCCGGGTGATGAAGGTGTACGACGAGAGCACGCACCATGCTTTCCTGTGCGAGGTGCTGGCCACCTGCGAACGCAATGATGGTGAAGCACTGATCTACCTGAACGGTGCTTTTCGCCGAATTCCCCAATAAGAAAAATGCCTGACAGCGTTTACCCATAGTTCCAACCAACGAGGAGAAAAGACATGAAACTGAATAAATTATTTACCCTGACTATTACCACCCTGGCCTGCGCACACGCCTTGGCCGACATCAACGTGGGCGTCATTGCCTCGCTGACCGGCCCGGCAGCGGCGCTCGGTGCCGAGACCAAGAAGGCAGTCGCCATGTTTCCGACCACCGTCGGCAATGAAAAAATCAACTACATCCTGCTGGATGATGGCACCGACCCGACCAATGCCGTCAAAAACGTGCGCAAGTTGATCAGCGAAGACAAGGTGGACGCCATTCTTGGACCGAATCTGGTCAGCACCGCCACAGCGATGGCCGATGTGGCCAACGCCGAAAAAACCCCCATGATCTCGGTTGCCCCGCTGGACGTGGCGGGCGACAAGCGTGGCTACATTTTCCGCAGCGAGCCTTCGGCCGACCTGATGGTGCAGCGTATCGTGAACGACATGACCGAGAACGGCGCCAAAACGGTGGGCTTCATCGGCTTCGCGGATTCCTGGGGTGAACTGTTGCTCAAGGCGCTGACCAAAGCCACCGCAGGCAAGCTCACAATCGTGGCAACCGAGCGCTACGGCCGCGCGGACCCCAGCGTGCAGGCGCAAATCCTGAAGGTCATGGCCGCCAAGCCGGATGTGGTGTTTGTCGGCGCCTCGGGTACACCGGCGGCTATGCCCCAAATCACGTTGCGCGAGCGCGGCTACAAAGGCAAGATTTACCAATCTCATGGCGTGACGAGCAAAGACTTTTTGCGCGTGGGCGGCAAGTCGGTTGAAGGCGCGTTGATTCCCGTGGGCCCGGTGCTGGTGGCCGAGCAACTGCCTGACAACCACCCCGCCAAGAAAAATGCGGTGGCTTTCGTGAAGGACCTGGAAGCCAAGAACGGCCCGGACTCACGCTCGACCTTTGCTGGCGCTTCCTGGGATGCCTGGTTGCTGCTGCAGAACGCCATAGTCGGCGCGCAAAAGGGCAAAGCCAAGCCTGGCACGCCTGAATTCCGGACCGCGCTGCGCGACGGTATCGAAAAAACCAACAAGCTGGTCGGCACCAACGGCATTTACACCATGAGTGCGACAGACCATGCCGGTTACGACGCCAGCGCCATCGTCCTGATCAAGGTTGAAAACAACCACTGGAAACTGGTGAAGTAATGGCTAACGACGCACTACTCAGCACCGAGAGCGCTGCGGCGCTGCTTAAGGCCGCTGTCGTCAGCGGCCAGCCGATTGCGCCCTTGCGCGAGCGCCTGGCGCGCAACGACCCAGATGCGGCCTACGCCGTTCAGGAGCTCAACACCCTGGCCTGGCTGGCCGAAGGTCGTCGCTTGGTGGGGCGCAAGATCGGCCTGACCTCGCTGGCCGTTCAGGCCCAAATCGGGGTGAACCAGCCCGACTTTGGCATGCTGTTTGCCGATATGGCCGTGGGTGACGGCGAAGCAGTGGCCGTGGGTCGCTTGATCCAGCCCAAGGTCGAAGCTGAAATTGCCCTGGTGATTGGCCGCGATCTGACCCAAGAGCGCCACACCTACGCCGACATCATTGGCGCTACCGAATATGCCCTGCCCGCCATTGAGATCGTGGACAGCCGCATCGAGAACTGGAACATCCGTTTCATTGATACCGTGGCCGACAACGCCTCCAGCGGGCTCTTCGTTCTGGGCGGTCGTCCAGTGAAGTTGAGCGATTTCGACATCACCGATTGCGCCATGGAGATGAAGCGCGGCGACGAAATCGTTTCACGCGGCAATGGCCGGGCCTGCCTCGGCAGCCCGTTGAATGCAGCGATCTGGCTGGCCGATGTGATGGTGCGTTGTGGCCGTCCGCTGCGGGCGGGCGACATTATTTTGACCGGCGCGTTGGGCCCGATGGTCGCGGCCAAGTCGGGCGAGCGTTTCGACGTCAGCATTGCAGGACTGGGCAACGTCAGCGCCCTGTTTGCCTAAAACCAGCAAACCTACAAAGAACATGAACATGAAGAAAATCAAATGTGCCCTTATCGGCCCCGGCAACATCGGGACCGATCTCCTGGCGAAGCTGATGCGCAGCCCCTTTCTGGAACCCGCCTGGATGGTGGGCATTGACCCCGAATCTGATGGCCTGAAGCGTGCCGCCGCAATGGGCATCAAAGTAACCGCTGACGGCGTTGATGGCCTGTTGCCTCACGTGCTGGCCGACAACATCCAGATCGCTTTTGATGCGACCTCGGCCTATGTCCACGCCGAAAACAGCCGCAAGCTCAATGAGCTGGGCGTGATGATGATCGACCTGACGCCCGCCGCCATTGGCCCTTTCTGCGTGCCACCGGTCAATTTAAAACAACTGGTGGGCCGCAAGGAAATGAACGTCAACATGGTCACCTGTGGTGGTCAGGCGACCATTCCTATGGTGGCAGCCATTTCCCGCGTGCAAAAAGTCAGCTACGGTGAAATCGTGGCCACCATCAGCTCCAAGAGTGCTGGCCCCGGCACCCGCAAGAACATTGATGAGTTCACACGCACCACCTCGGGCGCCATCGAGAAAGTGGGCGGTGCCGCCAAGGGCAAGGCCATCATCATCATCAACCCGGCCGAGCCACCGCTCATCATGCGCGACACCGTGCATTGCCTGACTGAAGACGCACCGGATCAAGCCGCGATTACCGCCTCGGTCCACGACATGATCAAGGAAGTGCAGAAATACGTGCCGGGCTACCGCCTGGTGAACGGCCCGGTATTCGATGGCAATCGCATCTCGATTTACCTGGAAGTGTTGGGGCTGGGCGACTACTTGCCCACCTATGCCGGCAACCTCGACATCATGACCGCCGCAGCGGCCCGCACGGCGGAAATGTTCGCCGAAGAAATCATCAACGGCACGCTCAAACTTGAGCCTGTTCAAAACGCCAACGCGTAAGGAGAGACAACATGACTTTACGCGGCAAAAAAGTGACCGTTCACGATATGACCTTGCGTGACGGCATGCACCCCAAGCGTCACCTGATGACGCTGGAGCAGATGATCAACATCGCCACCGGTCTGGATGAAGCGGGAGTACCCCTGATTGAGGTCACGCATGGCGACGGCCTCGGCGGTTCCTCGGTCAACTACGGTTTTCCGGCCCATACCGATGAAGAATACCTCGGGGCCGTGATTCCGCAGATGAAGCAGGCCAAGATTTCGGCCCTGCTCATCCCTGGCATTGGCACCGTCGACCACCTGAAGATGGCGCATGAGATTGGCGTTCACACCATCCGTGTGGCGACCCATTGCACCGAGGCCGATGTCTCTGAACAACACATCAAGATGGCGCGCAAACTGGAGATGGACACGGTCGGTTTCCTGATGATGGCGCACATGGCGACGCCTGAGAAACTGGTCGAGCAAGCTAAGCTGATGGAGGGCTATGGTGCCAACTGCATCTATGTCACCGACTCCGCAGGTTACATGCTGCCCGATGACGTCAAAGCCCGACTCGGTGCCGTACGCGCTGCGCTCAAACCTGAAACCGAACTAGGCTTTCATGGCCACCACAACATGGCGATGGGCGTTGCCAATTCCATTGCCGCGATCGAAGTGGGGGCCAACCGTATTGATGCCGCCGCCGCCGGTCTGGGTGCTGGGGCTGGCAATACGCCGATGGAAGTGCTGATTGCCGTGTGCGACCGCATGGGCATCGACACCGGCGTTGACACCTTCAAGATCAGTGATGTGGCTGAAGACCGCGTCGTGCCGATCATGGACCACGTGATTCGCATTGACCGCGATTCGCTGACGCTGGGCTACGCCGGGGTGTATTCCTCGTTCCTGTTGTTTGCCAAACGTGCTGCTCAAAAATACGGCATTTCGGCGCGCGACATTCTGGTGGAACTGGGCCGCCGCGGCATGGTGGGGGGTCAGGAAGACATGATCGAAGACACCGCCATCACACTCGCCCGCCAGCGTGGGCTGATCGTCTAAATTAGTTTTTCAGGTTGTTAACGACCTGTCTGATTTTTTACTGTTTTGATCCTCGATTGCAGCGATGCGCCCTTGGCGTCATCGCTGTCGTCGTACTGGAGTCCTATCTTGGATGCTCAAATTTTTGCACTGCTTGGCCAGGATGGCGTCACCAATGGCGCGATCTATGCGCTGCTGGCGCTGGCGCTGGTTCTTGTTTTTGCAGTCACCCGAATTATTTTTATTCCCCAGGGCGAGTTTCTGGCCTGGGGTGCGCTGACCATGGCGGCGCTGGAAACCGGTCATATCCCAGGCACTATCTGGTTGCTGATGGGTGCGGGCGTTCTCACGCTCGGTGCCGACGTGATCGATGCCAAGCCGGGGCGCCGACAGTGGGCCAAGTCCCTGCTCTGGAATATTGCTTACCCGCTCGCCATGGCGGGTCTGGTCTGGCTGCTGCCCTTGCAAGACCTGCCGCAAATTGCAAAAGCCTGCCTGACGCTGGCCATTGTTGTGCCGATGGGCCCCATGCTGTACCGCGTGGCTTTCCAGCCCGTGGCAGAGGCGCCGGTGTTGGTGCTGCTGATTATTTCAGTGGCTTTGCATTTGGTGATGGTTGGTTTTGGTCTGCTGACCTTTGGCCCGGAAGGCTCACGCACGGCGCCCTTCAGCGAGGCGCAAATCGAAATCGGCTCCCTGATGATTGGCGGACACACGCTGGTGGTGCTGTTGGCCTCGCTGCTGCTGATCGTTGCCCTCTATTTGTACTTTGACCGCACGCTGGCTGGCAAAGCCTTGCGCGCCACCGCCATCAACCGCAATGGTGCGCGCCTGATGGGCATTTCTCCGGCGCTCGCCGGACGGCAGACCTTCTTTTTTGCGGCCCTGATCGGCACCTTGTCTGGTTTGCTGGTGGCACCGCTCACCACCATCTACTACGACAGCGGATTTCTGATCGGGCTCAAGGGTTTCGTCGCCGCCATCATCGGCGGGCTTGCCAGTTATCCGCTGGCCGCCGGGGGTGCGTTGATCGTCGGCTTGCTTGAGTCGTTCTCGTCCTACTGGGCCAGCGCCTTCAAGGATGTGCTGGTGTTCTCGCTGATCATCCCTGTGCTGATCTGGCTATCGCTGACCACCCGCCACGTGGAAGAGGAAGAAGCGCCCCATGTGGCCAGCAAATCGGCCCGCGAGGGCTGGATCAGTCCGCGTCTGGTGTTGGCGGTGTTTCTGGTTTGCCTGGCTACGGCGCCACTGCTGCTGCCTGACTTCTATGTCACGCTGCTCAACTACGTGGGCTTGTCGGCGCTGGTGGCGCTGGGTCTGGTCTTGCTGACGGGGGTTGGCGGGTTGACTTCCTTCGGGCAGGCCGCCTTTGTGGGCATTGGTGCCTACACCACCGCGTGGTTAACAGCGGGCAGTGAGTTGCCAGCCTGGTTATCTTTGATCAGCGGCTCGCCCTGGGCTGCGTTGCTGGTCGGTCTGGTGCTGACGGCCACGGTTGCCGTCATTATTGGATCGGTCACGCTGAAACTATCGGGGCACTATTTGCCGCTGGGCACGATGGCCTGGGGTATCAGCCTGTTTTTCCTGTTCGGCAATATGGAGTTTTTAGGGGGGCACTCCGGCCTGTCCAATTTGCCACCGATCAGCATTTTTGGCACCGAGTTGCTCGACAACCGTTACTACTACTACCTGGTCTGGGCCTTTGTGCTGGCGGCGCTGTTCACCACCAAAAACCTTCTTGACTCTCGCGAAGGTCGCGCTATTCGGGCACTCAAGGGCGGCATGGTGATGGCCGAGGCGATGGGGGTGAACACCTCCCGCGCACGCATGGTGATCTTTGTGATTGCCGCACTGCACGCCTGTGCTGCGGGCTGGTTGTATGCCCACTTGCAGCGCTTCGTCAACCCAACCCCCTTCGGCCTGCACATCGGTATTGAATACCTGTTCATGGCGGTGGTGGGAGGTGCCGGTCAGGTTTGGGGTGCCTTGGTGGGCGCTGGGGTCATCACGCTGCTCAAGCAGTGGTTGCAAGAGATATTGCCCAAGCTGTTTGGTAGTGCCGGTCACTTCGAAGTCATCGTGTTTGGCCTGATGATGATCATCTTGCTGCACCGTGCGCGTGATGGTTTGTGGCCCTTGCTGGCCCGACTGGTGCCGGTCCGCGCTGACCTGAAGGTGATCGACACGGGTGCCGCTGCGTTGCCGAAAAAACCGCAGCCACCGCACGGCGAAGTGATTCTTGAAGCCAAGGGCGTGACCCGCAAATTTGGCGGCCTGGTGGCCAACAACAACATGAGTCTGCATGTGCAGGCTGGTGAAATTCTGGCGCTGATTGGCCCGAACGGCGCTGGCAAGAGCACGATGTTCAACCAGTTGTCCGGCGTGGACACCCCGACCTCGGGTGAAATCCTGTTCCGGGGCAAGTCGGTGGCGGGGCACAGTTCGCGCGAAATCGCAGCCTTGGGCATGAGCCGCACCTTTCAGCATGTGCGCCTGTTGCCCACAATGTCGGTGCTGGAGAACGTCGCCATTGGCGCTCACATGCGTGGCAGCCAGGGCGTGCTTTCGGCCGCCTGGCGGCAGGACCGCGTGGAAGAGGCCCGTCTGCTGCGCGAAGCGGCGATTCAGGTCGAGCGTGTCGGTTTGGCTGAGTTCATGCACGCCGAGGCGGGCAGTCTGGCCCTAGGTCAGCAGCGCATTCTTGAAATTGCCCGCGCCTTGAGCGCCGATCCCTGCCTGTTGCTGCTGGATGAACCGGCCGCCGGTCTGCGCTTGAGAGAAAAACAGGCGCTGGCCGAGTTGCTCAAGCGCCTGAGCAGCGAGGGCATGGCGGTGCTGCTGGTGGAGCACGACATGGACTTTGTCATGGGCCTGGTGGACCGGGTGGTGGTGATGGAGTTTGGTGAAAAAATTGCAGAAGGCTTGCCCGACGAGGTTCAGCAAGACCCGGCAGTGCTTGAAGCTTATTTGGGAGGTGTGTAGTCATGAGCAACAACGTACTTGAGGTCAAAAACCTCTCGGTAGCCTACGGCAAAGTGGAGGCGGTGAGCAACGTGAACCTGACCGTTGGCGAAGGCAAGATCGTGACGCTGATTGGCCCCAACGGGGCGGGCAAGACGACCACCCTGTCCGCCATCATGGGCGTGCTGCCGTCCAGTGGGCAGATTAGTTTTGACGGCAGCATCGAGTCTGTGCCGGAAGTCGAGCGCATGGTAGTGCGGGGCATGAGTCTGGTGCCGGAAAAGCGCGAGTTGTTTGGCACCATGACCATCGAAGACAACCTGCTGCTGGGCGCCTTTCAGCGCCACCGTTGTGGTCATCGTGATGAGGCCCAGACCATGGAAGAGGTTTACGCCTTGTTCCCCAGGCTCAAAGAGCGGCGGCTTCAGGCGGCCGGAACAATGTCTGGCGGCGAGCGCCAGATGCTGGCGGTTGGGCGCGCCTTGATGGCCAAGCCCAAACTGCTGATGCTCGATGAGCCCAGCTTGGGACTGGCACCACTGATCGTGCGCGAGATTTTTCGCATCATTGCCGAGCTGCGCCGACGCGGCGTCTCCATTCTGCTGGTTGAGCAGAACGCCCGCGCCGCACTGCAGGTGGCGGACTACGCCTACGTGCTGGAAAACGGCGGCATCAAGATGGAGGGCGAGGCCCAGAAGTTGCGCGACGACCCGCGCGTGATCGAAAGTTATCTTGGCCTGGGCAGCAAGCACCAGGAAATGCTGGCCACCTGAATCTATTGCGCGTCCCTACCGGAGAAAAATCAATGAAAGCACTTCGTATCATTTCTGACGAGCACCAGTCGCTGGCAGGCATCCTGCATGCGGTTCGCTTCATGCTCAAGGAAATTTCTGCCGGCCATCTGGTGCCCGACCTCAAACTCTTTCAGGCCATGGTCCATTACCTGGATGCCTACGCCGAGAAGCGGCATCACCCCAAGGAAGACCGCTTGTTCACCTACCTGGCGAAACGAACGACGGAAGGAGCCGAGGCGCTGGCCAAATTGGCCATGCAACATGCTGCTGCACCGCAGCGCATCGCCCATCTGGAAAAAGCGCTGGCCAATTTTGTAGCCAACCCGGCCTGCTTTGATGAACTCTCCAAGGCCTTCAACAGCTATGCCGACTTTTACCGGGGCCACATGATGCTAGAAGAAGAAGTCGTGTTGCCGCTGATTCGTCGCCACCTGACCGAGCAGGACTGGGCTGACGTTGACCAGGAATTTCTGGCTGAAATGGATGCCAAGTCGGGCAAAGATGGCTCGTCAGAAAACTTTGCGGCGATGTTCACACGACTGGTTGAATGTGCGCCAGCCCCCATTGGTTACGGCCCTCGTCCTTACACCGACTAATCGATTGCAACCTCTCCCAACACCCCTTTAGAAAATACGACCATGACAACCCCAACACCCGTGCTGACAGAAGCCGCGACCAGTAAATTCGTTCGCATCAAGGAGGGCGACCTCGACCTGCAGTTGCACTACAACGACGCCGGGGCAGGCACTGAAACGGTGGTGATGTTGCACGGCTCAGGACCGGGCGCCAGCGGCTGGGCCAACTTCAACCGCAACGTGGCGCCGCTGGTTGCGGCGGGTTACCGCGTGATCCTGATGGATTGCCCGGGCTGGAGCAAGAGCGACCCCATCGTCTGCACCGGTTCGCGCTCTGACCTGAATGCCCGCGCGCTCAAAGGCTTGCTCGATGCGCTTGGACTGGAGAAGGTCCACATCATTGGCAACTCCATGGGCGGCCACAGCGCGGTGGCCTTTGCGCTGGCGAACCCAACGCGTGTTGGCAAGCTGGTGATGATGGGTGGCGGCACGGGTGGCCCCAGCCAGTTCGTCCCCATGCCAACCGAAGGCATCAAGCTGATTGGCGCGCTGTACCGTGACCCAACGATTGACAACCTGAAGAAGATGATGAATGTCTTCGTCTTTGATGCCAGCAGCCTGACCGATGAGCTTTACCAGGCCCGCCTGGACAACATGCTTAATCGCCGGGATCACCTGGAGAACTTCGTAAAAAGCGTGACGGCCAACCCCAAACAATTCCCCGATTACGGCCATCGCCTGGGTGAAATCACCGCGCCAGCGCTGGTGATCTGGGGCCGTGATGACCGCTTTGTGCCGATGGATGTGGGCCTGCGCCTGCTCTGGGGCATGCAAAATGCCGAAATGCACATCTTTAACCGTTGCGGTCACTGGGCTCAGTGGGAGCATGCGGACAAGTTCAACCGCATGGTGCTCGACTTTTTAAACAACTGAGCTTGAGTTTTTCCGGCGACCAGAATGAACCCTGGCGCAATGCCAGCATCCACCCGATCCTGCTTTGGCACAATAAACGGCTACTTACCGGCAACGAGCATTCCGGTCAATCAGTCTTTTGAAATGCCTCAGCCAAACCGGCCTTTCAAATATGCCTCGGATGGT
>NZ_JBAWYV010000084.1:0-14826 GCF_037143375.1 Rhodoferax sp. | reverse complement strand
AGTTCATGCCCGCATAAAAGCCGCTCCAGAAGGCCGACAGGCCCAGGGAGAGCACGGTGAATTTCATCATGGTGGTGAGCGACATCACCGCACCACCGCCAGCGGCGTTGCGCAGCATCTCGCGGTACTCAGCCACGGTGCGGGTGATGTAGTGCTCGCCGGTCTCGGAGCTGCGCTCGGCCACCTTGGCCGCCAGCAGCGAGGTGTTGGCGGTAATCAGCGCCCGCACGCTGCGCCGCTCTTGGCCCACGGTCACCAGATGCGCCATCAGGCGGGCCGTACTGGCCGCCGGGTTGGCTGAGAGCAGGCAATCCAGCAGGGCGCGAATGCGCAGCACCCGCTCACGCAGTTGGCGCAACTGAAACACCAGGTTGACTGAAATGCCATGTGCGTCCAGGTGCGTGTAGACCGTGGCCGCGGCGTGGCGGCAGGCTTCCAGCTGTTCGCGAAATTGGAGCAGCGCGTCCTGGCGCGCCGCGTTGTCGTTCTCAGGCGAGGCCAGATAGGCATCGCGCAGCACATCAAAGTCTCTCGCTAAGGTGTGAAACGGCCCGGCATCGCGCGCCGGGGCACTCATGCGCAGGCGCAACTCGGGCGAGAAACCGGTGGCGCGCACCTGGCTGGTGCAAAAGGTGAGGGCTTCCAGCACCGTCGACTGCCATTTGGACAGCGGGGGCGCAGGTTCTTGGGTCAGTGCTGCGGGCGGTGCTTGCAGCAAGGCCCTGATCCGATCCAGCGTTGTTTCATCCAATGCTGCGAGCCACAAGGCGTCAAAGCGGTGGTTTAGCACCAGGGAAAATAGCACCGAGGCATCGGCAGTTTCAGGTGTGCCGGGCAGTATTTTTTGCCGGATGCGCTCGGCCAGTTCGCTGACAAACGCACTGCGCGAGGCAAAACCGTAGTCGGCCAGCAGCGTGGTGCCGTCGATGGTTTCGAGCAGGGTTTGCCACCAGTTCTGCAAGCGGGCCCGGGTCTCCAGTCGAACCTGCAGGGCATCCAGTAGCAAATGCACCCGGCCCAGAGCGGCGGGCACCGAGCGGGCATCGCCCCGAATCCACTCAAACAGCGCAATCAGCCACAAGTGGCGTTGCACCAACTCGGCTTGCGGGTCCAGCGCGGCCAGTAAATCAGGCAGCTCTCGCATTGGCGTCGTGCGTCTGGTCAATGCAGGGTGCGCGTGCCGCCGCTGGCGCTCAAGGCATCGAGCACAAACATGGGCACGTCCACGTCAAACTTTTCACCGTCTTCTGCGACGCAGAAGAAGCTGCCGTGCATGGTGCCGGTGGGTGTGCGCAGGCGGGTGCCGCTGGTGTATTCAAACACCTGGCCCGGTTTGAGCAGCGGTTGCTGCCCAATCACGCCCAGGCCCTTGACTCGCTCGGTGTGCCCGTTGGCATCGTTCACGTTCCAGGTGCGCGAGATCAACTGGGCCGGAACCTCGCCGGTATTGGTGATGGTGATGGTGTAAGAAAACACATACAGGCCCTGCTGCGGGGCCGACTGCTCGGCCAGGTAGTGGGGCGAAACTTCAACACGAAATTGGTACTTGGACATAAAGCGATGCTACCTGCGAAAATAAACAACGGAAAATCCCCGATTTTTACCCCAAACTTCTTTAAGCCCATTGCCATGACCTTTTGCATCGCTCCTTCCCTTCTCTCTGCTGACTTTGCCCGTTTGGGCGAAGAGGTCAAAAACGTGATTGCTGCCGGCAGCGACTGGATTCACTTTGACGTGATGGACAACCACTACGTGCCCAACCTGACCTTCGGCCCGATGATTTGCAGCGCCCTCAAGCCCCATGCCAAAACTGCCGCCGGTGTGGCCGTGCCAATCGACGTGCACCTGATGGTGCAGCCGGTCGATGCGCTGGCCAGCGCCTTTGCCGATGCCGGTGCCGACCTCATCAGCTTTCACCCCGACGCCACCAGCCATGTGCACCGCAGCATTCAGGTGATTAAAAGTAAAGGTTGTAAGGCCGGGTTGGCGTTCAACCCGGGTCAGCCACTGGATGTGCTGGACTGGGTGATTGAAGACATTGACCTGATCGTCATCATGAGCGTTAACCCCGGTTTTGGCGGCCAGAGCTTCATTGACTCGGCCCTGCGCAAAATTGAAGATGTGCGCCGCCGCATCACTGCCAGTGGCAAAAATATTCGACTGGAAGTCGATGGCGGCGTCAAGGTTGACAACATTCGCCAAATTGCCGATGCCGGCGCCGACACCTTTGTGGCCGGCAGCGCCATCTTTGGCAAGCCCGATTACAAGGCGGTGGTGGACGCGATGCGGGCTTCGTTGGCCGCTTAAAGGCTGAATAAGCCGTTAAAGCAAAGCTGAAATCACGGCTGATTGAGCTTGGGCAGTTCCAGTAGGACGGACGCTGGCGCGTCAACACTGGTGGCCAGCGCGGCACTGCGCGCTGACACCGACTGCAACACCAACGCGTCATCAAGTTGCGCGCCCACCCGGTAGGGCTTGGCCGGTTTGCCATCGATGGCGATCAGAGCGTAACCACCTTTGGCGAGGTCGGCCACCACGCCGATGAGTTTGAACCGGTTGGCGGCAGCCTCAACCGGCGCTGCCGCAGTTCGCCCGCCGCCCAGCAAGCGGGCAACCACTTGGGGATCGGCTTGGGGTGCCTCAGCAAATGCCAGGGCCGCACTCGGTTGAGCCGGTGCGGTGGCGTTCCATTTGAGTCCCCAAAAGGTGGCGCTGGCAGCCGCCAAAGCCGCGAGCACAAAAGTGACCGCCCGAAGTCCCCAAATACTGGTTGATTGCGTTTGCATGGGCCGATTATCAATGAAGCCCCGCGGCCATAAGCCGGCGTCGGGACTGAATCATGGGGCCAATTTACCCGGATTGTTGCGGTTTCTCAAAAACACCCGGTCGCGGGTCTTCAAGCCATCAGTTCATTGCAGATATCATCAAACTAAAAATTAAAACCGACCCTCACCCCGGCACCTATGAAAAAAAACTCCACCTTCTTTATTCGACGTGTCCAAAGCGGCTTCACCCTGATCGAACTCATGGTGGTGCTCCTGATCATTGGCGTGCTGGCCGCGCTGATCGTGCCCAATGTGCTCGACCGGGCCGACGACGCCCGGGTCACGGCGGCCAAGACCGATGTCAACAACCTGATGCAGGCGCTCAAGCTCTACAAGCTCGACAACCAGCGTTACCCCACGGCCGAGCAGGGTTTACAAGCCTTGCTGATCAAGCCCACCGCCGCCCCGGTGCCCATGAACTGGAAGACCTACCTGGACTTGCTGCCCAATGACCCCTGGGGCAAGCCTTATGTGTACCTCAATCCCGGCATCAAAGGCGAGGTGGATGTGATGTCTTATGGTGCCGATGGCCAGGCCGGCGGCGAGGGCAAAAATGCAGACATCGGAAGCTGGCAACCGTAAACCGCGCCGCGCAGCACCTGCCGGCTTCACGCTGCTGGAGTTGCTGGTGGTGATGGCCATCGTGGCGATGGCCTCAGCCGGTGTCGGTTTGGCGATGCGCGACACCGGGCAGGTGCAGCTGGAGCGCGATGGCGAGCGGCTCACCGCCCTGCTGGAGTCGGCCCGGGCCCAGTCCCGGGTCTTGGGCGTGCCGGTGCATTGGCGCGCGACCGAGGCCGGTTTCCAGTTTGATGGCCTGCCCAACTCGGATTTGCCCTCGGCGTGGCTGGATACTGATACGGCCGTGGTGCCGAAACCCGGTGCCCGGACGGCCGTCACCTTGTTGCTGGGTCCCGAGCCCATCATTGGTCCGCAAGATCTGGTGTTGGTCTCCCGCAGCCAGCCCGGTAAAAGCGTGCGGCTCGCCAGCGATGGCGTGCGCCCGTTTGCCGTGCAAGCCGAGTTGCCATGAGCCTGCGGCGCTTTAAAACGCGTGGTTTTACGCTGGTCGAGGTGCTGGTTGCGCTTGGCATCGTGGCCATTGCACTGACCGCCGGGCTGCAAGCCACCGCCGCACTGACGCGCAACGCCCAGCGCCAGTCTGATGTGTTGCTGGCCCAGATGTGCGCCGAAAACGAACTCATCAAAACCCGCTTGTCACGCCAAATGCCTGACGTGGGCGACAGCACGGTGGCTTGCGAGCAAGCCGGACAAAGCTTCAGCGTGGTGCTGGCAGTGCGGCCCACGCCCAACCCCAACTTTCGCCGCGTCGATGCCCAGGTGCTGAGTGGCGAAACGTCGGTGCTGCGCCTCTCCACCGTGGTCGGGAAGTACTGATGCGGCCCCTTAACAAACGCCGGCCAAGCGGCTTCACGCTGATCGAGTTGCTAGTAGCGATCAGCCTGATGGCGCTGATGGCGGCCTTGAGTTGGCGTGGCCTGGACGGCATGACCCGGGCGCAGGCCCAGATGCGCCAGCGCGCCGACGACGTGCTGACCCTGCAAGCCGGGTTGGCGCAATGGGGTGCCGACCTGGACGCGCTCGCGACCCAGCCCAACACCCCGAGCCTGGACTGGGACGGTCGGGCGCTGCGCATCCTGCGCCGGGGCAGCGCCAGCGCGGGCGAGGGCCTGCATGTGGTGGCCTGGTCGCGCCGCGCGATCGAGGGCACCGGCCAATGGCTGCGCTGGCAATCGCCGCCCCTGACCACGCGTGGCGAGTTGCAGTTGGCCTGGCAAAAAGCTGCCTTGTGGGGCCAGAACCCCAGCGACGAGGATCGCAAGCTTGAAGTGCGGATTGCCGTGCTTGACCAGTGGCAGATTTTTTATTACCGCAGCGATGCCTGGAGCAACCCGCTGTCGAGCGCCGGGGCGGCGACCGATGGACCGACGCCGGTCGCGCCGGTGGCGGTCACCCCGGTGGCGGCACAAGATGTCACGCCAGACGGTGTTCGCCTGGTGTTGACGCTGGCGCCCGGCCAAGCCATCAGTGGCGTGGTCACGCGCGATTGGCTGCGCCCCACCGTGGGGGGCAATAAATGAAGGCGCAACGCGGCGCCGCCATCCTGACCGCCATGCTCACGGTGGTGCTGGTGGCCACGCTGGCCGCCAGTTCGCTCTGGCAGCAGTGGCGCGGGGTCGAGATTGAGGCCGCCGAGCGCAGCCGCACGCAGTCAGCCTGGGTGCTGATCGGCGCGCTGGATTGGGCCCGGCTGATCCTGCGCGAAGACGGCCGCAAAGGCGGTGCCGACCACCTCGGTGAGCCGTGGGCGGTGCCGTTGGCACAAGCCCGCTTGTCCACCTTTCTGGCGGCCGACCGCAGCAATGCGCAGGCCGCCGAAGACGACACCCAGGAGGCCTTTTTATCCGGGCAGATGGTCGATTTGCAATCACGGCTGAACGTCGCCAACTTGGTGCTGGATTCGAAAATTGACGAGACCAGTCTGAAAGCCTTTAAACGGCTGTTCAAACAGCTGAACCTGCCCGAAAGCGAGTTGACGGCCCTGGCCGATAAGCTGCGCCTGGCGCAAGACCCCCACCTGGATGCCAAAGCCACGGCCGAAGCCCCTCTGCAACCGCAAACGGTGGACCAATTGGTTTGGCTGGGTTTGTCACCGCGCAGTCTGGCCGTGTTGCGCCCCTTTGTTACGCTGCTGCCGGTGCGCACGCCGGTGAACCTCAACACCGCCCCGGCCGAGGTGGTTTACGCCTGCGTGGAGTCGCTGGCGCTGGCCGACGCCCATCACTTGGTAGACGCGCGCAGCGCCTCGCCGCTGACAACGTTGGCGGAGGCTGGCAAAGCCGCCGGTAAAGCAGATGCTTTTTTCAACGAACAGCTATATAACGTGACGACACGTTACTTCGAAGTGCGCGGCAACCTGACCGTGAACCAGACCACCGTGCAAGAGCAATCCGTGGTGCAGCGCGACGGCATGGAGGTCAAAACCCTGACCCGAAATCGTGGCGTGGCCCCGGCAATCGCCCCCCTACAATGATCTTTCAGCCTCCACCTTGCGCATGACCACCCTGATCATTACCCTTCCCCCAGCCCCGTCTGACGCCGCGGCTTTGTACGACTACGTGCTCAGCCCTGACGGCAGTGCGGTGGCCGGGCAATCGAGTGTGCCGCTGGCGCTGTTGCCCGCCCTCGGCAACGCCGACGAGGTGGTGGCCGTGGTGCCTGCCCGGTACTTGTCGTGGCATCAGGTGCAGTTGCCCAAGGGCACGTTGGGGCGAAAGTTTTTTCAGGAAAGCAGCCCCCTGCGGGTGCGCGCCATTTTGGACGGCCTGCTGGAAGACCGCTTGCTCGATGACACGCAGCAGCTGCACTTTGCTCTGGCGCCCGAGGCGCAAACAGACGCCCCGGTGTGGGTGGCGGTGTGCGACCGGACCTGGCTGCAGACGGCGGTGCAGGCGCTGGAGCAAGCCGGGCATCGCCCGAGCCGCATCGTGCCGGCTTTTGCGCCCGAGTCTTTGGGCGACACGCTGTATGTGATGGGCGACGCTGATGCGGCCCAGATGGTGTTCACCCAACGCGGCGGCGTCTCGGTGTGGCCGCTGTCCAAAGCGTCGGTGGCCTTGTTGGGCTGGCCTGAAACCGCAGCCGTGGTGGCCGAGCCCGCCGTGGTGGCGCTGGCGGAGCAATTATTGGGGCGGACCGTGACCCTGCAACCCAGCGCCCAGCACAGCGTTCAGGCAGCGGCCTCGCCGTGGGACTTGGCGCAGTTTGACCTGATCAATTCCAGCAGCGCCCGCACCAAAAAACGCTGGTTGGCCGTGGGCAACAACCTGCTGCGGGCGCCGCGTTGGCGTGCGGCACGGGTCGCCGTGGTGGCTTTGCTGGCCGTTAATCTGGTCGGCCTGAATGCCTGGGCCTGGCGCGAGCAGGCCAGCCTCAAGGCGCAGCGGGTTGCGATCAACACAGTGTTGAACAGCACCTTCCCCAAAGTTCAGGTGGTGGTGGACGCACCGGTCCAGATGGCCCGCGAAGTGGCGACCCTGCAGCAAGCCAGCGGCGTGGCGTCAAACCGCGATCTGGAAGCGATGTTAGGGGCTTTTGGGGCTGTAGCCCCCGTCGCGTCTGTGCCATCCGCTATTGAATATGTAGCGGGTGAGTTGCGCCTGAAGGGCCTCAAACTCAAGCCCGAAGACGCCAGCCCGCTGGCTTTCAAACTCAAGCCGCTCGGCTATGGCGCCACGGTCGAGGGCGACAGCCTGCTGATCAAACCGGTGGCGGGCTTATGAACCTGCTGCAAATTCTTCAAACACTTCAAGCCCGTTGGGCCGGTGTCTCGCCCCGTGAGCAGCGCATGGTGCTGGCGGCGCTGGCGCTGGTCGTCAGTGCGCTGGTCTGGTGGGTCGGGCTGGCCCCGGCGCTAGCCACTTTGCGGACCGTTGAGAAACAGCGCCCGGTACTGGAGGCCCAGTTGCAGCAGATGCAGCGCCTGCAAGCGCAGGCTAAATCGTTGCAGGCCCAACCCCGGCCGTCGGCGGAAGAGGCCCGCCGCCTACTTGAAGCCTCGGTCAAGCCGCTGGCTTCCACGGCCCAAATGACGGTGGTGGGCGAACGCGTCAGCGTCACCTTCAAGGGGGTGTCGGCCGATGTCCTGGCGCAATGGCTGGCGCAAGCCCGCCTGAATGCCCACGCCATGCCGAGCGAGGCGCGCCTGCAGCGCAGCGCCACCGGAACCTGGGACGGCACGCTGGTGCTGAGCCTGCAGTGACGCGACCTTCGAGCACCCCGTGGACTTGGGCGCTGGCTGGCGCGTTGCTGGGCTTGCTGCTCACCACCTTGTGGCAGTTGCCCGCCAGTTGGTTCACCCCCTCTGTGCAAACCGTCAGTCAGGGCCGCTTTCTGCTGCAGGATGCCCGCGGCACGCTCTGGAATGGGTCGGCGCAATTGACCTTGGCCGGCGGTGCCGGCAGTGCTGACGCCGCTACTTTGCCGGGCCGCCTGGCCTGGAAGATGTCGCTCACCGGCGCGGGGCTGAATGCCGATGTGCTGGCCGATTGCTGCTTGCAGCAGCCTTGGCGCCTGAGCCTGATGCCGCGCTGGGGCGGTACCCAACTGATGTTGGCAGACAGCCAGTCGCAGTGGCCCGCCCAGGCGCTGGCCGGTTTGGGCACGCCCTGGAACACGGTGCAGCCCGAAGGCAGTCTGGCTTTGTCAACCCAGGGGCTGACGCTGGAGTGGGCGGCCGGGCGCTTAGCTGTGGCCGGGCGCGCCCAACTGGACGCCAATCAAATCTCATCGCGCTTGTCAACGCTCAAACCGATGGGCAGCTACCGCGTTACCGTGGTGGGCGGCGCGGCAACCACGTTGCAACTGGAAACGCTGGAGGGCAGCTTGCAGTTGTCGGGAAGCGGCCAGTGGGTCGGCGCCAAACTCCGGTTTGACGGCGAGGCCAGTGCCGCCCCAGAGCGGCAGGAAGCCTTGTCCAATCTTCTGAATATCATCGGGCGCCGCGACGGCGCTCGCGCCATCATCAAAGTGGGTTGAATCTGTATGAAATTTTGTGACTTCAAAAAATCAAAAAACGCTATAAGTTATATAGCTGTTTACGCTTTAATCACGGGGGCTGCAGGCCTGTTTGCCATAAATGTGCAAGCGCAGACGGCGCCCGCCCTGAAGGTGGGCGAGCCGGTCACGCTGAACTTCAACAACGCCGACATCGAAGCTGTGGCGCGCACCATGGCCAACATCACGGGTGCCAATGTGGTGGTCGACCCGCGCGTCAAGGGCACGCTCACGCTGGTGACTGAAAAGCCGGTGAGCCGCACCGCGGCCATGAACCAGTTTCAGTCCGCATTGCGCTTGCAGGGCTTCACCATGGTCGAGTCGGCCGGGCTCTACAAGGTGGTGCCCGAGGCCGATGCCAAGCTGCAAAGCAGCGCCGTCACGGTAGACGACAAGGCCACCGGCGCGGCCATTGGCAACCAGATCACGACGCAGATTTTTAAACTCAACTTCGAGTCGGCCAATAACCTGGTGCCGGTGCTGCGCCCGCTGATCAGCCCCAACAACACCATCAACGCCAACCCCGGCAACAACTCGCTCATCATCACCGACTACGCCGACAACCTGCGCCGCATGGCGCTCATCATCGCGACGATGGACGTCGCCAACGCCACCGATGTCGAAATTTTGTCGCTCAAGCACGCCATCGCGGTCGACCTCGCGCCACTGGTGCTGCGCTTGGTGGAGTCCTCCGGCAGCGGCGCCCCGGCCGGGCAGGCCGACACCTCGTTCAAGACCACGCTGATCGCCGAGTCGCGCTCCAACACGCTGATTTTGCGGGCCGCCAACCCGGCCCGTGCCGCGCTGGTCAAGTCTTTGGTCGAGAAACTGGACCAACCCGCTGGCAATGGCGCCAATGGCGCAGCGGGCAATATTTATGTGGTCTACCTGAAGAACGCCGACGCCACCAAACTGGCTGTGACCCTGCGCGCCGCGATGTCGGGGGAAGTTCGCGCCACTCCCGCCACGCCGACCGCCGGAGGCGCTGCCGCCGGGCCTGCCACTACCACCGGCGGACAAGTGCAGGCTGATGCGTCCACCAACTCGCTCATCATCACCGCGCCCGAGCCACAGTACCGGCAGTTGCGGGCGGTCATCGACCGGCTTGATGCGCGGCGGGCGCAGGTGTTTGTGGAGAGCCTGATTGCAGAGGTGAGTGCTGACAAGGCGGCTGAATTTGGTATCCAGTGGCAGGCCGGTGCCGGCCAGACGGGTGACAACATTCTTGGCTTGCTCGGCACTAATTTCAGCATTGGCGGCAAAAACATATTTGGTATGGTTAATAGTGACGGCAAATTGACGCCCCCCTCAACGGGGATTAATTTGGGTGTCGTCAAACAGTCCAATGGCCTGCCTGTGCTGGGCTTTTTGGCGCGGTTTCTCGAAGAGTCTGGCAGCGGCAATGTGTTGTCGACGCCTAACCTGCTGACGCTTGACAACGAAGAGGCCAAGATCGTCATCGGTCAAAACGTGCCTTTCGTCACCGGGCAGTTCACCAATACCGGCAGTAGCAGCAGCGGCAGTTCAGTTAATCCGTTTCAGACCATTGAGCGCAAGGACGTCGGCCTGACGCTCAAGGTCAAGCCGCAAATCAGCGAAAACGGCACCGTCAAGCTGGTGATTTACCAGGAGGTTTCCAGTGTGCAAGCCTCGACTGTGAACGCCATCAACGGCCCGACCACCAACAAACGCACGATCGAGTCCACCGTGTTGGTTGAAGATGGCAGCATCGTGGTGCTGGGCGGTTTGCTGCAAGACGAGTATTCCGGCAACCAGGACAAAGTGCCCGGACTGGGCGATGTACCTTTCTTTGGCAATCTGTTTAAAAGCGAAGCACGGTCGCGCAAGAAGACCAACCTGATGGTGTTCCTGCGACCGGTGGTGGTGCGTGATGCCGCCGCCACCGACCGTTTGTCGGTGGGCCGCTACGAGATGATGCGTGCCGGTCTGAAGGACGCGCAGCCGGTGCCGAGCACGGTGGTGCCAATCAACGAAGCCGCCACGCTGCCCGCTTTGCCGCCTGCCAAGTCAACGCAGGGTGACGCTGCATCGATTCCAGTGAGTCCGCTGCCCCAGCCCGTGATTCCTGCCGCCGAGCCCAAGCAACCCTGATCACGACCCGCCATGCGCTACCCGCTGCCCTACGCTTTTGCCCGCACCCACCAGTTGTTGCTGGAAGAAAATGCAGGCGTTTTCACCCTCTGGCTGCACCCGGACACGGCACCGAGTGCCGCCGGTGAAGTGCTGCGCAAATACCCGCAGTGCCAGCTTGAAGCGCTGCCCGCGCAGGCGCTGATCCAGCGCATCAGCGCCGCCTACGCGCAGGGCGAGTCGAGCGCGGCGATGGTGGTGAGCGAGGTCGAGAGCGATGCCGACTTGTCGCGCATGATGCAAGACCTGCCCGCGATCGAAGACTTGCTGGAAACCTCCGACGACGCGCCCATCATCCGCATGCTCAATGCGCTGCTGACGCAGGCCGCGCGCGATGGCGCCAGCGACATTCACATCGAGCCCTACGAGCGCCACTCCAGCGTGCGCTTTCGCGTCGACGGCACGCTGCGAGAGGTGGTGCAGCCGAACCGCGCCCTGCACGCCGCGCTGATTTCGCGCCTCAAAATTATGGCCGACCTCGACATTGCCGAGCGCCGTTTGCCGCAAGACGGCCGCATCTCGCTGCGCATTGGCACCCGGGCGGTGGATGTGCGCGTCAGCACCTTGCCCAGCGCGCATGGTGAGCGGGCGGTGTTGCGGCTGCTGGATAAATCCGAAGGCAAGCTGAGCCTTGAAGGCCTCGGCATGCAAGGCGACATCCTGGCCCGTTTCCAAAAGCTGATTGAGCAACCGCACGGCATTATTCTGGTGACCGGCCCCACGGGTTCGGGCAAAACCACCACGCTCTACGCGGCGCTGAACCGGCTGGACGCGAGCCGTAGCAACATCATGACGGTGGAAGACCCGATTGAGTACGAGCTGTCGGGCGTTGGGCAAACGCAGGTCAACGCCAAGATTGATTTGACTTTTGCCAAGGCCTTGCGCGCCATCCTGCGGCAAGACCCGGACGTCATCATGATCGGCGAAATCCGCGATTTCGAAACCGCGCAGATCGCCATTCAAGCCTCGCTCACCGGCCATTTGGTGCTGGCCACGCTGCACACCAACGACGCCACCAGCGCCGTGACGCGCCTGACCGACATGGGCGTGGAACCGTTTTTGCTGAGCTCTTCGCTGCTCGGTGTGCTGGCGCAGCGACTGGTGCGCAAGCTGTGCCGGAGTTGCCATGGGGACGGTTGCCCGGCCTGCGGTCAAACCGGCTATGCCGGGCGCTCGGGCGTTTTTGAACTGCTGGTGACCGATGACGCCATTCGCGCCCAAATTCACAGTCGCGCGTCAGAAGCCGACATTCGCAGCGCCGCGCTGGCCGGGGGCATGACGCTGATGCGCGACGATGGCGAGCGCTTGGTGAAACTGGGCGTGACCTCGCGCGAAGAACTGGTCCGCGTCACGCGGGATTAGCCCCATGCCCGCCTATTCTTTTGAAGCCCTCACCGCCGAGGGGCAAACCCGCAAAGGCGTGATCGAGGCCGACTCGGCCAAGGCTGCCCGCAGCTTGTTGCGGTTGCAGTCGATGGTGCCTTTGAGCGTCGAATCGGTCAGCGCCGACGCAGCATCCGGCGTAGGTGCGACGGGGCAGGGTAGTCGCATGAAGCGGCGCGTGTTCAACGCCACCGGTCTGGGCGTGTGGACGCGACAGTTGGCCGGGCTGGTGTCTTCCGGTCTGCCGCTGGAGCGGGCGCTGGCCTCGCTGTCGGAGGAGGCCGAAGGCGAGCCCGAGCGCAATCTGGTGGCCTCCTTGCGCTCCGAGGTCAACGGCGGCTCGACGTTTGCGCGGGCGCTGGCGCAGCATCCGCGCGAGTTCAGTCCGATTTACCAAGCGGTGATTGGCGCGGGCGAACAAAGCGGCAATTTGGGCTTGGTGCTGGAGCGCTTGGCCGACGACCTGGAAGAGCAGCAGGCGCTCAAGTCCAAGCTCATCGGCGCGGCGCTTTACCCGGCCATCGTGAGTTTGGTGGCGGTGGTCATCGTGCTGTTTTTGGTCACCTATGTGGTGCCGCAGGTGGCGCATGTGTTTGCCGGCAGCAAGCGCGCCTTGCCGCTGCTCACGGTGCTGATGATCGGCATGAGCAGCTTTGTGCGCAGCTACGGTTGGCTGATGTTGATTGCTATTTTATTAATAGCTGTTGGCGCACGTCTGGCCTTGGCTAGACCACTAATTCGTGAAAAGTTTGACGCTGCCTGGCTGAACCTGCCGATTCTGGGAAAACTCTCGCGCAGTTACAACACCGCGCGCTTTGCCAACACGCTGGCGATGCTGGCCGCCGCCGGGGTGCCGATCCTGAAAGCCTTGCAGGCCGCCGCCGAAACCTTGTCTAACCAGGCCATGCGCGCCGATGCGCTCGATGCCTTGGTGCTGGTGCGCGAAGGCGCGCCGCTGGCGTCCGCCCTGGCCCAGAAGAAACGCTTCCCTGGATTGCTCGCCATGTTTGCCCGCCTGGGTGAGCAAACCGGCCAGTTGCCGCTGATGCTGCAACGCGCCGCCAAGCAACTTAGCACCGAGGTCGCCCGGCGCGCCATGGCGCTGGCCACCCTGCTGGAGCCGCTGCTGATTGTGGCGATGGGCGTGGTGGTGATGCTGATCGTGCTGGCGGTGCTGATGCCGATCATTCAACTTAACCAGTTGGTCAAGTAGGCAACTGCTTTTCTTAGCGTAGCAAGTTAAGGTAAACCCGACCTCAATGCGTTGTTATTGACGCGTTTTTCGGCGAAAAAAGCGAGTTGATCCAATTTGGAGCAGCCTCGATGGATCAATTTCCCCTTTCACTTTCACGCATGAGTGGCGCACAACGCCCTTGGCTTTTTGACTTCACTCAGAGCTAACTTGATGCAAATCACGTTGCTGGGATGGCATTAAATTTCCTCAAAAAGCATTGGGCATGCAATTTGCATTAACGCATGGTCATTCTTGAACAAGTGACATTTATCAAACAACTAATGAGGAGACTCTTAATGAGCAAGATCGTGAAGCATTCCCTGCAGAAAAAAATCGTGGCGCTGGCCGCACTGGCGCTGGTGTCCGGTGCCGCCCTGGCACAAAGTAACGTGACGATCTACGGCGCCATTGATCTCGGCTTGCTGGTCCAGAACAATACTGGCCCCGCCGTATCTTCGCCTCAGCTTTACAACGGCGGAATTTCACCCAGCATCTGGGGTTTTCGTGGCTCGGAAGACTTGGGTGGCGGCCTGAAGGCCAACTTCAATCTTGAGTCACACTTTTCTGCAGACACCGGCGCAGGCACGACTACGTTCTTTCGCCGTCAATCCAATGTCGGATTTTCATCTGCCAGCATGGGCACCTTGACACTGGGCAATCAGTACGGCCCAGCTGTTTTGGCCTTTGCCGCCACCGACCCCCGCGGTCTGCGCGAGAACTTCTCGGGTTTGTATTCGTGGGCCTACAACTCTGGCGCGCTCATTCCATCCCTCCCCGCTCCCGGCACCAATAACGGCAATAACGATGTAGGCGTGTTCCTGCAAAACGCTATTTCCTACAACAACACGCTGGGTCCGGTCGGCCTGGGTGTGGCCTACAGTGTTTCTGAAGACAAAGGTGCCGTGGTGTCCCTGGGGGCTACTTACGCTGGTCCAGTGTCCTTGTCGGCCGCGTACCAGACCACTAATCTTCCTAAAACCTCTGACCAGCAAAGTGCCTTGTACACCGTGGGCGCGGGTTACACCATGGGCGCCTTCACCGGCAAACTCAACTACCTGCGCGGCACCAACAAGGACTCAAGCCAAGTTGAGACCAGCAATGTAGAAGTCGTGGGCCTGGGCCTCGATTGGAAACTGGCACCCAATAACACTGTGATCCTCGCGGCTTACTTTGGCAAGGACAAGAACGACGACACCAACAAAACCACGTCGTACATCCTGAGTGATGAATATGCTTTGTCCAAGCGCACCACGCTGTACGCCACCGCAGCATTCGTGAGTGCCGACAAAATGGCAAAGGGCGGGTCAAGCAACCTGCTGACCTCGGTCGTGGCCGGTGGTACGGGGTCAGACAACAACGCCAGCTTGTTTAACTTCGGTGTCAAACACTCGTTTTAATCAACACAACGGGTAAACGTGATTTAAAAATGAATGGACTGGCGGGATCTACAAGATCCGGTTAGTCCATTTTTATATCAAGTAGCCTGTTTTGCTGGAAATATCGCGTACTGACTCCTGGTGACCGTCATCCAGTTTTAAACTTCCTACCGACACTGCTTGGTGTCGATTATTTAGGAAACGACTCATTTGAATTACGAAAATATAGACGCCGTGATCGTCGATCTGGACGGCACGATGGTCGATACCCTCGATGACT
>NZ_JBAWYV010000083.1:0-15174 GCF_037143375.1 Rhodoferax sp. | reverse complement strand
ACGGAATGCTCGGTCACCATGCCCAGCGATTGCTCAAGTTCGCCGTCGGCAAAATGAATGCCTAGTTGACACTGTGTCGTCATCCACTGGTGCTTGACGTGCAGGAGTGGCTCGGACGTCACGGCAAACGGTGCCAGCAAAACCAGTGTGCCGGTGTGGGCAGCCAGCGTCTGGTCCAACTGCGCCTGGCACGCGCGCTCCTGGTCGGACGGTTTGAGGATGGGCGATAGATCAAAGTCAACGGCCATTCGGCGCGGCGACTTTTGCAAAATGCGCCCCAGGTCCAGCGCCATTTCGCAGCGGTCAAGCGGACTGCGTTCGCCATAACGGGAGACAAAGTCGTCATTGCCCAGCACGACCACGACAGTGGTCTCCGATTGGATGGCGACCGCTTGCTGTGGCGCTTGGGCCGCCATGCTGGAGACCACCAGGATTGAAAATTTGGTCAGCAGCTTGAGCATGCCAAAGTGCTCAAGAATCAGGCTGAGGGCGGCGGCAAAGAAAACCGAACCCCAGTGAACCTCTACAAAACGTGCGCTAGCCCCTGTTATTTTTTTGAAGAGGGTCAGTGGCTGATTGACTTCATCCGGCGGTGTGTTTTTTGAAGATCCCATTTTCAGTCTGCGTCAACAGGCTGAAGCGTCAGCCTTTTTATAATTAATTTGTAACTAATTGATTATGACGTGGCTTTTATTGATGGAGATCAGTTAATTCTTGGGTGACACGTCCCATAGCCTGGTTCCCGCCACATCCAGGTGCGTGAGGTACATGCGCACTTCAAACTCAAGCTGGTGGTATCTAGGCTCCATGTAGGTGCAGAGCTTGTAGAACGCCTTGTCGTGGGCGCGTTCCTTGAGGTGAGCGAGTTCATGCACCGTGATCATCTTCAAAAACTCATCGGGCGCGTCTTTGAACATCGAGGCAATGCGAATCTCACGTTTTGACTTGAGCTTGCTGCCCTGCACCCGCGAGATGGTGGTGTGGGTGCCCAGCGCGTGGGCCACCACTTGCAGCTTGCTGTCAAAAGCCACTTTGGCGAGCGGTTCGGCCCCACGCAGGTGCGCTTGTTTGAGGTCTTGCACATACTCAAACAAGGCCTTGTCGGTGCGCACCGTGTGGCCGCTGGGGTATTTTTTCAGCAACCACGAGCCCAGCCCGTTGCTGGCCACGAGTTTTTCAACTTGCAGCAGCGTATCCGTGGAATAACCCAACAGATATTTCAGTGGTTTTATCGCTATATTATTAATAGCTACTCACGCATTGAATACGGGGGCTAGAGGCCAATTTTCCTTAAGCCTCACGGCGCAGGGCCGGAAACAGGATCACATCACGGATGCTGCTGCTGTCGGTCAGCAACATCATCAGGCGGTCCAGCCCGACGCCACAGCCGCCGGTGGGGGGCATGCCATATTCGAGCGCGCGAATAAAGTCGTGGTCGTAGAACATGGCTTCGTCGTCGCCGTCGTCTTTGGCCGCCACTTGGGCGTGGAAGCGGGCGGCTTGCTCTTCGGCATCGTTCAACTCGCTGAAACCGTTGCCAAACTCGCGGCCGGTAATGTAGAGCTCAAAGCGCTCGGTGACGCCTGGGCGGGTGTCGCTGGCACGGGCCAGTGGCGAGATTTCGACCGGGTGCTCGCAGATGAAGGTGGGCTGCCACAGTTTTTCTTCAACGGTTTCTTCAAAGTACATCACCTGCAGGCTGGGCAGCGAGCGGGTCGAGAGCTTGTGCTTGCCTTCAGACATGCCCAGTTTGCGCAGGGCATTGATGAGCCAGGCTTCGTTGTCAACCTTGAGTTGGGTGCCGCCTTCAATCGGCGTGCCTGCTTCGGTGTGCTTGCAGATGGCCTCCACAATCGTCAGGCGCTCAAAGGGCTGGCTCAAATCGACCGCCTTGCCACCGTAAGTGAGGTGCAGCGTGTCGCAAGCTTTGTGGGCGGCGTCGCGGATCAGGGCTTCGGTGAAGGTCATCAGGTCCTGGTAATCCCAGTAGGCCGCGTAGAACTCCATCATGGTGAACTCCGGGTTGTGACGCACCGAAATACCTTCGTTGCGGAAGCTCCGGTTGATCTCGAACACCCGGTCGAACCCGCCCACAATCAGGCGCTTGAGGTACAGCTCGGGCGCAATGCGCAAGAACATTTGCTGGTCCAGCGCGTTGTGGTGCGTGGTGAAAGGCTTGGCGTTGGCACCACCGGGGATGGGGTGCAGCATGGGCGTTTCGACTTCGAGGAAGTTGTGCGACACCATGAATTCACGGATGCCGCTGACGGCTTTGGAGCGCGCCACAAAACGGTGGCGGGCTGATTCGTCGGTGATCAGGTCGACATAGCGCTGGCGGTACTTCACCTCTTGGTCGTTCATGCCGTGGAACTTGTCGGGCAGGGGGCGCAGGCTCTTGGTCAGCAGGCGAACGCTGGTGGCGTGGATGGACAATTCGCCGGTTTTGGTTTTGAAGATTTTGCCTTCAGCGGCCACGATGTCGCCCAGATCCCAGTGCTTGAAGCTGGCATACAGCTCTTCGCCAATGTCTTCACCCTTGATGTAGATCTGGATGCGCCCGGTGCTGTCTTGCAGTGTGGCAAAACTGGCCTTGCCCATGACACGCTTGAGCATCATGCGACCGGCTACTTTGGCGACAGAACCTTGCTTGAGCAGGCCTTCAGTGGTTTGACCGGCATGGGCTGCAAACAGGTCGGCGGCGTGGTCGGAGGGCTTGAAGTCGTTGGGGAAGGCCGGGCCTTTGCCGTCAGCTTGCGCCTGGCGGATGGCTTTGAGCTTTTCGCGACGCTCGGCCATGAGTTGATTTTCGTCCTGAGGGGCTGGAGTAGTGTTGAGGTCAGACATGAGGGCGCAGTAGTTGAAGGCAGCGAGAGGTGCTGTGAGTGGCCTTTTTGGCCGAAAACACTGATTTTAAGTTGACTGCGCCGGGTCGCTATGATTTGATGACTATTACGCTCCACCCATCCCCATGTTTTTTCAAATCATTTCCCTGTTGCTTGAAGTCGTTGCCGGAATTCTGGGGGGTGCTTGTTTGCTGCGGCTCTACATGCAGTACCAGCGCATTCCCATGTCATCGCGTTCCGGCAACCCATTGGGTCGGTTTGTATTTGCCCTGACTGACTGGCTGGTGTTGCCACTGCGGCGCGTGGTACCGGCGTTAGGGCGAATTGATACTGCCAGTTTGGTGGCCGCATTTTTGCTGGAATTAACTCAATTTTTATTGCTTTGGCTGTTGGCCGGTGCTGATGGCGGTTTGTTTGCTGTGCCCATCCTGGCCGCGTTTGGCTTACTTCGGCTGGCGATCTCAGGCATGACCGGCATCGTTATTGTTTACGCCGTCTTGTCCTGGGTGCAAACCCATTCTGTTATTTCGGATGTGATTGAGCGACTGTGCTCGCCGCCCCTGACCCCTATCCGTCGGGTGTTGCCATTGGTGGGCGGGATTGATCTGTCGCCTCTGGTGCTGTTGTTGCTGCTACAGATCGCTTCGATCGTGTTGGGTCACCTGCAAGGCATGGCCTTGCTGGCGACCTGATCGGTTTTCCTAGATAACGGCGTCTGCGGGTTGGCGCAGCAACATGGCGAGTGTGTTGGCAATGGTTTTACGAAGTTCACGCCGGTCGCAAATCAGGTCAATGGCGCCTTTGGTTTGCAAAAATTCTGATCTTTGAAAGCCTTCTGGCAGTGTGACCCGCACTGTGGATTCGATCACTCTGGGGCCTGCGAAACCAATCAGCGCTTTAGGTTCAGCAATCACAACGTCGCCTAAAAAAGCAAAGCCTGCGCTGACGCCGCCCATGGTGGGGTCGGTCAAGACGCTGATAAAAGGCAAGCCTTTTTTGGCCAGGCGTGTAAGCGATGCATTGGTTTTGGCCATTTGCATCAGGCTCAAAAGGCCCTCCTGCATACGCGCACCACCGGTTGAGGTGAAACAGATAAAAGGTACTTTTTGCTCAATGGCGGTATGAACTCCGCGCACAAACCGCTCCCCGACCACTGAGCCCATGCTGCCGCCCATGAATTCGAATTCAAAGCAAGCGGCCACCACGGCGATGCCTTGCACCGTGCCCCCCAGAACCACCAGGGCGTCGGTCTCGCCCGTGTTTTCAAGGGCTTCCTTCAAACGTTCGGGGTACTTTCGGCTGTCCTTGAATTTAAGGGCGTCTACCGGCAGCACTTCCTGTCCGATTTCGAAGCGCCCTTCATTGTCCAGAAATACATTGAGCCGGGCCCGCGCACCAATGCGGTGATGGTGGCTGCACGTGGGGCATACGTTCTGGTTTTGCTCCAGGTCCGTCTTGTAGAGGACGGAGTCGCAGCTCGGGCATTTGATCCAGAGACCTTCAGGCACGCTGCGCCGGTCAGCCGGGTTGGTGTGCTTGATCTTGGGGGGTAGTAATTTTTCGAGCCAACTCATGAGGAGTCCTTAATTTGCTGGGGACAGCGCGCTCTCGCTTCGCATCGCTGCGGTGTGTCCCACAAAGTTTCAGATTTGGTCTGGATTATGAGTCCAAAGCGGTACGGATTTCGCGCAGAAAATTCTGGGCAACCGGCGCGACCTGGTCACGCGCTTGCTCGTCGATCAACTGAATGATTTTGCTGCCAATGACGACGGCGTCGGCTACCTTGCCAATGGTCCGGGCAGTGGCCGCGTCACGAATGCCAAAACCAACGCCCACCGGCACGCTGACAAACTGGCGAATGCGCGGCAGCATGGCTTCGACCGCGCCGGTATCGAGTGCACCAGAGCCGGTGACCCCCTTTAAAGACACGTAATAAACGTAGCCGCTGGCCACGCGGGCCACCTGCTGCATGCGCTCATCGGTGCTGGTGGGGGCGAGTAAAAAGATCAGGTCGAGGCCGTGGCTTTTGAGCTCAGCAGCGAACTCTTCGCATTCTTCAGGCGGGTAATCGACTATCAGCACGCCGTCGACACCGGCTTGTGCGGCGTCCAGCACAAAGGCGCTTTGGCCGTTGTGACGGTTGTGAATCTGGTTGTAGCGCTCTACCGGGTTGGCGTAGCCCATCAAGACCACCGGGGTGGTGTTGTCGGTGGTGCGAAAGACACGCACCATGGCCAGCACCTGCACCATGCCGACGCCTGCTGCCATGGCTTTGTCGCCGGCTTTCTGGATCACCGGGCCATCGGCGCTGGGGTCTGAGAACGGCACGCCTAACTCAATCACATCGGCGCCGCCGGCCACGAACGCGTGCATCAACTCAGGGGTGACGTCGGCAAACGGAAAACCAGCCGTGACGTAGGGAATGAGGGCCTTGCGGCCCTGTACCTTCAAGTTAGCGAAGGTGGTTTCAATGCGGCTCATGTTGGCATTCTCACGATGTGTTCGACATTACCCAGGTTGGACAGGTCGCCACCCTTGACGGATTGACCGGTGCAACTCGGGCGGCAAAAGAAGTCCGCATTACTCAGGTCGGCCACGGTGCCAATATCCTTGTCGCCCCGGCCTGATAGGTTCACCAGAATGGATTGGTCAGGGCGCATGGTCTTGGCGAGCTTCATGGCGTAGGCCACGGCGTGGCTTGATTCCAGGGCCGGGATGATGCCTTCGGTACGGCATAAATAATGAAAAGCCGCCAGCGCTTCAGTGTCGGTGATGCCAACGTATTCGGCGCGGCCGATGTCTTTCAGGAAGGCATGCTCGGGGCCCACGCCAGGGTAGTCCAGTCCGGCGCTGATGCTGTGGGTTTCAGTGACCTGGCCGTTGTCGTCTTGCAGCACATAGGTACGGTTGCCGTGCAACACGCCGGGGCTGCCAAGTTGCAGCGAGGCCGAGTGGCGCTTGGTGTCAAGGCCTTCACCGGCGGCTTCGACGCCAATCAGACGGGTGTTTTCATGCTGGATATAGGGGTAAAAAATGCCCATGGCATTGCTTCCGCCACCGACGCAGGCCAACACGGCATCGGGTTGATCTGACTTACAGCCCTGCGCTTGCAGCATTTCAGGCATTTGCACCAGGCATTCTTTGCCAATCACGCTTTGAAAATCGCGCACCATCATGGGGTACGGGTGGGGCCCGGCCACGGTGCCGATGATGTAGAACGTGTTGTCCACATTTGCGACCCAGTCCCGCATGGCTTCGTTCAGCGCATCTTTAAGCGTCTTGCTACCGCTCTCGACGGGCACCACTGTCGCGCCCAGCAGTTTCATGCGGTAGACATTGGGGCTTTGGCGTTTGACGTCTTCACTGCCCATGTAGACCACGCATTCAAGCCCGTAGCGGGCACAGATGGTGGCAGTGGCAACCCCGTGCTGACCGGCACCGGTCTCGGCAATCACCCGCGGCTTGCCCATGCGTTTGGCGAGCATGGCCTGGCCAATGGTGTTGTTGATCTTGTGGGCGCCGGTGTGGTTTAAATCTTCACGCTTGAGAAAAATCTGCGCTCCGCCTTGTTCTCGGCTCATGCGGGCGGCGTGGTAAACCGGGGACGGGCGGCCGACAAAGTGGGCCAGCTCGTAGTTGAACTCGGCTACAAAAGCGGGGTCGTGCTGGTAGTGGGCGTAAGCGGCCTTCAATTCGTTGATGGCGTGCGTCAGGGTCTCTGACACGAAACTGCCGCCATAAATGCCAAAGTGGCCTCGGGCGTCGGGTTGTTGGTACTCAAACATGGTATTTAATTTCAGCAAGTTGTTGGTCAGCGGCGCGAACAACGGCGACAAACTGGTGGATCTTTTCGGGGTCTTTGATGCCTTTGTTGCCGGGACCGTCTAATTCGACCCCGGAGCTGACATCAACGCTCAGACTTTTGCAGCGCGGGCGCACCGCCAGAATGCCGTCGATCACGTTGGCAGCGTTCAGCCCACCACTCAAGACGAGGTGAGCGTTGACGTTTGGAGGCAGCAGTGACCAATTGAATGTTTGCCCACCTCCACCGTACCCGTCAACGTGTGCGTCGAGCAAGATGGCTTGGGCTTGAGAGTAATCGAGCGCGTATTTTACGAGATCAAACCCAGCCCCGGCATCTCCCAAGGGTATGCGGGCGGCGCGCAAATAAGGGCGTGCACCTTGCTGGGTTGCCGCCCAACACTGCTCAGGCGACTCTTCACCATGAAATTGGGCTGTAGCCCCCGCCAGATATGCGTAAGCAGCTATTGTATTAATAGTGGATTCGTTGACGAACAGCAGCACCGGCGTGACAAACGGCGGCAGTCGGCGGGCCAGTTGAGCGGCCCTTTGCGGCGAGACATAACGCGGACTTTTGGCATACAGCACAAAGCCAATGGCGTCAGCGCCAGCGGCCACGGCCGCGTCCACATCTTGTTCGCGGGTCAGGCCACAAATCTTGATGCGCGTCCGTTCGAGAACGGGGTGGGTGGTGCTCATGGCAATCCGTCAAAAGCAGGTGTGCGATCCGGTAAACCCCAGTGCGAGGCATAACGGGGTCCCAGAAAATACAGGCCATCGGGCGAAAAGGTAGGCGCAGCAGCATCTCGGTCACGCGCTAGAAGGACTTCCCGCAGCCATTCTGGCGGTTTCTTGAACTGACCAACGGCAACCAGACAGCCCATGATGTTGCGAATCATGTGATGCAAAAACGCATTGGCCTCAAATTCAAAGCGCCAATACGCACCGCGCCGTGAAATTTCAATGCTTTGAATTGTTTTGACAGGTGACAAGGCTTGGCAAGCCGAGGCGCGAAACGACGTGAAGTCGTGCTCGCCGATCAAGTGTGTAAGGCCTTGTTGCATCGCCGCCATGTCGAGCGGCCGAAACGCCCAACCAACGCGTCCGTTGTCCACGCTGGGTCGAACTGGAGATTCCATCAGGATATAAGCATAGCGGCGTGACAATGCGCTGGCGCGGCAATGAAATTCTGGCGGCATTAATTGCGCCCATTCCACGCCAATATCTCGAGGTAAAAAAGCATTGGTGCCTCTTACCCACGAGGCGATGGGGCGGTCAAGCGGCGTATCGAAATGGACTACCTGCATCAGACCATGAACACCAGAATCGGTACGCCCAGCGCATAAGGTTGAAACTCTATGCTGCGTGAATTTACCCAACGCAGCTTCAAGTTTGTCTTGTACTGTTAGTCCCGATAACTGACTTTGCCAGCCTTGGTAAGCCTGCCCGTTATAGCTGATGCCGAGTGCCAACCTCACGGGCAATACATGCAGACTAGAGATTGTTCAAGGCGCGTTGGGCCTTGATTTTCATGTCGCCGACGGCTTCAGAAATAACCTCTTCAATCAGAGCACGTGCACCATCATCGTCTCCAATGGCTCTGAACTCTTCAGCCAACGCCAATTTGGTTCCCAGAGGATCTTCATGGGCAACCAATGACGGTGTAACCACGGGTTCAACTGCTGCGGGAGCTTCATCTAGTTCAAGTGACAGTGAGCCCAAGTTGAAGTCCAGCATGCTTAAGTCTTGTTCGGGCGCGGCTTCTGGCTCCAAAATATCCAATGGCGCCGGACCTGTAGCTCCGAAACTGTTAGCTGCCTGCAGTTTGAAGTCGTCATCGTCAAGGATCGGCATAGCCCGCTCTGGCATCGTCATGTCGAGATCGAGATCCGGTAGCGTGAATTCAATGGCGTTACTGGCGTCTTCAGTCTTAAGCGGTTCAAAGGCTGGCATGGCTTCAGTGGCCAATCCGAAGTCCAGGTCTAACGGACTTGGCTCAGTTTCTTCTGTACTAGGCAAGGCTTCAGTAATGGCACTGGCCGGTTCATCATCAAGGGAAAAATCGAGGTCTAGATCAAGGTCTGACGTTTCAGCTGTTGGGAGCTCACTCGGGAGATTCGCGATGGTGTCTGTACTGCCAACAGCAGTGCTCATGGATTCAAGTGGCGCTGGGCGTGACGGTGATCCATCGGGATTGTTGGGTTGCCCGCCGGGTAGGTACAAAGCATTCGAAGGGTCAATGCTCAGACCCAGTTCGCACATGCGATCCCAATCCGCACCCGTGCCTGAAGTTAAAGCAAAGGCCTGGGTGGCAGTATCTTCAAAACTTTTGGTGTCACTGCGCTTGGCGAAAATCTCTAGCAGTTTTTGATGGATGGCAATTCGTCCCGGATTGGTGCGAAGTGCATCCTTCAGAATTTCTTCGGCTTGCAGGTCACGGCCATACGCCAAATAGACGTCGGCTTCAGCCACGGGATCAACGTCATCCACGGCGTCAAGTTGGCTAGGTGAGTACACCATCGAAGAACCAGTACCGCCGTTGTCATTGGTATCCACACTTTGTCCGCCACTTGCGCCAAAGAAAGAATCTGGTTGCAATCGACTCTCAAGGAAAGAACTGTCGACATGGGTGCCATTTTTCCGCTGCCTGAATCGATAGAAGCCAAAACCAGCCAGCAGTGCAATTAATCCAACTGCACCGGCGGGTACCAGTGGATTTTCCAATAGTCCATCCACCAGTCCTGGCTCAGCAGGTTGAATTGGGACGGCCTTGGGCGGTTTTACGATCGCAGATGCAACTGACTTGGGTGATGATGCTACGGCACTGGCCGCTTGCAGTGGTGCAGAACTGGCCATAACCGGCATGGATGCTGCAAGTGTTGGTGGAGTAACGGCGGAAGCAATGGCCGGTAAAACATTTTTATTGGCATTGCCTGAAGAGGCCGTTGGGCTCGCTGCCACAGCGGTCGAAGCGGCCCCGAGTTTGCTCAGTTCGGTGATGTTTTTTGAAATTTCAGCGGCTCGACTGGCCGCTTCTTTAGCACTGCGGTCCTTGGCTAACTGATCTTCAGCAGCTTGTCCTTTAACGGCACCTTTGGTTAAGGTCAGTTTGTCAGGTGTCGCAATACTGGATTTCTTGTCTTGAATTTGTGTTTGTACGCTACCGCTTACTTTACGGTCTGCAACTGCCACTTGTGTAGTAATTGAACTGCCTGCAAGTTTTCTACGGAAATCATTGAAATCTTTGCTCTGAGCAACAATGACCTGTGTTGCATCTTTGGCAGATGTGGATTCGACTTGTTCCGAGTTCGGAACGTTCATGACAGAACCGGCCTTGATTCGATTGACGTTATCTCCGATGAACGCAGTAGGGTTGGCCCGAAGTAAGGCAACCAGCATTTGGTCAAGCGATACATTGGCAGGTTTTGTGGCAGTTGCTATTTTGCTAGCCGTGTCACCAGCCTTGACTGTTACTTGATTGGAAATAGGGGTTTGTGCCTTGGGCGGTACCGGGCGCACAGGTGTTTTGGCAACAATCTTTGTAGTTTCAACAGGCCTTGTTGCTGAAGCGCTCGCCGCCGCCGATGGTGGCGTTGACTTGCTGGTCGGTGACTGGACCGGAATTTGTGCAGGCGTGGGAGAAGCTGGAGTGGCCTGACGAAGGCTGGGTGGGTCAAACAACATGGTGTAGTCGCGAACGATACGTCCTGTTGCCCAGTTGGCGACAATAATCATGTCAACAAAAGGTTCATTGATAGCACGATCGCTGCTTAGCCGAATGAAAGCCCGGCCGTCAGATCGTCGTTGCAGAGAAACTTCCAAACCAGCCATAGCTGGGTTGTATTCCAGACCTGCTGCCCGAAATGCTTCTGGTAAAGCAACCGATGCTTTGAGTGAACTGGCCTCATCAGCGTTGATGTCTGGAACTTCAATCTCCGCTCGCAAGGGCTCACCCAGTGCAGATTGAACCGTAACGCGGCCTAACGAAAGGGCTGTAGCTTGGGTACCGCAAAGACCGAAAAGGGCTGCGGTCGCGGCCGCCAAAGCAGTTTTTTGCCAGCGATGTGTCTTAACAATCAATTTGTGGACTCCGGAGTTCGGGCAACTGGTAAAAAAACATTCATTTTTCGGACGTGGTCTCAGTACTCGAAATATGAAAAGGACAATAACATCAATGTCATGGCCTGACAAGCTGCGATAGTACTGAAGGTTGAACTGAAGTCAGTCGTCATTAGTTTAATTTAATTATTGGCTGCCAAATATAAATGGCCTGTCTTGCCTCAACGAGAGTGCATGACAGACCATTTAAATGGTGATAACTTGCCAATCAAGCGGCCAGCAAGATACGCAACATGCGTCGCAGTGGCTCTGCAGCGCCCCACAAGAGTTGGTCGCCGATGGTGAATGCGCCGATGTATTCCGGTCCCATGGCGAGCTTGCGAATGCGTCCCACTGGAATGCCCAGCGTGCCGGTCACCGACACCGGTGTCAGGTCTTTGACGCTGGCTTCGCGGGTGTTGGGAACGACTCTGACCCAGTCGTTATCGGCGGCGATCAAGGCTTCGATGTCGGCGGTGGGCACGTCTTTCTTAAGCTTGAAGGTCAGTGCCTGGCTGTGGCAACGCATGGCGCCCACGCGAACGCAAAATCCATCGACCGGCGTTTCAGTAGTGCCAAAAGCGGCGCCCTGGCCCAGAATTTTGTTGGTTTCGGCGCCGGCTTTCCATTCTTCGCGGCTCATGCCGTTGCCCAGGTCTTTGTCGATCCAGGGGATCAGGCTGCCACCCAACGGCACGCCAAAGTTGGCGGTCTCCAGGCTGGTCAATGATTGTTGTTTGTGCAACACCTTGCGGTCGATTTCAAGAATGGCCGATTTGGGGTCGTCCAGCAGGCCTCTGACTTCGGCGTTGAGTGTGCCGAATTGGGTCAGCAACTCGCGCATGTGCTGCGCGCCGCCACCCGAGGCGGCCTGGTAGGTCATGCTGGTCATCCACTCGACCAGACCGGCTTTGTACAGTGCGCCGACACCCATCAGCATGCAGCTCACGGTGCAGTTGCCGCCAATCCAGTTGTTGCCGCCCTTGGTCAGTGCATTTTGGATCACGGGAAGGTTAACCGGGTCCAGGATGATGACGGCGTCGTCATTCATGCGCAGGGTAGAGGCGGCATCAATCCAGTGGCCGGTCCAGCCCGCAGCGCGCAATTTGGGGAACACGTCGGAGGTGTAGTCGCCCCCTTGGGTGCTGATGATGATGTCGCACTTTTTGAGCGCGTCGATGTCAAACGCGTCTTTGAGCGTGGTTTCGTTCTTGGCCTGTGCCGGGGCCTTGCCACCGGCATTGGAGGTTGAAAAGAACACAGGTTCGATCAACGCAAAATCACCTTCAGATTGCATACGGTCCATCAACACCGAACCCACCATGCCGCGCCAGCCGACCAGTCCAACCAGATTGCCAATTTTCATCATGTTCCTCTTTTAAATGTTAAAAATAACCGTAATATAAATTTTTTACAACGCTTTGACCACGGCTGCACCCATCTCGCGTGTGCTGACCCGGGTGGTGCCGGCGCTGAAGATGTCTGCCGTGCGAAGTCCTTGCACCAACACGGCTTTAACCGCGGCCTCAATGCGCTGGGCAGCCGCTTCCTGGTTCAAGCTGAAACGCAGCATCATGGCGGCGCTCAAAATGGTGGCCAGCGGGTTGGCAATGCCTTTGCCAGCGATGTCGGGCGCGCTGCCGTGGCTCGGTTCGTACAGGCCCTGATTGCTTGAATTGAGCGAGGCCGAGGGCAGCATGCCGATTGAGCCGGTGAGCATGGAGGCCTCATCGCTCAAAATATCACCAAACATATTGCCGGTGACCACAACGTCGAATTTTTTGGGTGCGCGCACCAATTGCATGGCGGCGTTGTCCACGTACATGTGGTCGAGTTCCACGTCCGGGTATTCCAAGCTAACTTCGGTCATTACATCGCGCCAGAACTGGAAGGTCTCCAACACATTGGCCTTGTCCACGCTGGTGACACGCTTGCTGCGTTTGCGGGCTGCCTGGAACGCCACGTGCGCAATGCGCTCAATCTCGGGGCGGCTGTAGCGCATGGTGTCAAACGCTTCTTCGGCACCCGGAAAATGACCGTCGGTGGCGGTGCGGCGCCCACGCGGTTGACCGAAATAGATGTCGCCGGTCAACTCGCGAATGATCAGGATGTCGAGGCCGGCAATCAGCTCAGGCTTGAGGCTGGAGGCGTCCACCAACTGCTCGTAGCAAATGGCGGGGCGAAAGTTGGCAAACAAGCCCAGGTTCTTGCGCAGTCCCAAAATGGCCTGCTCGGGGCGCAGTGGGCGATCAAGCTTGTCATATTTCCAGTCGCCGACTGCGCCAAACAAAATGGCATCGGACTCTTTGGCGAGTTTGAGCGTGGCATCAGGCAACGGGTGGCCGTAGGCTTCGTAGGCAGCGCCGCCGACGAGCGCGGTTTCCATCTCGAACTTGAGGTCAAGTGCGTTCAACACGTTGACCGCTTCGGCCACAATTTCGGTACCAATGCCATCACCGGGCAAGACTGCAATTTTCATAATCTACTTTCTAAAGTGTTGGGGACAGAGCTTGCTCACTGTGTGTAGCGGCGGACTGTCCCACAAAGTTATCACAAGTCGGGGACAGAATTTGTTCGCAACGCGCAAGCTACGGACGGTCCCACAAATAATCAAAAATGATAGCTGCTTACGCAAGTAGCGTGCGGGCTAGCCAGGGTTTTTGTGCTAAACGTTGGGCTTCAAAAGTTTTGATCTTGTCGGCATGGCGCAAGGTCAGACCGATGTCGTCAAACCCGTTCAGCAGGCAGTATTTTCTGAAGGCCTGCACCTCGAATGGAAGCTCTTCTCCGCCCGGTTTGACAATGACTTGACGTTCCAGGTCAATGGTCAGTGCGTAACCCGGAAAGGCCAGGGCTTCGTCAAACAATTTGCTGACTTGTGACTCGCTCAGAACAATCGGGAGCAAGCCATTTTTGAAGCTGTTGTTGAAGAAAATGTCGGCGTAGCTGGGGGCAATGATGGCGCGAAACCCGTATTGGTCAAGCGCCCAAGGTGCATGCTCACGCGAAGATCCGCAGCCAAAATTTTTGCGTGCCAACAAAATGGATGCGCCCTGGTAGCGAGCCTGGTTGAGCACAAAGTCAGGGTTGGGCTTGCGGCTGAGCGGGTCTTGGCCGGGATATCCCGCATCCAGATAGCGCCACTCGTCAAACAGATTTTGACCAAACCCGGTCTTGCGAATGGACTTTAAAAATTGCTTGGGGATGATGGCGTCGGTGTCGACGTTTTCGCGGTCCATTGGGGCGACAAGCCCCTTGTGCAGGTTGAACTTTTGCATGGTGATTCCTTACTTCTTCTTGGCAGCGTCTTCGATCTTTTCGCCTGCCTTCTGGAGGTCTTGTCCAACCCCTTTGACCGTGTTGCAGCCGCAAAGTACAAAGATAAAAGATGAAGCGATCAGCGTGGTCAATTTTTTCAAGCGGTACTCCTGGTAGGGTTCGTTCAGACGAACTTACGGACGTCAACAAAGTGACCGTGAATGGCTGCGGCGGCAGCCATGGCGGGGCTGACCAGGTGCGTGCGACCACCTGCGCCTTGCCGGCCTTCAAAATTGCGGTTGCTGGTGGAGGCACAACGCTCACCGGGTTCCAGTCGGTCTGCGTTCATGGCCAGACACATCGAGCAACCGGGCTCACGCCACTCGAACCCTGCAGCGATGAAAATCTCATGCAAACCTTCGCGCTCGGCTTGTGCCTTCACCAGACCTGATCCTGGCACGACCAAGGCGAGCTTGATGTTTTTAGCCACTTTTTGGCCCAACTTTTTGACCACGGCGGCTGCTTCGCGCATGTCTTCAATGCGGCTGTTGGTGCAGGAACCAATGAACACCTTGTCCACATAGAGATCGTTCAGTGCCTTGCCTGGTTCCAGCCCCATGTAGACCAGTGCCCGCTCGATGGCACTGCGTTGGTTGGCGTCTTTTTCCTTGTCTGGATCCGGCACGAGGGCGTCAATGCCCAGAACCATTTCAGGCGAAGTACCCCAGGTCACTTGGGGAATGATCTGGCTGGCATCGAGTTCAACGATGGTGTCGAAACTGGCGTCTGCATCGGAGTGCAGCGTCTTCCAGTAAGCCACTGCCTGATCCCATTCGACGGCGGCGGCGTTGTCGCTGGCTGCGTTGTGGCCCGGTGCCAAAGGCCTGCCCTTGACGTACTCAATAGTTTTTTCATCGACCGCGACCAGTCCTGCACGCGCACCGGCTTCAATCGCCATATTGCACACCGTCATGCGGCCTTCCATGCTCAATGCACGAATGGCAGAGCCACCAAATTCGATGGTGTAGCCGGTACCCCCGGCGGTGCCGATCTTGCCGATGATGGCCAGCACGATGTCTTTGCCACCACAGCCGCGCGGCACCATGCCCTCGACGCGGACCAACATGTTTTTGGCCTTTTTGGCCAGCAATGTTTGTGTCGCCATCACATGTTC
>NZ_JBAWYV010000082.1:0-15407 GCF_037143375.1 Rhodoferax sp. | reverse complement strand
TACAAATGGCAAGCTGTCATCCAAACTGCTGGCATCTACGACTCTAGAAGACCCAAAGCGGGTCTACAGAAATTCAAATTTCCTCCCCGATACCCGACATTAGCAACAGCGAACCGACGGTCTGCAAAGATGCATTGCTTTCGACCAAAGGGGCACCTGCAATCGGTTGTTACTCGTCCCCAATTCAGTAGCTCTTTTAACCAAATTAGGCAATAAAAGGTCTAGTAACGTCGGGGCGATTCGCAGGGTTGAACATGCGGCGTGCGTTATCTGCGATGACTCCGGCCACAAACCCAAACAGCGATGGTGGAAAATCATGGCCCATTCCCTCGACGATGAGTAGTTCGGCTCCTTTAATGTTGGCCGCCGTGTCCTTCCCCGCCTCCGGGGGAACGAGTGGGTCGTCTGACCCATGCAACACAAGGGTCGGAGCACTTATGTTGCTTAGTCGTGATCTTAAGTCACCCGTTGCTGCGATGGCGGCGATGTGCCGCCAAAACCCGCTTGGGTTGTATGCTCGGTTCACTTCGGCCAAGGCTTGATCTCGTTGAGCGGATTCGTCGAACGAATAGCCTCGTCCGGCAATCACTTGAGAAAAGGCAACGCAATGTGCGAGATAGCCCTGTTCGTCTTTTAAAGGATGTGGCGCGGGCGATGTCATCGCCGCCATCACTGCAGGGCTGGCCTGCGGCAGATCACGATTGCCAGTGCTCGACATAATGGAAACCAGAGATAGAACGCGTTCAGCATGCTCGCTGGCCAACAGTTGTGCAATCATGCCTCCCATGGATCGTCCAACCACGTGCGCTCGCTTGATCTTCAACGCATCAAGAAGTCCTGCAGCGTCCTTCGCCATATCGAAGAGCGTGTAGGGGACATTGGGCGCTTCGCCACGTGAAACTGCGTCGGCGATTGCAGCAAGATCTGGCATCGACGCGCTATTGAAGTGAGTTGAAAGGCCAGTATCGCGATTGTCAAAACGAATCACGCGGTAGCCTTGTTCTGCCAATATCTGGCAAAACGTTTCGCTCCAGCGAATCATCTGCGTACCCAGACCGGAAATCAGCAGAACAGCTTCCGCGTCGTTATTGCCAAAACAATCGTATTCAATTTCAATTCCGTTCCCTTTAATCTTGGGCATGGCGTGTGGTCCTTAAATGTTCTTGTGTCGCGCGCTTTTTGGGAGCACTTCGATATTTCGGCTGGCTGGATTCACTACAGCACAACGGATGCACCGCTAGGCTGTGCAAGTGGCCACGTACCAAAAAAATCGGCGCGATAGCGTTGCTCATGAGCGTTCTAAGGCTGGCCTGCATGCAAGCGTTACCAGTGCCGCGGAAACTGTCGCAACCACTGCGGGGGCGATTGATTCGACGGCTTCGGTGCAAATACTATCGGCGGTCTCGCGCGCGGCGTGCACCAGCGCACGCCCGGCTGGGCGAAGCACAGCCTGACGATCTCCATTCGCACCTTCACGCACCACGAGGCCTATCTTCTCAAGCAAGATCAACTGACGCAGCACAGCCGATTGAGGCTGACCCATCGGACGCACGAGTTCGGGAATGCTTACCCGACCACCGTCCGCTTGCGCAAGCAAATTCAGTAACGCAAAGTCGTTGAAACTGATGCCATGGTGTATGCCCAACTCGTCGTCAAGCTTGAGTTGCAGGCTGGCGTGGGCACGGTGTAGCGCCAAACAGAAGCCGAGATTCGTGTTCATCGAGGTTTGCTCCTGGGTTGGTCGTAGCCGAGTTCGCCGACACAAGGGATTTCCTGGCGCCACAGGCTAACCAACATTTCCAATTCCTGTGCGGCATTGAACGCTGGATCTTCGCTGGCTTTGACCATATCGAGCACCTCGAAGAGAAAGTTGGTCTCGTCATGCGCGACCCAGTCCTGCGCCAGCCTCGCATTGCGATGCAGTCCATGCTGCAGTTCAAATCGATGCCGGTTGAGTGTGCCCTGAACGTTCGAACTTCCGGCAACCAGGGCCCGGCCCGTGATCTGGTTTCGGATCGCATAGACACCGGCTCGGGTTTTCGTCTCCAGATACTGTCGTTTCAGCGTTTTTCTGTTTGTCATCATCAATCCTCTCTGTTCCAAATGAGTCACGGCGCAAGCGATGGCACTTCTGTCAGCGGCAGCGGGTATGCCAGGTACCTGACGTAATCGCGAACGTCGGACGGCCAAGCTTCGGTCAGTTGGCGGAACTTTGCCGCGTCGTTTGCGAACAGCGCCCGCGAGGCCTCTTCAAACCCAGCCATATCACCAGCCATGGTTGACATGAAGTGGTAAGCACATTCATTCGCCCGCCGTTGCCGGTCTCGGTCCACGTTGGCCCGGCGTGCGTCATCAATCAGTTTGCGCAAAGTCACCGATGCACCGCCTCGCTGTGCAGCCAACCAATCCCAGTGGCGCGGCAGTAGCGTGACTTCTCGCGCGACAACTCCAAGCTTTGGCCGGCCACGGCCCCGTGGCTCACCCGATTCCTCGGAATTGATCAGTGCCGATTCGTTTCCTTGAAGCTGACAGCCCTCTGGAGGCAGACGTGCCAACATGTCGGCATCGCTTCCTCGAGTGTCAATTTCGACAACTTGGCCAGTCTGGTCGCAGAATGTCAGCAGCAGACTGGATACGCCGGACGCCAGAGCGTGTTTCACAGCCAATGCGTTGACCTTCAAGCTGCCAGAGGAAATTCGCTTGTGGCCGTTGAAGCTGGTGTAGGAAGGTGTAGCGATATCAGTCACGATGAAATTGAGCTTGAATTGGATGAGCCAATAATACCCGGGTTAAATTGCTGTGTCAATAATACCCGGGTTAAATTTAAGCCATGATGCTTCTGTGACTGGCGCATCGGTATTGTCAGGGCCTTCCTTTCTTGCTCGACAACACCGAAGTGGATCACCTTCATGCGCCAATGAGGTTGGCGCCCATCGGAGGATTCCGCTTCACCCGTTGGCCAGTGTGTTAGGGCAGTCTTGCCGACTCCGTTGTGTCCGAAAAACTAATGTGTCGTAGATAGAGACCTCGTTGAGATAGGAGAACAGCGCTTTGCCACCGCACCTAATGTCACGAACGACTTCATTTCTGAAAGAAAATTGGCAACACCGAAAGGTGTCCCCGACGAAAGGCCGCAACCGTGGCGGGTTTACGTTTTTTGACATTCAGTTTAAAAAGTTGGCTTTGGAGAAAAGTGGCGGACTCTTGAAGACCCATACCCGAGGTTCATCGGAGCCGCATGAATCCCACCGAATGATGGAAAGCTGAGTCTCAATTTCGCTAGTAGCAGTCGCTCACGGCCAGTGCCAAAATCTTGGAAGCAGTCGACCAAACGAGTGAGCAGTTTTGTGCGCTGTGCGGCTACTGGGCCGCGATTCCGGTATTAGAGATTTTCGATTTGCCTGCTCATTAGCCGTTCGTGACTAGCTTGGTGCTGAAACACTGACATCGGCAGCGTCGCCATCCCGGGTTCTGGGCTGACATCGATTGGAACTTTCGATGGTATCGCCCGATTTCGTACCCGCTTTGAGCTGTTTACGGAAGTTCTATTTCTACCTAATCTTGCTCTGTTTGGTCATCAAGACCAACCTATCCATTGCTAACCAATTTAACTCAGATCGACTTTTCCCGGGAAGTCGTAACAGTGCATATGTCCAGAAGGCATCCCCGGAGCCAGCGGTGAGCCATATCAGAATCCATTCGTGGATGCCATAGCATTGAAACGGTGAGCTCTGGCGACGGTACGGGAAGTGTGAAACTAAACATTCCGCTGCGCAAGTTGCCTGTATGCTTCTCCGGAACAGTCGCAATCAAGTCGGTCGCCCGTGCAAAGGCCAGGGCGCCTGAAAATCCCCCCACAAAGGTAACAATCTCCCGCTCTAGTCCAAGCGGCTTCAATGCATCATCCAAAGGACCTCTATCGAGATTTCGGCGCGATACCAGCACATGTTGGCCAGATGCATAACGGGAAGCTGTGATCTCACCCTGGCTCAGTGCATGATCTTTTCGCACCACGCCTACGAATCGATCCCTAAACAACAGCCGGGTCCGAACCTCTGGCCCCGTCTGTTCACTGACCACGCCTGTTTCCAAATCAACGATTCCGTCGCGCAATGGTCCGCTGTCTTTGTCGAGCTTCTGCACGAAGCGTAGCCGGACCTGAGGCGCTTCCTCTCTCACCCGCGCAATCAGGGCGGGTCCGAAATTTTCCGTGAATCCATCGCTGACCCGCAGCGTGAACGTCCTTGCCAGTTGGCCCAAGTCGAGTTTCTCTGCGGGCCGCAAGACTGCCTGTGCGTCCTGCACGATCTGCCCCACCTGCTCGCGGAGCTTGATGGCGCGCGGCGTGGGAACCAGTCCACGCCCGGCCCTGACCAAGAGGGGGTCGCCCGTGGTATCACGCAGGCGGGCAAGAGACCGACTCATCGCCGACGGACTCAGATGCAGGCGTTCGGCAGCGCGCGCCACATTGCCCTCCGCCAGCAGCACATCCAGGGTCAGGAGCAAGTTCAGATCAGGTTTTGACATGCAGGAACGATAGCAACATCTTTGCCTCGTGGCGCAGCGTCAGCTGCACATACATAGTGCAGGCGATGCACATTGCGCCTTCGCGCTTCGATAGACAATCAAATGCACAATGCCGGCGAAAGTTTTGCTGGTGATGATGTTTTGATTACCGTATCGAAAGGGTGGATTTGATGAGAGTTGATGCAGGAACAAGCTTCCAATATGCGAGCCAGCGCCCGCAGGCTTCGGCCGCCGACCGTTCGGCCACGTCCTTTTCGGCTGCACTTACGACGACCCAGACTGACAGCACGAAGCAGGCGGATTTCTCCAACATGACCCGCCATGACATGCGCGATTGGGTCAATACTCAGATTCGCAGCGGGGAAATGTCGCTCGATGACAGCAGGCCTTTCATGGCAATGACCATGAAAATCCCGGTCGGCGGTGGCCTCGGCGGTGAGCTTCCGGCTGAGAGCGACGGGACACGTTACGACTTCACACAAAAGGTCCGCGACGGCATCCAGGGCGCACTATCGCGCAATGACGAAACGTCCGTGAAGATACTGGAATCGGCCATGAAAATCATCCAAAGGTATCAGGGACAGACCATCGGCCTTAACGTTCGGGCCTAAAACACAAATGGCCGACTCATGAACCATGGAGTTGGGGTTGCCCCGGTTCATAGCCAGACTGAAGGTCGTTAGGTCTTGTCCTGCGATCACTCTTTGACAAGCTCCTCCGGACTAGCGGAATCGCCGTGGTGCGCTGCACAGATGTCATGCAGGCAGCCCCGAATCCAACGATGGGCGGCATCCCCATCCATACGTGGGTGCCAGAGCATGGAAATCGTGATCTCCGGCGTGTTGACTGGTAGCGGGAAGCTGAACATACCAGCCCGCAAATTCCGGGTGTGTCGTCCCGGAACACTGGCGATCATGTCGGAGGCCCTGGCCAGGCTGAGCGCGGTCGAAAAGCCAGCGACCACCGTGACGATCTTTCTCACCAACCCCAATTCGCTCAGAGCTTCATCAATGGGTCCTTTGTCCAGTCCCTGTCGCGAGACGGAAATGTGCTGACCGTCTGCGTAGCGTTCAGGCGTGATGGCACCTTGACTGAGTGAGTGCCCGGCTCTAACGACACCGATACTGCGGTCTCTGAACAGGGCCTGCACACGCAACTCAGGAGCGGTGGTCCTTTCAACAATCCCGGTTTCCAGATCGACGAGCCCTTCGCGAAGTGGGGCGCTGTCCTTGTTCGGCTTTTGCACGAAAAACAGTCGCACGCCAGGCGCCTTCTCGGCCACGCGCGCGATCAACTCTGGTCCAAAATTCTCCACAAACCCTTCGCTTGACCGTAGCGTAAACGTCCGGACCAAGTCTTTGAAGTTGAGCTGTTCCTCGGGACGCAAAACCTCAGTTGCCTCCTGCACGATACGTCCAACCTGATCACGTAGCTTGAGGGCGCGGGGCGTAGGAACAAGTCCGCGTCCGGCACGCACCAACAACGGGTCACCCATTGCATCACGCAATCGCGTCAACGAACGGCTCATCGCCGAGGGACTCAAATGCAACCTGTTGGCCGCGCGCGACACATTGCCTTCTGCCAGCAGCACATCGAGGGTAATGAGCAAATTCAGATCAGGGAGTGACATGCTATGAACCATAGCATTTTTTTGCTGATAAGGCGTCAGGTGCAGTACCTAAGTGCAAACAGAGCGCCTTCCGCCTTGCCATGCGGATCCCTACGATCCTGACATCTACATCTCAGGAGCAGCAATATGCAATCTACATCGCAGGCAACCACAGCAGCGAGCATTCAACAAGGCAGTATCAAGCAGGAGCAAGGCCAATTCACCGTAGGCGGCTCTGCTTCTCGCACCATGGAACGCGATGACTGGAACCAGCGCTACGCAGCAGAGGAACTAATCTGGACGGCCAAGGCAAACCGCTTCCTGGTGGAAGAGACCGCCCATCTCGCGCCCGGCAGCGCCCTGGATATGGCCACAGGCGAAGGACGCAACGCCGTTTGGCTGGCGGAGCAGGGCTGGATCGTCAGTGCCGTCGACTTTTCGGACGTGGCCATTGCGAAGGCGCGGCGATTGGCCTTGGTGCGCAACGTGCACGAGGCCATCGACTTCCGCGAAGCTGACCTGCGCACATACGCGTTGGATTTCCACCGCTTTGATCTGGTCGCCCTGATCTACCTACAGATTCCACAGGCCGAGTTTCTGCCGATTCTGTTGCGAGCCGCGCGCGCAGTGGCGCCTGGTGGTACGTTCTTGTTGGTCGGTCATGACTCCGAGAACCTGTTGCACGGTTATGGCGGTCCGCAGCGGGCCGACATGCTGTACACGGCAGAGCAGGTGGTCGCCGCTCTGGGTAATGAACTCGAGATTGAAAAGGCGGTGCGGGTCGAACGGCCGGTGGAAACACCCGATGGCACGCGGGTCGCGCTGGACTGTCTGGTGCGAGCCAAGCGTCTGTAAGCCATGGCATCTGTTCACCGTTGCAAACGGTCACCCCCCCAAGGAGAAAAATTTTGAAAATAAATCGTAATACCAGCGCAGGCGCTGCGCCCGACAGTGCACAGAAGGAGCCTGCCTTTCGATGGGCGTTGATTAGCCTGTCCATGTCGATGTTGCTGTCATCGCTGGGCACCAGTATCGCCAATGTGGCTCTGCCAACCCTGGCCAAGGCGTTTAACGTGAGCTTTCAGGACGTCCAGTGGGTCGTCCTGGCCTATTTGCTTGCTATCACCACACTCATCGTCAGCGTCGGAAAGCTTGGCGACACCTTCGGACGCAGGCGCTTACTGCTCACAGGGATCGTGCTGTTTACTGTGGCCTCTATTCTGTGTGGCGCTGCTCCCTCGCTTGCCTGGCTGATTGCAGCGCGTGCACTGCAGGGACTAGGCGCGGCCATCATGATGGCACTCACCATGGCGATGGTGGGCGAGGCTGTGCCAAAGGACAAGACCGGCAGCGCGATGGGACTGCTGGGGACCATGTCGGCCATTGGCACTGCCCTGGGGCCCACGCTTGGCGGATTGCTTATTGCCGCCCTTCATTGGCAAGCCATTTTTCTGGTCAACGTGCCGTTGGGCATAGTGACCTTTGTCCTCGCTTACCGCTCTCTCCCGCAAGATCGCCAGTCTGCCAAAGGCGACAGGCCCCGCTTCGACAGCCTGGGCACCCTGCTGCTCGCTCTGACACTTGCAGCGTATGCGCTTGCCATGACCCTGGGCCGAGGTCATTTCGGACAACTCAACATCGCGCTGTTGCTCGCCGCTGTAATAGGTGGCGGCCTGTTTCTCTTGGTAGAGACAAGGGCTGCATCCCCTTTGGTCCGTTTGTCCATGTTCCGCAGCCCGGTTCTGAGTGCAGGCTTTGTGATGAGCGCGCTGGTCACCACGGTGGTGATGGCCACGCTGGTGGTAGGCCCGTTCTACCTCTCCGGCGCGCTCGGGCTCGATGCGGCCCGTGTCGGACTGGTGATGTCCTCCGGCCCCATTGTGGCGGCCCTCACCGGCGCGCCGGCCGGCCGCTTCGTGGACCGGTTTGGCGCCTACCGTATGGGAACCTTCGGTTTGCTGGCTATGGCGCTGGGTGCCATTGTGTTGCCCCTGTTGCCCACCAGTTTGGGAATCCCGGGCTATATCGTTCCACTGTCCGTGATCACCGCTGGCTATGCGCTGTTCCAGGCTGCCAACAACACCGCGGTCATGACCGATATTCGCGCCGATCAACGCGGCGTTATTTCCGGCTTGCTGAGCCTGTCGCGTAATTTGGGGCTCATTACCGGTGCTTCCGCCATGGGGGCCGTGTTCGCCTTCGGATCCGCTGTCAGTGACATCACCACCGCCCATGCAGAAGCAGTTGCCTCCGGCATGCGGCTGACCTTCACCGTGGCCGCAGCCTTGATTCTTCTCGCCCTCGCAGTCTCGCTTGCCAGCCGGGCGCGCACAAAACCTCTCCTGTCCTCCAAAGAGACCCCATGAAAATTATTCCTCCTTACTCTCCCGTGCTGATTCTGGCGGTACTCGCCTCGATAGCACTGGTCTCTGGTTGCACCAAGACTGCAACAACCACGGCGGCGGCAGTCCCGCCCATGCCCACCGTAACGGTGGCGCATCCCGAGAAGTCCGTCGTGCAAGACGCCATGGACTACACAGGACGCATTGAGTCGGCACACTCGGTTGAAGTGCGTTCGCGCGTCTCTGGCTACCTGGAGGCCATCAAGTTTCGCGATGGCCAGCAGGTCAAAGCCGGTGATCCACTTTTCATCATTGACCCGCGCCCTTTCCTAGCCACGCGGGACCGAGCCCAGGCCGCACTGTCCCAGGCTATGGCGCGCCAGAAGCTCGCAAGCGCACAATTCGCCCGTCTTTCCCGGATCCATGAGTCGGGTGCCTCCAGCACCGAAGAGCTTGATCGTGCGCGCGGCGAATTCGAGAGCGCCCAAGCCGCCGTCCTGGCGAGTGAGGCAGACATGCGCAGTGCAGAACTTGAGTTGTCATTCACGACGGTTCGAGCCGCACTGTCTGGGAAGATTTCAGACCACCGCCTGGACGTCGGCAACTACATTGCGGGCGGCACTGCACAGGGTGGAGTGCTGACCACCATCGTGGCGCAAAGCCCGGTTCGCGCTGTCGTGGAGGTGTCGGAGGTCGATTTTCAACGCCTTCGGCAACAGAAGAAGTTTCCCGAACGGGTTCAGTTGCGGGTTGATGGCGTGGTGGGTACCCAGTCGGTACCGCTTGATTTTGTGGACAACGAGATCAGTACACGATCAGGCACCGTGCGCTTGCACGCCACAATGGGCAACGCCGATCAGGCCGTAGTGCCCGGAAATTTCGCGCATGTGCGTATCCCTGTGGGCACGCCGCAAGAGAGGCTGCTGGTCCCTGATGCCATCGTGCAAAGCGACCAGACCAAAAAGATGGTGCTGGTGGTGGATGCCAACGGCAAAGTGATGGCCAAGCGTGTTGAAGTGGGCAGTCTGGTCGACAACAAGCGCGTGGTGTTGGCGGGATTGATTGCGGAAGACCGCGTCATCGTCTCGGGCGCGCAGCGCGTTCGTCCCGGAGACAGTGTGCAAGTCGCCAAACCGGCCAATGGCGGATAAGAAAGAGACAAACGCATGCGCTTTTCACACTTCTTCGTCAGAAGACCCATTTTCGCGATTGTCCTGTCTATCCTGTTGACACTTGTCGGTACGGTAGCAGCGCTCAAGCTGCCCATATCGGAATTCCCGGAAATCGTTCCCCCCACGGTCACCGTCAAAGCGAACTATCCGGGAGCCTCGGCCCAGGAAATCGCCGAGACGGTTGCCGCCCCGATCGAGCAGGAGCTCAACGGCGTCGATGGCATGCTGTACCTCTCATCCCAGTCGGTCGGCGATGGCAAGTTGGCTATCAGCGTCGTCTTCAAGCCGGGCACCAATGTCGATGAGGCTCAATCCCTGGTACAGAATCGGGTCTCCATTGCAGAGTCTCGTCTGCCCGAAGAGGTGCGTCGTCTGGGGGTTTCCATCAAGAAGGCCTCACCCGACCAGCTGATGGTGGTGATGTTTGTGTCACCCAAAGGAACGCACGACCAACAGTACATCTCCAACTTTGTCAGCGGCAAGGTCAAGGACTCCCTGTCCCGGCTGGAGGGTGTGGGTGACATCTACACCCGTGGCGCCCGGGACTTCTCCATGCGCATATGGCTGGATCCGACCCGCGTTGCGTCCCTGGGGCTTACGGCACCCGAGGTGATTGCGGCTGTGCGCCGCGCCAATGTGCAGGTCGCAGCCGGTGTGCTGAACCAGCCTCCCGCGGGCAGTGATGGTGCCTACCAGGTGCAGGTCCAGGCACAAGGTCGATTGCACGACGTGGAAGAATTCAAGTCGATTGTGGTGGCCACAGCGGCCAACGGCGGCATGGTGCGCTTGCGGGATGTTGCCCGCGTGGAGATGGGGGCGCAGGACTACACAGAAAGCGGCTTTGTCGACGACCAGAACGCGGTCGCCTTCAGCATCAGCCAGAAGCCCGGATCGAACGCTTTGGCCACTGCGGACCAAATACTCGCCCAACTGGAAAAGCTGAAGACCGAGTTCCCTGAGGATTTGGCCTTCCACGCCTACTACAACCCGACCGAATTCATCCGCGCGTCCATCGACAAAGTCAAAGACACGATATTTGAAGCCGCGGTTCTGGTGAGCATTGCCGTGCTGCTCTTTCTCGGCTCCTGGCGTGCTGCCGTGATACCCATTCTGGCAATCCCGGTCTCTCTGGTTGGCACCTTTGCGGTCATGGCCGGACTCGGCTATTCACTCAACACCCTCTCGCTCTTTGGTCTAGTGCTGGCGATCGGTATCGTGGTGGACGATGCCATTGTTGTCGTCGAGAACGTGGAGCGCCATATTGAGGAAGGGCTCAGCCCCGCCGAGGCCGCCTGCCGTGGCATGAGTGAGGTGGGATTCGCACTCATTGCCATTGCCCTGGTGCTGGTCGCAGTGTTCGTCCCCACCGCATTTATCGATGGCATCTCAGGAATGTTCTACCGGCAATTTGCCGTCACCATTGCGGCCTCTACCGTGATCTCTGCCCTGGTTTCCTTAACACTGTCGCCAGCACTGGCAGCCATGCTGCTCAAGCCCAAACAGGCGATTCACCAACAGGGTCTGGGTGGCAAATGGACAGAGGCCTTCAACCGGACGTTTGGCCGCCTGTCGGGCCGCTATGTTCAGTTGACGGGCTTCACCCTGTCACGCCGCTGGCTCATGGTGCCCTTGTACCTAGGCCTGGTCGGACTGACGGCCTGGCGCCTAGCCGTCACGCCCACCGGCTTTGTACCGCAGCTTGATCGTGGTTATGCCATCGTATCGATCCAGTTGCCACCGGGCTCAACGCTGGAGCGCACCACCGAAGTGGCGCATGAAGCCGCACAGCGCCTGCTCAAGCAAGCGGGCGTGGCACATACGGCAGCTTTTGCCGGGACCGACGGTGCTACCTTCACGTCCTCACCAAATGCCGCCGTCATTTTTACGATATTCAAAGACTTCAAGGATCGAGCCAAAGACCAACTCGATGGCCCGGCGATGCTGGCCGCCATGCGCAAAACCCTGGCACCCATCAGCAATGCACGGGTGATGGTGATACCGCCACCTGCGGTGCGCGGTATCGGTACCGGTGGCGGATTCAAGCTGCAAATTCGTGATATCCGCGGGCAGGGTCCGCAAGCTCTGCAGACGGTTGCCCGTGACATCGCAGACAAAGCATCCAAGTTGCCATCGGTTGCAGGAGCCTTTACTCCCTTCAACGCCATGACGCCGCAAATCAAGGTGGACGTGGACCGCAGCAAGTCCGCATTGCTGGGCGTCAGCCCGGACAGGGTGAGTGAGGCTTTGCAAAGCTATATGGGCTCCGTGTTCGTCAACGACATGAACCTGATGGGCCGCGTATGGCGTGTCACCGCCCAGGCCGATGCACCCTTTCGCCGCAACCAGGACGACCTGGCGGGCTTGCAGATCCGCTCCAGCAACGGCGCCATGGTTCCCCTGGGCAGTCTGGCAAGCTTTCAGCAAACCACCGCACCCTACCGTGTGCCACGCTACAACCTCTACCCCACGGCAGAGGTTCAGGGCGGCACCAAGCCGGGATTTTCAACTGGCGAGACCATCGCTGCCATGGAGTCCATGCTGGACGCGCAGATGCCCGTTGGCTTCGACTACGAGTGGACAGAGCTTGCGCTGCAGGAGAAGCAGGCCGGCAGCAGTACATGGGTTGCACTGACACTTGCCGTGCTGTTCGTCTATTTGCTGCTGGCCGCGCTGTTCGAGAGCTGGTGGTTGCCACTGTCCGTGGTGTTGATTGTTCCGATGTGCATCCTGGCCGCGCTGGCGGGTGTCACCTGGCGTGGACTGGACAACAATGTGCTGACACAGATTGGCATTGTGGTGCTCATCGGACTTGCCGCAAAGAATGCCATCCTGATTGTCGAGTTTGCCCGCCAGGCGCATGCCGAGGGTGCAACGCCGCGTGAAGCGGCCATCGCCGCTGCGCGCTCCCGGCTGCGGCCCATACTGATGACGTCTTTGGCCTTCCTGATGGGCTCATTGCCGCTGGTCTTTTCCACCGGACCAGGGGCTGAAATGCGCCAGTCCGTTGGCACTGCCGTCTTCTTTGGAATGATTGGCGTCACGCTCTTCGGTCTCCTCTTCACCCCCCTGTTCTTTACCCTGCTCACGCGAAAGAGCGGCCACGCGACTGCCAAAACATCGGCGCAAACTGCGGGAGCACAAGCATGAAAACACCGGCAATACCTAACCTTGCTACGCGCTGGTCCGTTCTGTTGACCGCAATCCTTCTTGGCGCGTGTTCCAGCACCGCTCCTTACCAGGCGCCCGATTTGCAGTCTGATCATCTGACGACCTTGCCTTCGGCGAGTGCGGTAGAGGCGCTGGCGTCCGACACGTCCCTGGCACTGTGGTGGACCCAACTGGGCGATGAGCAACTGGATGCATTAGTGCAACTGGCCTGGAAAAACAACTATGACCTGCGGGCCAGTGTGGCCCGGCTTGCATCTTCGCGCGAGCAAGTGCAGGCAGCGCAGGGCGCCCGCTTGCCTGGCGTCACACTGGGTGCGGAGGCCAGCCATGTGCGACTCGCTGCGGTTGAAAGTCGCAGCGGTGTAGCCAGCATCGCGGACCCCGTGCAATGGCAGGCCTCGATGGCGTGGGAGTTGGACCTCTTCGGGCGTGTCAGCCACAGCATCGATGCCGCTCAATTCTCCGCAGACGAGCGTGCAGCTTTGAGTGACGACGTACGACGCGCGATATTGGCCCAAGTGGTTGAGTCCTATCTGGAGCTGCGCGGCGCCCAGATGTTGGCTGCGAACATTCGACAGCAGTTGGATGTGCAGGAAGAGACACTGACGCTGATTCGCGCGCGCGAACGTGCGGGTAGCGTTGCACCTGCAGAGCGCATTCGCTACGAGGGGCAACTCCGGCTGTTTGGTTCGCGTTTGCCGGGTTTGCATGCGCAAGAACGCACGGCCCGCAATCGCCTGGCGACCCTCACCGGGCAACGGTTGGATGCTCACATGCTGGCCCAGCTGGATCGACCTGTGCCGCTCCAGCTGCCAAAGGCACTGGTGACGGACGAGCCGGCGAGCTTGCTGCTGCGCCGTCCGGATGTCCGGGCCGCCGAGCGGGCCATGGCAGTGGCCGCAGCACGCGAAGGCATTGCACAGGCCGACCTCTTCCCCCGGGTGAGCCTGCTGTCCATGCTGGGCGGTGCGGGCATCGCGGGCGACTGGCTGGGCAGCGAGGCGGGCCGTTGGCGACTGGGTGCCGGCTTTTCCTTGCCCTTGTTGGATGGGGGTGCGCGGCGTGCACAAGTGCGCGCGGCGGGCGCAGACATGCAGGTGGCCAGTGCCAACTTCGACAAGGTCGTTGCGGTCGCCCTGGAAGAAACCGATTCCGCCCTCTCCAACTGGGCCCAGACGCGCAAGCGCAACGCAGACCTGAACACGGCCCACAACCTGACGCAAGAGAGTGCCCGTCTGACGCGCATCCGCTACCAGGAGGGCGCTGAAAGTCTGCTGGGCGTTTTGGAAGCGGATCGGGCAGCCCTGGCGGCCAACGAACAAGTGGTACTCGCCCAGCGGGATCTGGCCCTGGCCACGGCACGTTGCTACGTTGCCATGGCGGGTGGTCTGGACATCGCGCAGGTTGCCAAACCATGAATGCGCCTTTGCTGACCAGTGAATCCCTTGGGGGTGGTCGCACTGATTCGCCAACCACTGCGCCCGCGCAGCACGATGCCCGGACAAGACTGTCCGCTACCGTCTCTGCGCATGTGCAGATCCATGCCAGGCGCATCCGTATCACCTTCAGTGGCCCAGACGTGGCTGCCTTTGTCCGTAGCGATGCGGCACAAATGCCCGCAAACTGGATCAAGTTGTTCATGCCAACGCCAGCAGGGGGCAGTGTGGGGCGCGCCTACACCCTGCGAAACCTGGATCTGGCAGCGGGGACGTTTGCGCTTGACTTTGTCGTTCACAAGACGGGCGCGGCCTCGCGGTGGGCGCAGGCTGCACAAGTGGGTGATACGGTCACATTTGCAGGTCCGCGCGACGGCGGTTTCCACTTGCTTGCCCGTGCGCCGCGCTTGCTTTTGATCGGCGACGCCACCGCCCTGTCTGCTATCCAGGCCATCCTGAGCCATGTGCCTTCCGACCTGCCTGTTGAGGCACTGCTAGTGGTGGAACACCCAACGGAGCACGAAACACTGCTTGCAGGGCCCCATGTGCGCGTGCATTGGATACATTCCACCGAAGATGCCCCGGGCGAACCGGGTGCATTGGAAAACGCCTTCAACCAGCTGCCGGCTTCCTGGGACCCTTGCCAGGTTTGGATGGCCGGCGAGTCCGGCACTGTGTTGACTGCACGCAGACTACTGAGCAAAAGATGGGCGACGGAAGAAGCCCGGATCCATTCAAAAATCTACTGGAAGCGCGGAATCTCCCATTTCAGGACCTAGCTGCTGGCTCCAGCACTAGCTTGCCTTCCCCCACACCCATAAGGACACCATGACCGACCTGACGACCTTTCCCATCACCCAAAAGTGGCCCGCCACACGGCCTGACCAGATCCAGCTCTACTCCCTGCCCACGCCCAATGGTGTCAAGGTGTCCATCATGTTGGAAGAAACCGGGCTGCCGTATGAGGCGCATCTGGTGGACTTTGCGCGCCAGGACCAGTTCAGCGCGGAATTTCTCTCACTCAACCCGAACAACAAGATACCAGCCCTGCTGGACCCAAGCGGGCCAGGCGGCCGCTCGCTGGCCCTGTTTGAATCGGGCGCCATCCTGCTCTATCTGGCGGAGAAGACCGGGCAGTTGCTGCCCACCGACC
>NZ_JBAWYV010000081.1:0-15414 GCF_037143375.1 Rhodoferax sp. | reverse complement strand
GAAGACCTGAGCGTGGGCATGAGCGCCACCTTTTCCAAAACTATTACAGAAGCGGACATCATCATGTTTGCTGGCGTCTCGGGCGACATCAACGCCCTGCACATCAATGAAGAGTACGCCGCTACCACCGCGTTCAAGGGCCGCATTGCCCACGGCATGTTGTCGGCCGGCCTGATTTCCGCAACGCTGGCCAACCGCCTGCCTGGCCCTGGCACCGTTTACCTCAGCCAGATGCTCAACTTTTTGGCACCCGTGCGCATCGGTGACACCGTGCATGCCACCGTCACGGTGCGTGAAATTGGCGAGCGCGGCCGTGCCGTGCTTGACACCACCTGCAGCGTCAAGGGCGTGAAAGTCATTGACGGCGAAGCCACGGTCAAGATCGATTCATCTGCCCGACGCGCCCTCAAAGCCGCTCAATCAGCTGCCAAAGCCGTCGCCTGATCGACACCCCTTAACCTCTCTCTGAAAGCCCTCTAGATGAGCTACCAAGCCCCCCTGAAAGACATGCTGTTTGTAATGCAGGAGCTCGCCGGCCTGCCTAAAGTGAGCGCACTGCCCGGCTTTGAAGACTACGACCTCGACACCGCGCAGGCTGTGCTGGAAGAGTCCGCCAAGTTCTGCGAAGGCGTTGTGGCCCCTCTGAACTGGGAAGGCGACAAAAACCCCAGCAGCTGGAAAGACGGCGTTGTCACCGTCACGCCCGGCTTCAAGGATGCGTTCAAGCAGTTTGCCGAAGGCGGCTGGCAAGGCGTGATTCACCCCACCGAATTTGGGGGTCAGGGCTTTCCCAAACTCATCGCCACACCGTGCGCCGAGATGCTGCACGCGGCCAGTCTGTCGTTTGCGCTGTGCCCGATGCTGACTGACGGCGCGATTGAAGCGCTGCTGGTGGCAGGTAGCGATGAGCTGAAGGCCAAGTTTGCCGCCAAGCTCATCAGCGGCGAGTGGACCGGCACGATGAACCTGACCGAGCCGCAAGCGGGCTCGGATCTGGCTGCTGTGCGCTCACGCGCTGAGCCCCAAGCCGACGGCACCTACAAGGTGTTTGGTACCAAGATTTTCATCACCTACGGTGAGCACGACATGACCGAGAACATCGTTCATCTGGTGCTGGCCCGGGTGCCTGGCGCACCTGAAGGCGTGAAAGGAATTTCCTTATTCCTGGTGCCTAAATTCATGGTGGGCGATGACGGCGCTTTGGGCGCCCGCAACGACGCCTGGTGTGTCTCCATTGAACACAAACTCGGCATCAAGGCCAGCCCCACCGCCGTTCTGCAATTTGGCGACAACGGTGGCGCCATCGGCTACTTGGTCGGCCAGGAAAACCGCGGCTTGGAGTACATGTTCATCATGATGAACGCGGCCCGTTTTGCGGTTGGCATGCAAGGTGTTGCCATTGCCGACCGCGCCTACCAAAAGGCCGTGCGCTTTGCGCATGACCGTGCCCAGAGCCGCGATCTCGCTGGCTCAGACGGCCCGGTGTCCATCATCAACCACCCCGACGTCAAGCGCATGCTGTTGACCATGCGCGCCCATGTCGAAGGTACGCGCGCTTTGGCTTATGTCGCAGCTGCCGCCAGTGATACCGCGCACAACACCACTGACGCAGCCCTCAAGGCCAGCAATCAGGCTATGTACGAATACCTGGTGCCTGTGGTTAAAGGCTTTTCCACCGAGATGTCGGTCGAGATGGCCAGCTTGGGCGTGCAGATTCATGGAGGCATGGGCTTCATCGAAGAAACGGGTGCGGCCCAGCACTACCGTGATGCGCGCATTTTGACTATTTACGAAGGCACCACCGCTATCCAGGCCAACGACATCGTGGGTCGCAAGACCTTGCGCGACAAGGGCGCTGTAGCCAAGGCGTTATGCGCCCAGATCGCTATCACGGAGCAAGACCTGGCCGCTCACGGCAATGACGACTGCACCACCATGCTGATCTCCTTGATGGAAGGCCGCCGCGCCCTGGAAGACGCGATTGACTTCATCTTGACCCACGGCAAGAGCGACCCCAAGATGGTCTACGCCGGTGCCGTGAACTACCTCAAGCTGGCAGGCATCGTTCTCTGCGGTTGGCAAATGGCCCGGGCCATGATGGTCGCCCAGGACAAGATGGACAGCGACCCCACTTTCTACACCGCCAAGCTGATCACTGCCCGCTTCTACGCCGAATCGGTTTTGACGCAAGCGGCTGGGCTGGCACAAAACATTCGTCTGTCAGGCAACACCACCAACCGCATGTCGGTTGAGATGTTCTGACCCCTAACTATTTGATTTTTTATTGAAGGAGAAACTATGAGTTCTGAAATGTACGCACGGATTCGCGAGAATCCGAAATTCAAGGAGCTGGTCAGCAAGCGCGAACGCTTGGCCTGGACCCTGACCGGCATCGTTCTGGTGCTGTTTTTTGGCCTCTTTATGACGGTGGCCTTTAACCCGGCCGCGTTGGCCATCAAGATTGGTGACAGTCTGGTCACCACCGGCCTGGTGATTGGCCTATTTCAATTTGTCCTATTTTGGGTGCTCACGGCGGTTTACGTCTCACGGGCCAATTCAGACTTCGACGCCATGACCGAGCAGTTGCTGCGCGAATCCATGAAAGCAAAAAAATAATGAACAAACTACTACTCAAGCTCATTGCGGGCATGGCCGCCATCGGGACCGCAAGCATTGCGCTGGCTGGTCCGGCGGTTGAAGCCACGACGAAGCAACCGCTCAACGTCCCCGCGATCATCATGTTCGCCATCTTTGTCGGTTTGACATTGGCCATCACTTACTGGGCGGCTGGCCGCACCAAGTCGGCTTCTGACTTCTATACCGCTGGTGGTGGTATTACCGGCTTCCAGAATGGTCTGGCCATGGCGGGTGACTACATGTCTGCCGCAACGCTGCTCGGTCTGACCGCCATGGTCTACACCAGTGGTTACGACGGCTATTTGTTCATGATTGCCTTCTTCGTGGGCTGGCCAATCATCCTGTTCCTGATGGCCGAGCGCCTGCGTAATCTGGGCAAATTCACCTTTGCTGACATCACTTCCTATCGCTTGGACCAAGGCAGTGTGCGAACCATGGCCGCCATTGGCTCTTTGACCGTGGTGTGCTTCTACCTCATCGTGCAAATGGTGGGTGCTGGTCAGCTGATCAAGTTATTGTTTGGTCTGGACTATTACATCGCCGTGATTGTGGTCGGTTGCCTGATGGTCGTGTACGTGACCTTCGGCGGCATGGTTGCCACCACCTGGGTGCAAATTATCAAAGCTTGCTTGCTGATGTTTGGCGGTACCGCCATCATGTTGTTGGCGTTCTCGAAATTTGACTTCAGCTTTAACACGCTGGCGGCCAAAGCGATTGACGTTCACAAGATGAAAGACATGCTGTTTGCTCCTGGCAAGCTGTTGCAAGATCCGGTCAACGCCATCTCCCTGGCGATGGGCCTGATGTTTGGTCTGGCTGGTTTGCCACACATCCTGATGCGTTTCTTTACTGTGAACAACGCCAAAGAAGCGCGTAAATCGGTGCTGTACGCGGCTGGTTTTGTCGGCTTCTTCTTCAACGTCATTTTGATCATGGGCCTGTGCGCCATCGTGATTGTGGGCACCGACGCTTCCTTCTTTGAAGGCGGCACCGTCGGCGGCAAAATCATCGGCGGCGGCAATATGGTGGCGATGCACTTGGCTAAAGCCGTTGGCGGCGACATCTTGCTCGGCTTCCTCGCTGCAGTGGCGTTCGCGACCATTTTGGCGGTGGTATCCGGTCTGGCACTGGCTGGCGCTTCTGCCATCTCGCACGACTTGTATGCCTTGGTGATCAAAAAAGGCCAAGTGTCTGAAGCACAGGAAATCAAAGTTTCGAAAATGTCGTCTTTTGCCATTGGCCTGATCGCCGTGGTGCTGGGCATTGCCTTTGAGAAGCAAAACGTCGCGTTCATGGCGGCCCTGGCCTTCGGTATTGCAGCGGCTGGTAACTTCCCCGTGCTGTTCCTGTCGATGTACTGGAAGGGTCTGACCACCCGTGGTGCGTTGGCCGGTGGCTACGGTGGCTTAACCGCTGCGGTGGTTCTGGTGGTGATGTCGAAATCTGTCTGGGTGGTTGTCTTGGGCTATGCAACCCCTCTGTTCCCGTACGACCAACCCGCCTTGTTTGCCATGCCTCTCGCTTTCTTGCTCGCTTATGTCTTCTCCGTCACGGACAAGACACCACGCGCAGCCAAAGAACGTGAAGCATTTGCTGACCAGTGGGTTCGTGCTCAAACCGGCTTCGGTGCCGATGGTGCAGTCAGCCACTAAACAGTAGCTACTTCCTAAAAAAGCCCCGCAAGTCGGGGCTTTTTTTTGTCCGCTTCATGCGGCCCATTTACATACAGAAGCATTTCTACATCAATTTGACACACCCAAACGGCACACTCGGTTTATGCTTTTAGATCCTTACGGGAATTCTTCTCCCTTTTGCCCAGCGCTTAACGCGGGCCTTTCTCCCTGGAGATAAACCGATATGAATCCTAGCCAATTACCCCTCACGCCTTCAGCGGATACAACCGCTGCCGCGTTAACGGAAAGCGCCATTTCCCAACTGGTCAGCGAGGTCTACGTTGCTGCGCCTCCAGCTGAAAAAAGCCGTTTGCTGGCGCACTTGATGCGGCCCTTGGGCGTGCTCTCGCTGGTCGCTATTGCCAACGGCATCTTCGCCAAAATCCGGTTTCGCAGCAGTTGGCCTGACCTGAACATTCCGGTGGAAGACGCACAAAGCGTGCAAGCCGGTGATGTGATCACCTTGGTTAACCACGTGCAGCAAGTCAGCGTTCACGCCGTTGACAGCCTGACCGACATGCTCGCGGCATCACCCGTGCTGACCAAATCCACTGCCGCTGCACTGCTGATCACGCTGCTGCTACAACGCGCCCAAACACGGCGCGCCAGTGACCAATAGATCCGTTTTAGCCCTATTTAAATTGGTGATTTATGGAGTGCTCCGGGCTTGAATTTAACAATTGCTGCCACCATCTCCCCGGCTTACGTAAACCACCTTTAAAAGGGCGACATTCATGATGAAACGATCCATCCAGCAACGCATCGGCCAATGGCTGACGGTTGCGGCCCTGTTGGCCTTTAGCCTTGGCGCCCTGGCGCAGGCCGAGCCGACACTGAACCAGATTTATGAAGCCGCGCAAGGCGGACGTCTGGAGCAGGCGCAGGTGATGATGCAGCAAGTGCTGGTGGCGCACCCGGGTAGCGCCAAAGCACACTTTGTGCAAGCCGAACTGGCCGCCAAACAGGGCAACATGAGCCGCGCTCGCGAAGCCTTGGCCACCGCCGAAAAACTATCCCCTGGCCTGGCCTTTGCCAAGCCGGAGGCAGTGCAGAAACTCCGCACCCAATTAGCCGGAAAAAGTCCCGCCGCGACCGTGAATAATGCCCCGGCCCGGCCCGTGGCGATGAGCACCCCGGTAGCGCCTGCTTCGTCATTCCCCTGGGGATTGGCGCTGGCACTGGGCGGTGGCGCCATCGCCTTTGGCATCTTCATGATGCGCAAAAAACAGGTGCAACCCCCGGCCTATAACCCGATGATGCAGCCCACCTATGCCAACCCAGCCACCATGCAAGGCGGCGGCCTGAATGGCCCGCAAGGTTTTGGCATGGGCGGCGGAGCAGCCACCATGGCGCCGCCTTATGGACAGCCAGGCTACGGCCAGCAGCCTTATGGTCAACCCGGCTACGGTCAACCTCCTGGCAGTGGCTTAGGTGGGCGTGTGATGGGCGGCTTGGCCACGGGCTTGGCGGTTGGCGCTGGTGTGATGGCCGCGCAAGCCATTGGCAAAAGCCTGATGGGCAACAACGAGAGCGCTCCAGCGCACCCCGCAGCAGCCGCCAACAACGACTATGTGCCGATGAACGAGAACAGCGATTTGGGCGGCCAAAACTTTGGCATCAACGACACCAGTTCCTGGGACGATGGTGGCAGTTCCATGGCCAGCAGCGATGGCGGCGGCGACTGGGACAGTTAAGGCGCCAGTACGTGCTTGGCGAACAACTGTGACAGTTCCCGCTTCATCAGGTCGCCATCACCCGTATTAAGTTCAATGAGCCGACGCAATTGCGTCAGGCTCGCCACATCAATGTCCTGGCATTCAATGCCAACGTGCTGATTCTCCAGGTGAACAATGCGCCCGGCCATCACGATGCCCTCGCCGCCTTCGGTGAGTGGCAGCACCAGACGACATTTCTCCATCGGCACCAGCGCCTGCAGCGTCTCTGTCTTCACCAGCGCGCCCTTGAGGGCAATATCGATCAATTGCACGCTGATGGTGCGGTCGTGCAGGTGCAACTGCACGGCGGCGCTAAACGGCACACGTGAAAAATGACGCTGGCTCTTGACGGGATTGGTTTTCATAGTGAGCAATTGGTTCCAGAAACAGAGGGCGCCGAGTAGCGCGTTGAGTTGTTAGAAATGACGTTTATTTTGTTCCGAGGTTACGGGGCTTTAATGCAAAACGCAACTCTTAAACAACGGTAATGCTTTGACGCACCAGCCCATTGAGTTGTTCCAGCAAGGCGTTGCTCAAGCGGTGAAGTTCATCCAACCGGAGCGCCACGTCTGCGCTGCGACCCTGGACCTTGAGGGCACTCAACTCACTGGCCAGCGCCAACAGCTGCTGATGCAAAGTATCGATACTCGAAAAGATGGGCTGGACGCCGGGGCGCACCAAGCCAGCCCCCTCCATCCAGAATCTGAAGTGTTGCTGCGGGTGCTCCAGCGTCGGCGGCTTGTCTATGCCAGCCCTTAGATAATTTTCCAGTGTTTTTACCCAGGCCCGGTGCTCGACACTGGCAAAAAGCAACGGCAAATCTTCACGCCGGGCCAAGGGCACATGGCACCAGCTTGGATCGGGTTGCCAGCCCTGCGCCCAGCCCAAAAAATCTGCGGCTGGCATGGGTCGGGAGATGCCGAAGCCCTGTGCCAGGTCGCAGCCCAATTGCAGCAGCATTTCGCCATGCGCCACGGTCTCAACCCCTTCGGCAATCACCTCCCGGCGAAACGCGCTGGCCAAGCTGATCACGCCGTCCAAAATGGCCAAATCATCCGGATCGTCGAGCATGTCGCGCACAAAACTCTGGTCGATCTTGAGTTGCGCGACCGACAACCGTTTCAGGTAGGTGAGCGAAGAATAGCCGGTGCCGAAATCGTCGAGAGCAAAGCGCACCCCAATCTCACGGCAAGCTTCGATCACGCGCGAGACGCGGGCCAGGTCTTGCAAGGCACTGGTTTCCAGTACTTCCAATTCCAGATTGCAAGGACTGACTTGCGGGTGGCCCGCCAACAGGACCACCAACCGGTCCACAAAGTTCGCCTGCTGCAACTGGCGGGCACCGACGTTCACGCTCACCGGCACGTCCAACCCCAGCGCGCGCCAACGGTCCATTTGGGTTAGCGCGGTGTCAATCACCCACTCGCCAACATCAACGGCCAAGGGATGATCTTCGATCACCGGCAGAAACACCGACGGGGAGAGCAGACCCTTGTCGGGGTGCTGCCAGCGGATCAGGGCTTCAGCCCCAATTACGCGGCCCGTGCGCAAGTTGACCTTGGGCTGGTAATACAGAACAAATTCGTGTTCAGTCAAGGCGCGGCGGATGCGCTCCAGGCTTTCGTGGTGCCCGCGCACGCTGCTGTCCTGCTCGGCATCGAACACATGGAAACGGTTCTTACCGGCCAGCTTGGCCTGGTACATGGCCTGATCAGCCTGGCGCAGCAATTGATCGGCCTCCACCTCTTGGGCCTGCGGATAAAAAGTGACGCCCAAACTGGCGGAAAGCTGCAGCACCAGCGCACCCATATGCACGGGCAAGGCGGCGGCCACCAGTAGGCGCTCCAGCAAGGTTTCGCTCGCTGACACATCCTCCAGGTCCAGCAGGATCGCGACAAACTCATCGCCGCCCAAGCGGGCCAGCGTATCGACTTCACGCAACGAATCCTTCATGCGGTTGGCCAGGGCAATCAGCAACTGGTCACCGATTTCATGACCGTGGCGGTCGTTGATCAGCTTGAAACCATCAAGATCGAGGTAGGCCACGGCCAGCAATTGCCCTCGCCGCTGCGCCTGGCTCATGGATTGCTGTAACCGGTCGGCCAGCAGCGAGCGGTTAGGCAAGCTGGTGAGCACGTCATAGTGGGCAATGTGTTCCAACTGGCTTTGGTGCTCCTTGATGGCCGTAATATCAGAGAACAGCGCCACGTACTGGCTGATGTGGCCCAAGGAATCGCGCACTGCGCTGATGGTCTGCATCACCGCGTAAACCTCACCATTCTTGCGCCGGTTCCAGACCTCACCGTACCAATGACCCTTCTCGATCAAATCTCGCCAGAGGGTGGCGTAAAACTCTTTTTCCTGGCGACCCGAACTCAGGATGCGCGGGTTCTGGCCCAGCACCTCCTCACGGCCATAACTGGTGATGTGGGTAAAGGCTTCATTGACGTCAATGATGGTGCCGTCGATTGAGGTGATCATGATCGCTTCGCGGGCGCAGGTGAAGACGCTGGCCGCCAGCATCAGGTTGTCTTCGGCCAGTTTGCGCTCGGTGATGTCGCGCGAAAGAACGATGAAACGAGGTGACTCGCTGGGAAGCATCTCCTTGCGGGCAATCGACAATTCAAACCACTTTTTTCCTTGGGGCAGGTCCAGCTCGATCTGCTTGCCGCTTGAATGCCCTCGTGCATGGGCCTCTTGCAGCGCGGCCATCACAACCTCTGCGGCAGCGGGTTGCATCACATCAGTGATCTTTTTACCAATCAGGTCTTGCGCCGGCGCAATCAATAAGTCAAAGCGCGGCGAGTGGTAGTCGTAGTAACTGCCATCAAGCCCCATCTCGAACATCAGATCAGGAATGGCATCCAGCGTGGCGCGTAAATTTGCGGTGCGCTCCAACACCTTGGCTTCAAGGGTTTGGTGCGCTTTTTGAACGCTTTCGGCCATGCCGTTGAAGGCGTCAGACAAATCGCCAAACTCACGGCTATAGCCCGGGTTATTTGGGACCCGAACTGACATATCTCCCAATCCCAATTGGCGTGCGCCGCCAGCCAGCGCTTGCAGCGGGCGAGTAAGGCGGCGTGCAAACAACCAGATCAGTACCAGGGCGACCAGCGTGAGGATCAGGCCGGCAATCAGCAGCGTATTAGCCCGCCCTTTCAACTCACCCAGTGCCTCAATCTGGCGCGCGTAGTGCACGAGTGTCCAACCTTGTGTGCCACTGAGCTGAAGGTGGCGGTACACCACGACCAAGGCCTGGCCGCTGGTATCGGTTGCCTTCAGGGTTCCTTCAAAACCTGCGGCCACCTCGCTGTTGAGCTTGAAAGTTTCTTGCCCTGGGGCAACGCTCGGAAAACGGGCCAAAAGCTGTCCCGCCGGATCAAACAACAAGGTGTTTCCACGTTGCCCCGAAATCGGCATTTCGTCGAAAAAACCGGCTGAAATAAAGTGCCGAAGATCCACAAAGGCGATGAGAATGCCGACCAGTTTCCCCGTGGTGTAACCATACTCATCCGGGGCATGAATTTGACGGGCGATGACCAAGGCCGGTGCGCTTTGGGTGGCAGGCAGTTGTTCCACCATTTCCAGCGCCCCCGGTTGCGTTGCACGCTGGATCAGATCGGGGTCCTGAAAGAGTTGCCCCACATCCTCATTCACACTGCTCGCTGTAATCCGCCGGGTGGAGGGGTCCACGATTAGCAGTCGTTCATAACGATCAGGATAGGCCCGCTGCATGCGGTCAAACACGCGCTGGACATCTTGCTGAATTAATGGATCACGCTCGGCCAGTTGTTTGGCAAGCGTTTTGTTTTCAGCAACAACGAGCAGATCGCCACGGCGCTCACGCAGGGTGTTGGCGACCAAGGCACGTTGAATATCTGCCTTGACCTCCATGATGCGCACCGCTTCGTTCAGACGCTGCTCGCTGGCACCGACATGGCCGAACTGAGGTAACCCAAAATACCAAAGGAAAAAAAGTATGCCCATGGCGGCCAGAAAGAGCGCGCCAAAGTAGCCTGTAATTCGCGTTGATAAATGGGTTGTCATGCCAATTCGGATCACTTAGTCTTCGTAGTCGAAGGTCGCTAACTGGAATCGCCGCGGGTCGGCCATGACCCGTGCCAGGCCGTCATAGGTGAACGCGGTCTCCACGTTGTCCCAGGTCCCGCCCGTGGGCATCTTGCCCAAACCGGTCAAAAACAAAAACTCATTTTTCAAAGGCGGGGCACCCGGGCTCTTCAGGATGGCTGGCGCGGAGGGGATATTGAGAATCTCGCGCTGTGTAATGGACACGATCTGGGCCACTGACAACGACCCCACCTTGCCAGACAGGGCTTGCGCATCGGCCATGGCCCAAACGGTGGCTTTTTCTACGTTGCGCTGGCTGCGCCGCATCCATTCAATGGCACGCACAAAACCCGCCACCAAGTGGCGCGCCGCCTCCGGCGATTGCTTTTCAAAATGCTGCTCAATGACAAAATAATCGGTGCTCAAACCCCGCGACACGATGCGGACCTTGTCGCTTTGACCGAGGGCGATGGAGGGGGCCGGCTCCCAGGCCGCAAAAGCGTCAATATCGCCGCGTGCCAAGGCCTCAGGCATCTCATCGACCCCCAGCGCCACCAGCTTGACCCGGCTCTCGCTCAGTCCCGCCGAAGCCAGCGCCTGCAGCAAGGTGTGGTGCGCGCTGGACGCCTCGACATAACCAATGCGCTTGCCGGCCAGCCCCCTGACTTGCGTGTCGCCCTTGGCCACGATGGCCGTCGAGGTTTGTTTGACCAGACCCACCACCCAGACGTTGGCGGTGGCGGCGGCCAGAATCGTGGGCATGTCGCCCAACAAGCCGGCTTCAAGGCGATGATCAGCCAACAAGGCCACCATGTCGGCACCACGCCGAAAGGGATGCGTCTTGAGGGGTTGCCCGCTTTGTGCAAGCGTCGCTTTCAGGATGCGGTCGTGCTGCATGACCGCGCTGATGACCCCTGAGGGATAGCCCAGAGGCTGAATACCGAGGTCAACCGCAGAGGAATCGGCCACCAGGCCGTAGCGGTCGAAATACGCCTGAGCCTTGGCACTGCTGGGCAAAAGCCCCAAAGCCAGCACGCCGATGGCCAGAATTTTCTGCAAGTACAGCGGGTAGAGCGTCCGATTCATACTTTTTCCTGTGCCCAAACATGGATATTTGAAGGCAGAAATAGTAACGGAGCCTGCTACAGGCTGGAATGTTTTTTGTTAACTTGCCAGCACAAAATCGATGAAACCCCGCTCCACATTCGTCGACACCAGCTTGACGCGAACCTTGTTGCCGACTTTCAAATCAGGCGCATGGCTGACCAGTTTGCCCTCGGCGGGTGGCGAGAAAACCCGCACCCAAACACCATCCTGAGAGTTGCCGGTCACGATGCCCTCAAAGTGCTGGCCGATGTGCGACTCCAGCACCAAGGCGGCTTCGGACTTGGTAATTTGGCGCTCCACCTTTTGCGCGGCGTCTTCCTGACGCGTGCAATGCTGGGCCAAAGCCGCCAGCTCAGCGGTGGAATACGGCGCGGTCTGGTGCGCCAGCGCCGCTTTCAGCAGGCGCGAGGTGATCAGATCCGGGAAACGCCGGTTGGGCGCAGTGGAGTGGATGTAATCGCGCACTGCCAACCCAAAGTGGCCAATGGGCAACTGGCCCTTGGTCTCCACCACATACTCGCCCCGACCCATGAGCTTGACGATGACCAGCGACAGATCCGGAAAACGCAGCGGATCAGCCCGGTGGCGTTTGGACAAGAAGTTCTCCAGCGCTTTGGAATCCGGCTCGTTGGGCAAGGTTTCGCCATATTCTTTGGCCACCGCCACGATGCGCAACCAGCGCTCGGGAGAGCGCACCACGCGACGCAGCGAGGAACCACCCTGCGCCGCCAGATGGCGTGCGGTGCAGCCATTGGTGGCGATCATCACCTCCTCGATCAACTGACGGGCGCGGTTTTGCTCTTGTTGGCGCAGGTCGACCACTTTCTCACCGTCAAACACGGCCCGTGGCTGAAAGCTCTGGAACTCCAGCGAGCCCGCCAAATGGCGCAGCACTTTGAGTTTCTGGGCCAGCGTGTCTTGTGTTTTCAGCTGTGCCGCCATGCCCGACACCACCGCTGCGGCTTGGGGCAACGGGCCGGTGCCATCGATCCAGGCGCTGACCGCGTCATAGGCCAGCTTGGCCTGGTTGCGCACGCGGGCCCGGTACAGCGTGGCGCTGACCAGCGTGGCGTCGGCGTCGAAGACCATCTCGGTCACCAGCGCCAGCCGGTCGACCTGCGGGTTGAGCGAGGTCAGGTCGGTAGACAAGCGCTCGGGCAACATCGGAAATATGCGCGCCGAGGTGTAGACCGAGCTGGTGTTGGCGCGGGCGTGGTCGTCAATGGCGCTGCCTTTTTTAACCAGCGCGTCCACATCGGCAATCGCCACTAGTAGCTTGACGGCGCCCTGCGCCAGCACCTCGGACACCGTGAGCTGGTCCAGATCGAGTGAATCGTCGTTGTCAATCGAACACCACAGCAAACCGGTCAGGTCGCGAATGTCGGCGCTGCGCTCATCCGCGGGCCCGGTGATGTGGGCCAACTGCTGCTTGACCTTGTCTGAAAACTCAGGCTGCAAGCCGCGCTCGGACATGGCACGGGTGGCAAGTCGAACCAGGTCGGAGCGGTGATGGTGGTGGTTGGCGTTCATGCGGTCAATATACACGCAGCGAACATCGCCTGCGCACCTTTTGCTATTGTTTATATAGCTACTTACGCATATATGACGGGGGCTAGAGGCCTAAACAACCCCTAAGTATCGAATAACGCACAGCCCCCCTTTTCAGGTGAAGCACTGTTTCAAATCAACCGTGGCGCGGCGACCGATGTCGCCCCGGTGGTTGCTGAGCCACTCGACAGCACGCTCGCGGCCCTGGTCGCGCAGCAACGCCAGAAAAGGCGTGTGCGCAATGAGCTTGGTCTCGGTGCGCTGCAGGCTCACCACCTGGCTGGAGTCAATCATGTGAAAGCGCAATTTTTGCAGCCGCCGCTCCAGGCTGCCCCACGTCACGAAGCTGGGGCTGGAAAACTCAATGGCTTGCGCAAACATCCGCATCTCACGCATAAAGTTGGCGCTGAAGGTCAGCTCGGCAATGCGGGCTTCAATCTGTTCCACGGTGTGCGGCGTGCCTTCGTGCTTCAGGGGGCTGAGCAGAACCAGCAAGATATCGCTGGCGTCGCAGTCATAAAAAAGCGGAAATATGGCCGGATTGGCCGAGTAGCCACCATCCCAATACGGTTCACCATCGATCTCCACCGAGTGGTGGATTTTGGGCAGGCAAGCGGAGGCGAGCAGCACATCCACCGTGAGTTCGTGCTCGCGAAACACCCGCAGTTTGCCGGTGTTGGCCTGCGTGGTTCCGATAAACAGTTTGAACGGGCTGTGTTGGCGCAAGCGCTCAAAATCAACCTGCGCCAGCAGCAAGTCACGCAAGGGGTTCAGCTCGAACGGGTTGAGTTGTGACGGTGAAAAACGCCCGGCCCAATTCGCCAGCAACTTGCTCGCGGGCGACAGGCTGATGGACTCGCCCTCGCCCTGGGTCATCGAGGCCCAAGGCATTTGCTTGCCCACCTCGGTCCAGAAATTGGCCAAACCCTGGCGCGCGCCATCGCGCCCGCCCTTCATCCAGCCGTCGGCAAACACCACCGCATTCATGGCCCCGGCGCTGCTGCCACTCAAGCCCTCAAACGCCATGCCGGTATGGTCGAGCAGCGCATCCAGCACACCCCAGGTAAACGCCCCATGCGAGCCGCCACCCTGCAGCGCCAGGTTGAGGCGGGCGGGTGACGCACTGACCAGACTTTTAAAGCGGTTCAACACGGGCAACAGGGTCAAAGCGTTACGCCGCGGTACGGTGTCGGAGTCGGGGTCGGTCATCGGGGTTCCTTGTCTGCACCCGTGAGGCTGGGTCAGTCGAAATCAGTATAGGGTTTTCACCTACACACGGTGATGACCATGCTTGACATTCTGTTTTAAACAATATAAATGTACTTAATTAGCATGAAGTGATAGCATAAACTTTATGTCAAAACGATCTGCAGCCCTCAGCACCTTGCCGCCAGCGGTCCTGGCGCAGCTCCGCCAACTGGGCGACAACCTGACGATTGCACGCAAACGACGGCGCGAGTCACGAAAAGCATGGGCGCAGCGCGTGGGGGTGTCCGAGCCGACGCTGACCCGCATGGAACTTGGCGACCCCAGCGTCGCTTTTGGGGTTTACGCCAGTGCCTTGTGGCTACTGGGGCGCGCCCAATGTATTCCTGAACTGGCCGCACCCCATCTTGACCTCGGCGCGCTGGAGGCCGAAGTGCGGGTGGCCAGCCTGCGCTCGGTGCGCAAACCCATGTCGGTGGCGGCAAGACTGGAGGCGCAGCCATGAACCCAGCCGAATTCGACCTCAGCCTTTACCGCCCCTCGGATGCGCTGTATTTGTGGTGGCTGGCCCAACCCGAGCGCCCGGTTTTGATTGGCACCCTGAAGACGGTGCGCGCCAGTCAGGGCGTCTCGTTGCGCTATGCACCGGCTTGGCTCAAATCCGGTTTTGCGCTCAGCGAAGACCTGCCGCTACGCGACATTGAATGGATGCCCCACGACAAAGAAACGGCGGTGGGTGCTGTCGATGACGCCCGCCCCGACCGCTGGGGTGAACGCGTGATCCGCTGGCTAGACAAACCGCCCCGCCTGTCGCTGCTGGACTACCTGTTTTACGCCGGGGATGAGCGCTTTGGTGCCTTGGGCGTTTCGGTTTTTGAACAGGCCTACTTGCCCCGCCGACTGGGCCCCCTGCCCCATTTGGGTGATGTGAGCACGATGGCCGGGTTGATCCAAAACATCATGAATGGCGAACCAGTCGCACCACAACACAGCCGCCTGATGGCGCCGGGCGTGACCTTGGGCGGCGCGCGGCCCAAAGCCTTGATCGAACTGGAGGGGGCGCCCTGGATCGTGAAGTTTGCCGAGCCGGGAGACGCGGTGGACACGCCGCTGGTAGAACACGCGGCCATGACGCTGGCCGCCACAGCGGGCATTCGGGTTGCCAACACGCGGCCCATTAGGCTGCCCCGAGGCCACGCGCTGGCAGTGCAGCGGTTTGACCGCGAGGGGGCTTTTAGACGCCATGCGCTGTCAGCACGGGTGGCGCTCAAGGCGGCGGGTTCCGGGATGGGTTACCCGGAACTCGCCCAACTCTTGCGGCGCCGGGGCGTGGTGCAGGGCGGCGTCAGTCTGGCGCAACAACGGGAGTTGTTTCGGCGCATGGTGTTCAACATCCTGATCGACAACACCGATGACCACGAAAAAAACCACGTCCTGCTGATGACCGACGCCTGCAGCTA
>NZ_JBAWYV010000080.1:0-15734 GCF_037143375.1 Rhodoferax sp. | reverse complement strand
GCTGCGCGGGTAAATCTTCTCGTGCGCAGCGTAGAGGGAGACCAGCACCTCGTCTTCTGGAGGTGTCTGAGGAGGTGCGGTGTAGCCTTCTTGCGGGACGATGGGGATAATTTTTTTGACCCCTGAAACTGGTCTATTCAACTTAGCACTTTCAAGGGATCAAATCTATAAGAGAAAATTACTGCGCCGCAGCAACACCCTTATTCGAAAGTCCCCAGACATAAGATGCCAAAACATGAATCTGAGCTTCAGTAAACTTATCGCCTTGCGCAGGCATTTGATTCGTTTTACCGTTGTTGATCATCGAGAGGATAGCAGCCTCGCCACTGCCATGCAACCAGATTTTATCTGTCAGATTTGCAGAGCCCAAGGCGTGCATACCTTTTCCATCAATGCCGTGGCAAGCTGCGCAAACCGCAAACTTCTCTTTACCCAAGGATGCTTTTACCGAGTCGTGTGGGCTACCTGAGAGACTCAAAACATATTGAGCGACATTCTTGACATCATCAGCTGATCCTACTGCCGAGGCCATAGGTGGCATCATGCCGATGCGTCCATTTTTGATGGTTGCTTTGATGTAATCAGGAGTACCGTCGCCAAGCCAATCGTTGTCTGTCAAATTCGGAAAACCTTTGTTGCCGCGTGCATCCGAGCCATGACATTGAGCACAGGTGTTCATGAACAAACGCTCACCAATCGCCATTGCCTGCGCATCTTTAGCGATATCCTCAGGTTTCATCGCCGAAAATTTTGCATACAAAGGTGCCACTTCTGCGTTCCCTTTGTCAACTTCTACTTGATGCTGACCCGCCGAAGACCATCCCAATTGTCCTTTGTAAGTACCCAGACCTGGATACAGAGAAAGATAAACAAATGCAAAAACGATGGTGATAACAAACAACCAAGCCCACCAGCGAGGCAATGGATTATTCATCTCGCGTAAATCACCATCCCACACATGTCCAGTACTGTTGTCGTTAGCCGTCATCGCGTGTGCCTTACCACTAAACCACAGCAGCAGCAGGCACGCCACGATACTGACCAGGGTGATCCCGGTCACGTACAACGACCAGAAATTACTTGTAAAGTCGCTCATTTATTTTCCTTTTATTTCTGTTCTTCAGTCTTGTTCAAATGGCAGATTTGCAGCAGTCTCGAAATCAGCGACGTTTTTGCGCGAGTACGCCCACACCATGATTCCGATAAATATTGCAAAGCTGAGCACCGTAACGACCGATCGTAGGGTATTGATATCGAGTTCCATAAAAACCCCGATTACTTAACCAAAGTACCCAGTACTTGCAGATATGCAATAACCGCTTCGATTTCAGTCTTTCCCTTAGTGTCTGCCGTTGCAGATGCAATCTGCGCATCGGTGTAAGGCACGCCAACAACACGCAAAGCTTTCATGTGAGCGGGCATCGATTCAGCATCAACCATATCTTTCAGCAGCCAAGGGTAAGCTGGCATATTGGACTCAGGCACGACATCACGTGGATTATTCAAATGGTCACGATGCCATTGGTCGCTGTACTTGCCACCCACGCGGTGCAAATCTGGACCTGTGCGTTTGCTACCCCATTGGAATGGATGGTCATAAACAAACTCACCTGCCACAGAGTAGTGACCATAGCGTAGAGTTTCGGCGCGGAAAGGACGGATCATCTGCGAATGGCAGTTGTAGCAACCTTCACGCGTGTAAATATCGCGACCAGCCAACTGAAGAGCCGTGTAGGGAATGAGCCCTTTCACGGGTTCAGTGGTTGATTTCTGAAAGAACAGTGGAACGATTTCCAGCATACCACCCACCAGCAACACGAGAAGAATCAGAACGATCATCAAGAAGTTGTTGGTTTCGATTTTTTCGTGCGACAGTTTGCCGCTTGCATTGTTATTTGCCATGGTATTTATCTTTCTCAGGCGTGGGCAGGTGCGACTGGAGCAGGAATGGTCACCGTGACGGAGCGGCCACTGGTCGCAGTCATGATGGTGTTCCAGAGCATGATCACCATACCAATGAGATACAGCAATCCACCGGACAAACGCAGCACATAGAACGGGAAGGTAGCTTTGACTGACTCAACAAAAGTGTAAGTCAAGGTACCGTCAGCGTTAATGGCGCGCCACATAAGGCCCTGCATAACTCCGGCAATCCACATTGCAGCAATGTAGATAACGATACCGATCGTTGCGGTCCAGAAGTGAATTTCAATCGCTTTTACGCTGTGCATTTTCTTCTGTCCGAACAGACGAGGAATCAGGTAATACATGCTACCCATGGTCACGAGACCCACCCAACCAAGAGCACCTGAGTGCACGTGGCCAACAGTCCAGTCGGTGTAATGCGAAAGTGCATTCACTGTTTTGATAGACATCATCGGGCCTTCAAAGGTCGACATGCCATAGAAGGACAACGAAACAATCAAGAAACGCAGGATTGGATCATCACGCAGTTTGTGCCATGCACCAGACAGGGTCATGATGCCGTTAATCATGCCACCCCAACTTGGAGCCAACAGAATCAGCGAGAAGACCATGCCGACCGATTGAGTCCAATCAGGCAAAGCTGTGTAATGCAGGTGGTGAGGACCCGCCCACATGTACGTGAAAATCAACGCCCAAAAGTGAACGATAGACAGGCGATATGAATAAACTGGACGCTCTGCTTGCTTGGGAATGAAGTAGTACATCATGCCCAGGAAACCAGCGGTCAGGAAAAAGCCCACCGCATTATGGCCATACCACCACTGAATCATGGCATCCTGAACACCTGCGTAGGCAGAGTAGGACTTCATGTAGCCAGCTGGAATGGCCGCACTGTTCACCAAATGCAACAACGCGACAGCCAGAATGAAAGCACCGAAGAACCAGTTCGCCACGTAAATGTGCTTAACTTTTCTTGTTCCAATGGTGCCAAAGAAAACGATGGCAAATGACACCCAGACCAATGTGATCAAAATATCGATAGGCCATTCAAGTTCTGCATATTCTTTACCTTCTGTGAATCCCATAGGTAAAGAAATGGCTGCAGACAAAATGACTAATTGCCAACCCCAAAAGGTAAAGGCGGCCAACTTATCGCTGAACAACCGTACATGACAGGTTCGCTGTGCTACGTAATAGGCGCTAGCAAACAATCCACATCCACCGAAAGCAAAAATCACCGCATTTGTGTGCAATGGACGCAAGCGACCATAAGACAGAAAGGAAATACCCAGGTTAAGTTCTGGCCAAGTCAATTGAGCGGCGATGATCACGCCGACCAGCATGCCCACAACACCCCAGACCACAGTCATAACGGCAAACTGTCTTACAACTTTATCGTTGTAAGTAGTTGCTAGCGAATTAGGAAATATCATCTTCACCTCTTCTCAGTTAGTTTGGCCGGATTTTCTCATGTCAAATCCGGTTATTTTTTGACTCATATCAAACCTGCAAAAGAATTCTTATGAATCCTTAAGAATTCGTTCTCCTTCTGATTCGATGTCTTCGAATTGACCCCGGTAGATGGCCCACCACAATCCACCTAGGATAAAAAACACAAGAATAACCGACAGAGGCACCAATAAATACAAAATATCCATCAATTTTTCCCTAGTGAACCATCATTTTTTGACAGTCTCAAAGCATTCAAAACAACGATCAGAGAGCTTAGGCCCATACCGAGTCCCGCTAACCAAGCCGGAAGCCAGCCAACAACGGCTAAAGGAACGCATACTGTGTTGTAAATGGCAGCCCACCATAGATTTTGTCTTACGACCCGCAAAGTCTTTCTAGCCTTGATCAGAGTATTTGCAACGGCGTTCAACTGATTCCCCAAAACCACGAAATCTGCTTGCGCTTGCGCAAGTGGCACTGCTTGGCCAAACGCGAACGAGACATTTGCGGCAGCCAACACCGGACCATCGTTGAGCCCGTCACCTACAACAGCCACTTTATGCCCTTGCTGCTGTGAATTTCGTAAAAAATCAAGCTTATCCTGCGGCGCACACTCACCACGAAACTCGGCAATGCCAACCTGAGAGGCAACACGAGCGGCTGCTTTCGCACCGTCTCCAGACAACAAATGCACCGTGATACCAGCGCGCTGAAGCGTTTCTACCGTACTTCTTGCATCTGAGCGAACATCTTCATGAAGCTCAAAGGTGGCCAACCAGCCCTGCTCATCACTCAAACAGGCCTGCAGTGCATCAACATGCGGCGACTCCACACCACAAAATTCTGCAGATCCCAGTTTTAACTGGGTTGAATTAGAGGATGCACGGGTCAACACCACCAATCCAGAAACCCCTCCACCAGGCGTTTCACTCACCCCTTCTGCATGCCATTTCTCAGAAGCTTCCGATTCTTTTGCTGCCAACGCCAGCGCCTTAGAAACAGGATGAAGTGAGTATTGCGCCAAAGCGGCAGCCATCCCCAACACATCTACAACAGCAACGCCATCACGTACATGGGTCGACTTCAAAACCATAGCGTCACGCGTCAGGGTGCCGGTCTTGTCAAACACCACAGTGTCAATGGCGGCCATGGACTCAAAAGCTTCCAGACGACGCACGAGAACTCCTCGTCGTGCCAGCGAACCTGCAGCAGCCAGCATGGCCGCAGGTGTAGCCAACGACAAGGCACATGGACAAGTCACAACCAACACGGCCACCGCGACCATCAATGCACGCTCAGGATCTTTTTGCCACCAAAAAGCACAAGCCAATCCAGCAGCCATCAAAACCGCCACCAAAAATGGTTTTGCGATTCGGTCCGCCAACCGGGCCAAGGGCGGTTTGGTGGTGGAGGCAGTTTCCATGAGCGCCACAATTTGGGCGAATCGAGTTTGTTCACCCACACGCTCCACGCGTGCCTGCACGACTTTCGTGAGGTTGTGGCTACCCGCTATAACGGTGCTTCCAACTCCGCGTGACACCGGCCGAGACTCGCCCGTCAGCAAAGCTTCGTCAACCATGGTGTCGCCCTGAAGCACAACAGCATCAGCCGGAAAAGTTTCGCCTGGAAGTATTTGAATAACATCGTCCGTCAGCAAGCGACGCACAGGTACGCGCTCGTATGAGCCATCGCTTTTGAGCCGCGCCACGCTGTCGGGCAAGCGATTCATCAGCGCTTCCAGTGCACCAGCGGTTCGATCACGCAATCGCAGCTCAAGCCATCGTCCTGCCAACAGGAAGAAAACAAACATGGTGAGCGAGTCAAAATACACCTCGCGACCAAAAATACCCAAGGGATCAAAGGTGCCTGCCGTGCTCACAGCAAACGTAATGAGCATACCCAGCGCCACCGGCAAATCCATGCTGACGCGACGAAGCATGACATCGCGCAAGGCACTGCTGAAAAACGGACCACATGAAAAAAGAATGACGGGAAGGGTAAGAACCCAAGACGCCCAGCGCAGCAGGCGCTCCATTTCAAGTGTCAGGTCACCGGGCGCTGCAACATACGCAGGATAGGCGTACATCATCACCTGCATCATGCAAAGACCGGCCACCATCAAACGCCAAAGTGCTTTTCGCCCTTCGGCTTTTCGTCGTTCACGGGCAAAAGAATCGTTGGCTGGAACGGCGCGATAACCGGCCGACTTGACCGCTTGCATCCAGGCTGATGGGTGCACCACATCAGACTGCCAAACAACTCTTGCACGATGACTACCGGCACCTACTTCTGCCTTCAAGACACCTGGGACCCGCAAAAGTGCATCCTCGATGGTGAGCGCGCACGCTGCGCAGTGCATCCCCTCAATCAGAAGATTGGACTCCCAGCAATCCGAATTCTTGAGATCCGGTTTACTAAAAGCAGACCATTCCTGCGGATCATCCAACAGATGCAAATCGTCATTGACGACCTCGGAAGCAGAAGGAGCAACCAGGCCCTGAAATTGCGGATCAAACAAGATTGGCGGCAGCGCAACTTGGACAGTAGAACGATCAGTAGACATTAATTGGTAGGGTTCCCGTCAAGCCGCAAAGTTTAATTGACAAAAAGCAGCGCAGGCCATATCGACCAGAGTAAGCTCTAATTTCCAACTAAAACAGGAGTAATTCATGTACAAAAGAATTCTTGTCGCCACCGATGGCTCGACCTTGTCTAAAAAGGCAGTCTCCAGCGCCATTGAATTAGCGGCGCTTGCAAACGCTGAGTTGGTGGCCTTGAAAGTTATTCCTCGGTACCCGCAAAGTTACTTTGAAGGCGGTTTGGCGTTGCAGGCCGCCGAAGTGGGTCGGGTTGAACAGCAATGGGCAGATGACGGACAAGCCGTGGTGGATGCAGTTCAAAAAGCTGCCTTGGCCCAAGGCGTTAAAGCCAAGGCCATCACCGTCAAGTCTGATTTCGTATCAGATGCAGTGATTGCCGCCGCCAAAAAACATAAATGCGATCTGATCGTCATGGCATCGCATGGCCGCCGGGGCATCAAGCGCTTGCTTCTGGGCAGCGAAACCCAACAAGTTCTGACGCACTCACATGTACCCGTTTTAGTTTTACGTTAAAACGCCTTCTAGCCCTCGATGAACATGGGCTGATAGCTATTTATTTTATAGCACAACCACTTACTCAATTTCCGTGAAGCGCTGCCGGATTTCAAGCACTTCATCCCATTGTCTGAAAAAGGCGTCGACACATGCCGGATCGAAGTGAGTTCCGGAGTTGGCTTTGATATGTTCAGCCGCCTTCTCCAATGACCAGGCTTTTTTATAGGGGCGCTCGGACGTCAGGGCATCAAACACATCAGCCACCGCCACGATCCGGCTAAAGACAGGAATATCCTGGCCAGCGAGTGCATTGGGATACCCGGTTCCGTCAAATTTTTCATGGTGGGCGCGTGCAATATCAGCCCCGGCTTGCAACACTTTGGAGGAACTCCCCTTGAGAATGTCATACCCAATCAGGGCATGCTGCTTCATTATTTCCATCTCTTCCGGGGTCAAGCGTCCGGGCTTGAGCAAAATGCCATCGGCAATACCTACTTTACCAATGTCGTGCATCGGCGCGGCTTCCAGTAACAACTCCTGTTCTGTGATCGACAAGCCCATACTCTTTGCAATTAACTCGGAGTAGTGGGCCATACGCAAAATATGAGCGCCGGTTTCAGGGTCGCGGTATTCCGCGGCCTTGGACAGACGAATCACGGTTTCGCGCTCACGCTGGAGAATTTCAGTGGTCGCTTTGTGAACTTCTTCAGCCAGCCAGGCAGCTCGATCAGATAGTTTTTTCCGGACATCGCTCAGAATTAACATGTTGTTAGCTCGCGCCAGAAATTCGACCTTATCGACCGGTTTGGTCAAGAAATCGGTCGCGCCCACCTCAAGCGCCTGGTAGCGAACCTGCTTCTGGTCGTTAGCGGTGATCATCAGAATGGGCACACTTTCCTTGCCGGGCGTTTCCCGCAGCTGCCGGATGAATTCAATGCCATCAAGCACCGGCATCATGTAATCCACAATGATCAAGTCCGGGTCATTGGCTTGTGCCCAGGCCAGTCCTTCGGTTGAAGACAGGAAGGTTTTGGATTCGCTGGTGCCCAGTTTGCGCACCAAAGCGCCAAAAAGAATCAGATTAATTTCAGTATCGTCAACAATTAAAACTTGGTGTGTCATGGCGAATCAGTCTCAGAACTCGAATTTTGGCTATTTTGCTGTCGCGTCGTGAAGATGTTTAAACAGTACTTAGCCGAGGCAAACGCCGGATCGCTGTAAAGCGGCGACCAACAAATCAACTTCAGCACACATGAATGTCAGCAATTCCGGCAACCCCTCGGACTCGCCCTGCGAGGCCATTAACTCTGCACTTCGCGCCATCTCAGACGGTGGCTGGGCGCCAAACATGGCCAAAGTCCCTTTCAAAGCATGTGAAACATGGAGCACGGATTGCAAATCGTTATCGGCTAGCGCTTGCGTTAATTTTTGTTTGTCCAAGGGCCACTGGTCCAAGAAAACTTCGGCAATGATATCGACCACTTCCCGGTCCGCCAAGCTCAAAGCCAAATCATAGTCAAAGCCAGAAACATGTGCCGAAGTTGCCATGTCTGACCCCTTTGGCTGCACAGTATCTTCGGTTTGATCCGCCCCATTTCCGGGCCGGTAAAGCAATAACAAGCGCTGCAATTCCGCGGTCTCAATCGGTTTTGAGATGTAGTCATCCATGCCTACGGCAATACACCGCTCGCGGTCACCCTGCATGGCATTGGCCGTCATGGCCACAATCGGAGTTCGTCGCCCCTGCTCTGTGGCACGAAAAATCCGGGTAGCTTCCATCCCACCCATTACCGGCATCATCATGTCCATAAAGACCAGGTCAAACGTGTGGGCGGACAGCAAATTCAAGGCCAATTGGCCATTTTCAGCCACGGTCACGCGGTGACCCCAGCGCGTCAACAAGGCTGTGGCAAGTTTTTGGTTCACCACGTTGTCTTCGACCAGCAGCACATTGAGCGAGCTTTGCTCGTCATTGATCACGTGCCGCGTCACCAGCTCGGCCGCTCGCGAAGGTGGCGCATCAATCACCCGAAGCAACACCTGCAGTAACTCATCGCGGGTGTAGGGCTTGGTCAAATACGCCTTGAAACCAATCTCACGCGACAGCTGCGCATCGCCCTTCATCCCCGCCGAAGACAGCATGACCATCGGAACATCCGCGCACTGAGGTAAATCCATGAGGTGCTGCGCCGTGCTAAAACCGTCCATATCGGGCATCTGGGCATCCATCAACACCAAATCACACGCCCGGGAATATTCGCCCTGGCTCTGCATCCAGGACAAGGCTGACTGACCCGACGAAAACTCCTGCACATGGGCATCCACACTGACCAATATTCGATTCAGGATCAGCCGGTTGACCTCGTTGTCATCGACCACCAGCACGCGCAAACCAGCCAACTGCGCGATGGAAGACGGTAATTCAGGGGCATCGGCATCGAGATCGAGTTGAATCACGAAATGGAACTTGCTACCGCGACTTATCTCGCTCTCAACCCAAAGGCGACCTGAGAGCGCTTCAACCAAACGGCGTGAAATGGTCAACCCAAGGCCAGTACCGCCAAATTTGCGGGTGATCGAACTGTCTTCCTGTGAAAAAGCGTCGAAAATTGAGTCTAATTTATGAGAGGGAATACCAATCCCCGTGTCATGGATGGTGAACTGAACCAGGTTTGATCTAGTCCGGTCCATCGCCTTGCTTACTGAGAGAACAACCTCCCCTTTCGCGGTAAATTTAATGGCATTCCCTATCAAATTCACCAGAATTTGCCGCAAGCGCCCGGGATCTCCTATCACCGACATGGGCACATCAGGCGCAATGTCGCACACCAACTCAAGTCCTTTTTCATGAGCCCGTGGTGCCAGCGCCTTGAGGGTTTCGCTCACAGTGCGTCCGAGATTGAAAGAAATACTCTCGATCAACAACTTGCCGGCTTCGATCTTGGAAAAATCGAGAATGTCATTGATCACCTTCAAAAGTGAATCAGAAGATGACTTGACGATATTGAGGTACTCACGCTGCTCCAGGGTCAATTCCGTGTCAAGCGTGAGCTCCGTCATGCCAATGACCCCATTCATGGGGGTGCGAATTTCATGGCTCATGTTCGCCAGAAAATCTGATTTCGCCCGATTGGCCGCTTCAGCATCCTCTTTAGCGCGGCGCAATTCCTCGGAAACCCGCCGGGCTTCAGAGATGTCAGCAAAGTAGCCGTTCCACACAGTACTGCCATCTGCCTGATGATTCGGCGTGGACTCACCATGCACCCACACCGGCTCACCACTGACAGGATGAAGGATTCGAAAATCAAGCACCCAAAGCTCATCGCATTCGGCCGACTTCGCGATGGAGCGCTTCATGGCGACCTGATCATCCGGATGGATCTGCATTAAGAGCGCGTTGCTGTCAGCCATGACCTCCTCGGGCGTAATACCGCAAATATGCCAAATCGCTGTGCTGAAGAATGGAAAACTTTGCGTGCCATCTGGTGCCAAGTGGTACTGATAAACCGCCACCGGAATACTCTCGGTAATTTCTTTGAGTCGGGCATCGGCAACTTTCAGTTGCGTGACGTCCTGCCAGATGCCGGTAAACACCGTCGCCCCGTTGGCGGCCAGTTCAGGCTCCGGACTGATCTCGCCCCGAATCCAGCGCATACCACCACTGGGTAACACAATCTGGTACTCACCCACCCAGGGTTCCCGTCGGGCTGCAGCGGCATAAACACTTTGAAAATACCAGTCGCGTTTGTCGGAGACAATTTGCAACGCAGGCAGGCGGCCATCCGCCAGCAAAGCATCCCGCTCCAAGCCGCGAATCTCGCCCAGACGTTCACTGACGAAGGTGTAGCGAATTTCGCCGTGGCCAATTTCGCACTGGTAAACCACACCGGGCACCGCATTGGTGATGTGGCGCAACCGCGCCTCGGTCGCCTTGATCGACACCTCCATCAATTTGCGTTCAGTGATGTCGGTGCGAATGGCAATGAATTGCGTCGGCATGCCCGTGTCATCCCGCAAGGGAACGAGGGTGGACTGAACCCAATAGAGCTGGCCGTTTTTAGAACGGTTGCAAATCTCACCGTGCCACACCTGCCCGGACAAAATCTTGTCCCACATTCCCATGAAAAAAGAGACCGGATGAACGCCCGATTTGATGATGCTGTGCGCTTGCCCGATTAATTCATCACGACGGTAGCCGCTGATTTCACAAAAATTGTCGTTGGCATAAACAATCCGGCCCGACACATCGGTGATGCTCACAATACCGTGTTGATCCAGGGCGAACTTCTGGTTGGCCAAATCAGTCAACGCCGACTGCAACTCCTTCTGACTCTCCTCGCGCTCTTGCACCAAATCGGACATCAGCGAAGACAGCGACTCCAGGTTTTCATCCTGCAGCGCAGGCATATCCGGGTCAATTGTGCGCATCAAACTATTGGCGGTATCGCGCAGAGAATCGATCGCGCGGGTCCGGCTGTCCAACTCAACTCGGATGCGTTCATTGGTCTGATTCAACTCGGCAGAACTCAGCGCCAGGCTGCGCGACCTCAGGTCAAGGTCACGGTCACTTTGCTCGTAGGCACTGTCCACCCGTGCCAGAAATTCACCAAAACCAGCCAGCAACCGGGCGGCATCCGGCGATACCGAAGCGGAACCTGCGACCAGCTTGAGTTCACCCAGAACAGACGCCAATTGTGCTTCATCCACCCCGAGTAAACGTTTGGCCTGGCGGCTTAGAAGCTTGTGCATGAGGGCGTGGCGTCCTGTGAAAAATTACAACTCGGCGATGTGGGTAATGGTCATGGTCTGATTGTGCAGCTTGCACTCGGCGTTGGCCGTGAAGGGGCTGATTTCACCGTAAGAGTAAAACCCAGTCAGCACCGCACCCTGACCAAAGACATCGCCCACCGCTTCAACTTCTTCGTCAACCCGGCCACCCATCACCAGTTTGCGCCCAACGCAGCTGATCAACAAGGCCAAGCCATCGCCCTTGCCGCTGAGCATTTTCTGGGCGGCCTGAGCGGCCGCTTCGGCACCATCCACCAGCGCATCGGTGCTGGCATGCATGAGTTCAAGATAGCCACCCGATTCAATATCGCCGGCCAGTGTCAGGCTGCCCTGCGCTTCATCGACTGCCAAAATGGTGCGAATCAAGCCCACCTTGTTGTGGTCGGTCCCGCGCATGGAAAATGGAAAAAGCAAACCCGAAGCGGGCAAATCTTTGGCGTGTTCGCCCAGGTAACGTTTATAAACTTCCAGTGCGGGCTCGCCGTCGAGTTCAAACAGGACATTGTGCTCACAGCGGGTGACTTTGCGGGCCGGGCCAAAAGCAGTCCAGCCGCCAAAGGAACCGTGTGAAAAGCTCAACTCAGCCCCGTACAAACCGACGCACACCAAGCTGTTGTTGTGAACGCCCTGGTCGTCCAGGACCCAGGTTTCCTTGAAGGCGCCGCCGTCACCGGCCAGTCCGCCCGTGATGGGAATGTCTTTGCCCAGCACCCCGGTCATGCCCTCGATCAGTGCGCTGCCGTTGATCGCCACGCCCTGCCCCAGCAACAACACCGCACGCAAACCATCTTGGGGCAACTGTTCGGCCAGGCGCTGGCCAGCCGCCTGAGAATCATTCATGCTCGTCAACGTTGTAGACGACGCCACCAACCGGGTTTTGTCAAAGCGAATGGCGGTCACCACGCAGGTACCGTCGCTGACACCGGCACCGGAAATCTCACCGGCCGTTGAGCAACCCGCTCGAATCGCCGTTGGAAACAGTGCGGCCAACGGCTCAGAGACGCTTTTGAGCAGGTCGATACTGCCAAAAACCAGCAGCAGATTGGGCGCCATGACCCGCAAACTATCGAGCTCGCCCGCTATGTTTTCACGGTTATTGAGAGTAACTTGAGCAACTTGCATGGTGGTCGTCCTGAAAGTTTATAAGAAGAAATTAAAACGAAGAATATTACAACGCGGGCCTGACAGCGTAATGCTCTCGCAAGACATTTTTTTGCACCTTGCCCATGGCGTTGCGCGGCAGCGCATCCACCACAAAACACTGCTTGGGCACCTTGAAATTCGCCAGCTTTGACTTCAGGCTGGCAAGGATGGCCGCAGGGTCGGGCGTGGCGCCCGGTTTGGGCGTGACCACGGCCACACCAACTTCCCCAAAATCAGCATGCGGGATGCCGATCACGGCGCTCTCGGCCACACCCGGCAACTCGTTGATGTAGCCCTCGATTTCAGCCGGATAAACGTTGTAGCCGCCGCTGATGATGAGGTCTTTGCTGCGACCCACAATAGTCGCGTAACCCAGAGCGTCGATCTGGCCCACATCGCCGGTTTTGAAAAACCCATCCGGCGTGAACTCTTCAGCCGTTTTCTCCGGCATGCGCCAGTAGCCCTTGAACACGTTGGGACCCTTGACCTGAATGTCGCCAATCTCGCCCACCGGCACGGGCTGGCCCGCTTCGTCCTGCACCCGCAAGCTGACACCGGGCAACGGAAAACCCACCGTCCCCCCGCGCCGCTCGCCTTGCGCGGGGTCGTAGGGGTTGGAGGTGAGCATGGCGGTCTCGCTCATGCCGTAGCGCTCCAGAATGGTGTGACCCGTTTTGCGCTGCCAATCGGTAAAGGTTTCAATCAACAAGGGCGCGGAACCGGCAATAAAGAGCCGCATATTTCGCGCCACTTCCGGCGTCAGGCCCGGCTCGGCCAAAAGGCGAACATAGAGCGTCGGCACGCCCATGAAAATCGTCGCCTCCGGCATCTTTTGAAGCACCACCCTGGGGTCAAACTTGGCCAGCCAGATCATCTTGCTGCCGTTGAGGAGCGCACCATGAATAGCGACAAACAAGCCGTGCACATGAAAGATCGGCAGGGCGTGAATCAGCACATCGCCACCGTCGGCGGCACTGCGCCAGCCCCAGTAGCTTTTAAGCACCTGCGCATTGCTCAGCAAGTTGCCATGCGTCAGCATCGCCCCTTTGGAGCGGCCGGTGGTGCCACTGGTGTACAAAATGGCCGCCAGGTCATCGGCCTGGCGCAGCGCAACGGTGTGCTGCTCAGCGCACTGGGCAGCGCGGTCCAGCAGCGAGCCGGTGCGGTCGTCGTTGAGCGTGAACACATTTTGCGTGCCGGCCATGAAGGCCAACTTGCTGACCCAGCCGAAATTAGCCGACGAACACACCACCACGGCGGGTTCGGCATTGCCAATGAAGTAAGCCATCTCGGCGCTCAAGTAAGCGGTGTTGAGCGGCAAAAACACAAACCCGGCGCGCAAAGTGGCCAAGTACAAAACCAGGGCCTCGACTGATTTTTCGACCTGCACGGCAATCCTGGCGCCCTCGGGCAAGTCAAGGGAGGCCAGCAAGTTGGCCATCATGGCACTGGCGCGGTCCAGGTCGCGCCAGCTGTAGCGCAGGCCACTGTCGGTTTCGACCGCCACCGCGTCCAGATCGGCGGGGAAAGCAGCGCGCAACGCGGCAAAGAGATTGCCGTTCTGCGGATCGGCGAGGGTCTGGCTTGGCATGCTAAAAAACTGGTTTGCGTTTCTCAAGAAAGGCGCCGATGCCCTCCTTGTGCTCGTCGCTGTCGGCATATGCGTACGACTCGTCTACTTGAATCACTATGTTATTCATAGCTACTTGCGCAGACGATACGGGGGCTAGAGGGCTATTTAAGCCTCGTAGTGTTTGTTTATTGAGGCGCGCCGCCTGGGGTGCCAGTAGCGCGATGCGGCGTGCCGTGGCTTGCACTTCGGCGCCCAGCAAGTCATCAGCCAGCACCCGACTCAGGAAGCCGGCCGCTTTCATGTCTTGCGCGCTGAAGATTGCCGCCTCCAGCAGCATTTGCCGCGCCGCGCCAAGCCCTACCTCACGCGCCACCAAGGCGGCCTCGCGGGGCGCCATCGGGAACCCCAGTTTGGCAATCGGCGCGCCAAATTTGGCCGACGCACTGCTCAGGCGAATGTCGCAGCAGCTCGCAATCTCGACACCAGCACCCATGCAATTGCCCTCGATGTGCGCCACGATCGGAACATCGCAATCGAGCATGGCTTGCAAACCACCCCAGACATCGTTTTCGTGGAAATTGCGCAAGCTGTCTTCCTGAAACCGGAAGTCGGCGTATTCCGAAATATCGCCGCCCGCGCAAAAGTTGCCGTTTTCACCGCCAATGACCACGCAGCGCACGTCGGTGCTGCGCTGAATGCTCTCAAAAACAGTGCACAGCTCACGCCACATGACGCACGACATGGCATTGAAGCGGGCTGAATGGCTGATGGTGACGCGGGCCACACCGGCCTGCTGCTCAAACTGAATCGTTCCACGCATAATTTTTTTGAATCCGGTTACTCTTATTTTTATAGCTGCTCACGCAGACCCGACGGGGGCTAGAGCACTATTTAATCATATTATTGGAAAACTTCTGGGCCCACAACCATAAACCCAGGCCACCCACGATCATCGGCACGCAAAGCCACTGGCCCATGCTCATGCCCAGCGACAAAATGCCCAGGTGCGCATCCGGCTCGCGGAAAAATTCGGCTGTGAAGCGAAACACGCCGTAGCCGATCAAAAAGGCCGCTGCCACTTGGCCGGGTTGGCGCGGCTTGCGGGCATACAGCCACAGCAGCACAAACAGCAGCAGCCCTTCCATCAGGAACTGGTAAATCTGCGATGGGTGGCGTGGCAAGTCACCGGCGCCCCGAAACACCATGCCCCAAGGCAGGTCCGGACTGCTGACACGGCCCCACAACTCGCCGTTGATAAAGTTGCCAATGCGCCCTGCGGCAAGACCGGTCGGCACGCACGGCGCCACAAAATCAGCTACCTGCAGCAAGGGGCGACTGCGTGAGCGGGCAAACCAGAGCATCGCCACAATCACGCCCAGCATGCCGCCATGAAAACTCATGCCGCCTTGCCAGACGGCAAAAATTTCCAGGGGGTGCGCCGCGTAATACAAAGGTTTGTAAAACAGGCAGTAGCCGATGCGCCCGCCCAGCACCACGCCCATGACGCCCATGAACAAAATATCTTCCACATCCTGACGCCCCCAGGCGCCCGGCCCTTTGAGCGAGGCAAACGGCTCATGCCGCAAACGCCGGTAGCCCAGCAACATGAACAAGCCAAACGCGGCCAGGTAGGTCAGCCCATACCAGTGAATGGCCAAGGGGCCGAGTTGCAGGGCGACAGGATTAATTTGGGGGTGAATCAGCATGGACGGTATTGTGCATGGGCGCGCTGCTGGCCGCTGAGGCGCTCAAGATGA
>NZ_JBAWYV010000079.1:0-15773 GCF_037143375.1 Rhodoferax sp. | reverse complement strand
CGTCAGGACCTAAACCTGGTGCGTCTACCAATTTCGCCACCCGCGCTAAAAACAAATGGGGGCGGTCAACTGGACCACCCCCATGAAATTAATCAACTTTCAATTCTACCCCGCTACAGGCCCCTCACGTTTGACCCGAAACCAGGCGGCGTACATGGCGGGCAAGGCCAGCAAGGTCAATACTGTGGCAACCATCAACCCGCCCATGATGGCCACCGCCATCGGGCCCCAGAAAACCGATCGTGAGAGCGGAATCATCGCCAGCACGGCAGCGGCAGCCGTCAAAACGATCGGGCGCGCGCGCCGCACAGCCGATTCGACAATGGCATCCCAGGCCGGCACGCCATTGGCGCGGTCCTGTTCGATCTGGTCAATCAGGATGACAGAGTTGCGCTGGATCATGCCCATCAAGGCAATCACACCCAGCAAAGCCACAAAGCCAAACGGACGATTCAGCAGCAGCAAGGCACCCGCCACACCGGCAATGCCCATCGGCCCGGTCAGAAACACCAGCATGGCGCGGCTGAAACTGTGCAACTGAATCATCAGCAGGGTGAAGGTGATGAACAACATGATGGGCACGCCCGCTGCGATGGAGGCCGAGCCCTTGGAACTTTCTTCGACCGCACCCGCCACTTCAATGCGGTAACCGGTCTGCCCGGCAACCCGCCATGAGACCTCAAGCGCTTTCAGACGGGGCAAAAGTTCCTGAGTGACCGTGGCGCCTTGCAACCCTTCCACCACATCGCTTTGCACCGTGATGGCGTAGTCGCGGTTTTCGCGCCACATGACGCCCGGCTCCCAGCTGAAGACCGGCTTGGCGATTTGAGTCAACGCAATAGACCGGCCCGACGCCGTGGGCAAATAGGCATTGCCAATGTCGGTGATGGCGCTGCGTTCCGCCAGCGGTTGGCGCAGCACGATGTCGAGCACCTTGTCGCCCTCGCGGAACTGGCCCACGGTTGAGCCCGCCAACATGGTGCGGGCGGCCTGTGCAATGGATTGGCTGGTGACGCCGAGCGCCCGCGCCTTGGATTGGTCCACCTCCAGCCGCATGACCTTGACCGCTTCGTTCCAGTTGTCATTCACGCCCCGTGTATTGGGGCTGGCGCGCATCACGGCGGTGACCTCATTGGCCCGCTCACGCAGCGTTTTCGGATCGTTCCCCACCACCCGGAACTGGACCGGATAAGGCACCGGCGGCCCATTGGGCAGCAGGGTCACACGCCCGCGCACCTCGGGAAACTCGGTCGCCAGCAAGGCAGGAAACTTGATGCGAAGCATTTCGCGCACCTTCAAGTCTTTGGGCATGACGATGAGCTGCGACACATTTGTTTGCGGAAAAACCTGGTTCAAAGGCAAGTAAAAGCGGGGCACGCCCGAACCGATCCAGGTGCTGACGCTGTCAACGCCCGCCTCGCCCATCAGGCGCGATTCCACGCGCCGGGAGGTTTCCTGGTTGGCGGCAAACGAAGTGCCTTCAGGGAACCAGAGGTCCACCAGAATTTCAGGCCGTGCCGAATCCGGAAAAAACTGCTGCTGCACCTGGCCCATGCCGACAATGCCCAGCGCAAAAGTCAGCAAAGTGGCGCCAATGGTCAGCCAGCGGTGTTGCACGCAGGCATTCACGGCGCGCCGGAAAAGTTTGTAAAACGGGGTGTCGAAATGCTCTTGATGGTCTGCCGTTTTGGGCTTGGCCTTCAACAGCATGACCCCCAGATAAGGCACAAAGTAAACCGACACCAGCCAACTCAGCACCAGCGCAATCACGGTCACGGCAAAAATGGCAAAGGTGTACTCGCCTACCGTGGAGCGCGCCATGCCGATCGGCAAAAAGCCCGCCGCCGTGATCAGCGTGCCGGTCAGCATCGGCATGGCAGTGACCTCGTAGGCAAAGGTGGCCGCGCGCACTTTGTCATAGCCCTCCTCCATCTTGCGCACCATCATCTCGACCGAAATGATGGCGTCATCCACCAGCAAACCCAGCGCGATGATGAGCGAGCCCAGGGATATTTTGTGCAGGCCAATACCCCAGTAGTTCATGGCCAGAAAGGTCACGGCCAGCACCAGCGGAATCGTGATGCCCACCACCAAGCCCGGGCGCATATCGACGTACCAGCGCCTCCACCAGGGGTTTTGCCCCGGTCGGCGGTGAAAACCCAGCGCAACAAAACTCACCACCAGCACGATCAGCACCGCCTCAATCAGCACACTCACAAACTCATTCACCGACTTGGCCACGGTTTTGGGTTGGTCCTGAATCTTCACCAACTTGACGCCAGCAGGCAGCGTTTTTTCGATGGCCTGGGTCGCTGTTTCCAGCGCCTTGCCCAACGCGATGATGTCGCCGCCCTTGGCCATGGAGACGCCCAGCGCAATCACGTCCCGGCCCTGATGGCGCACCTTGACGCTTGGCGGATCGACATAACCGCGCTTGATCTCCGCGATGTCACCGAGCTTGAATTGGCTGCCCCCGGCACTGGTGCCCGCGCCGTAACCGGCACCCCGAATCGGCATCGCCGCCAGGTCTTCCACCGCGTTGAACTGACCGCCCACCCGAACCTGCACCACATCCAGCGGGGTTTGCACGGCACCGGCCGACTCCACCGCGTTTTGCTGGCCGAGTTGCGCCAGCACCTGCGTCAGGTCCAGCCCGAGTTGCGCCAGCCGCTTTTGCGAGATTTCGATAAACAGCTTTTCGTCCTGCACGCCAAACAGTTCGACCTTGGCCACATCCGGCACGCGCAGCAGTTTCTGGCGCGCGTCATCGGCAAAGGTCTTGAGCTCGGCGTCGTTAAAACCGTCAGACTCCAGCGCGTAAATTACGCCAAATACATCGCCAAACTCATCGTTAAAAAACGGCCCCTGAATGTTGCCGGGCAGCGTGCCCCGAATGTCGCCCACCTTTTTACGCACGCTGTACCAGACGTTGGCCACCTCGTTGGGCTTGGAGTAATCCTTGATCTGGAAAATAATTTGCGACTCACCCGGCTTGGAATAGCTGCGAATTTTGTCGGCGTAAGGCACCTCTTGCAGCGTGCGCTCGATCTTGTCGGTGACCTGCTCGGCCACCTGTTGCGCCGTGGCCCCCGGCCAATAGGTGCGCACCACCATGGCGCGGAAGGTGAACGGCGGGTCTTCGTCTTGCCCCAGTTGAAAGTAAGCTGCCATGCCCAACAGCATCAGCACAATCATCAAATAACGGGTCAGCGCCGAATGCTCCAGCGCCCAGCGGGACAGGTTAAAACCCGCTTTGGGTTGATCTTGGTTCATGCGCGGCTCACTTGGCGACAGCAGCGTTGGCAGGCACGTTGGCCGCGGGCGTTGCAATTGCTACTGAATTAATAGCTGCTCGCGCAGGTAGCACGGGGGCTAGAGGCTGATTTGGCTTATAAACCGTGACTTTTTGACCCGGTTGCAACACATGCACCCCAGCCACCACCACCTGCATGCCTGGCTGCAAACCACCGATCACCACCACATCGTTGCCATCGGCGGTGGCCACTTGTACCGGCACCAACTTGACCGTCATGCTGGCGCCATCAAGCATCCAGACCGCCGTCGAATTACCTTCCTGGCGCAAGGCGCTGGTGGGCAGTTTCAGGACCGGCACCGCACCTCGGCTCAGCGCCTGCGGCAGCACCGAAACCGTGGTGCCCAACGCTGGCGCCTCCTTGACGGGCAGCGACACCTTGACCGCAAAGGTGCGGGTTACAGGGTCGGCACTGGCCGCTACTTCGCGCACCAAGCCATTGATGGTGGTGGTGCTGGACCAAACCTTGACCGTCACCGCCGAGCCGACCTTGATCGCCGCCACCTTGTCTTCCGGCACTGAAAACACCGCATCGCGCGGGCCATCCTGCGCCACCCGTACCACCGGCGTGCCGGCGGCCACCACCTGCCCGGGCTCAGCATCCACCGAAGTAACCACGCCTGCGACGTCGGCCGCCAATGTGGCGTAGGCCAACTGGTTGCCCTGACCGGACAGCTGCGACTGGGCTTGCTCAAACTGGGACTGGGCCGCTTTCAGGGTGGTGTCGCGGCGCTCCAGTTCGGCAGCGCTGATGAAGTTCTGGTCTTTCAGTTCCTTGAAGCGTTTGAAATCGGCGGCTGCCAGATCACGGTTGGAGGCCGCGGCACTCAGCTGGGCGCGGGCCGCATCAGCCGCCAGCTTGTAATCTTGCGGGTCCAACTGCGCCAGCACCTGACCAGCCTTGACGTGCTGACCCAGCTCCACCTGGCGCCGGGTGATCTTGCCGCCGACACGAAACCCCAAACGGGACTCGACCTGGGCGCGTACTTCGCCGGCAAACTCGGGCGCAGCCTGAATACTCTCCAGTCCCACCGTTATCACTTTGACCGCACGAATCGGCTCTTCAACCGGCGTCGGCTTGGAGCAGGCCACCACCAGAAGGGCAAGCACCACCGGCACAACAGCAGTGGACAATGACGTGATTAATTTGACAGAATTCATGGCAGGATGCGTCCCAAAGACACTGAATTTAGATTAATGACCAAACGGTTAGTAATTTTAGATGGCTTCAAATCATTGTCAAATCCACCCTATTTCAACCTTTTCCACCGTGCCATCAACCCACTCCCCTGACCCCCAAGCCACCGCTCAAGCGGTGGACCATTACGAAAACTTTCCGGTGGCGTCGTGGCTGTGCCCGCCGCATTTGCGCCCGGCGATTGCCGCTATTTATTGGTTTGCCCGCACCGCGGACGACATCGCCGACGAAGGCGAGGCGCCCGCCCCAACGCGACTGCACGATCTGGCCGATTTCCGAGCCGACCTGCACGCCATCGCCCAAGGCCAGCGCACCAGCGGAAGGTGGCCGCAAGTGTTCGAACCCCTGGGCCGGGTTTTACACGACTTCAGCTTGCCCGTCACCCTGCTTTCGCAACTGCTGGATGCGTTTGAACAAGACGTGCGCTTCACCGCCGCCGGTCAACGCTACCAGGATGATGCCGAGTTGGTGGACTACTGCTCGCGCTCGGCCAACCCGGTGGGCCGCTTGCTGCTGCACTTGTACGGCATCCATGACGAAGCATCGCTGGCGCAAAGTGACCAGATCTGCACCGCGTTGCAACTCATCAACTTTTGGCAGGACGTCAGCGTCGATGTGCCGCGCGCCCGCTGGTATGTATCGGTGCAGGCGATGCAGGAACACGGCGTGCACGATGCCGATTTGCACGCTGATAGTTACTCCGATAACGCTACCAGATTAATAGCTGCTTACGCAAGCAGCGCTAGGGCTAGCATGCTAAAAGGCTCTAAATTAGCGTGCCGCATCCCGGGCCGTGCGGGCTGGGAGTTGCGTCTGGTGGTGCAAGGCGGGTTGCGGATTCTGGACAAGATCGAAGGCATGGACTTCGCCACTTGGCGGGCGCGGCCCAAGTTGCGCCTCTGGGACTATGCGGTGATGCTGTGGCGGGCTTGCTGGATGGCGTCATAAGCCCCCTCTAAAATAAGCGCCAAACCAGACACCCCTCATGACGCCCCAAGACTATGTTCAGCAAAAAGCGGCCGCCTCCGGCAGCAGCTTTTATTACGCCTTCCTGTTTCTGCCCAAGCACCGACGTGCCGCCATCACCGCGTTTTATGCGTTCTGCCGCGAGGTCGATGACGTGGTGGACGACACCATCGACCCCGGCGTGGCCAGCACCAAACTGGCCTGGTGGCAGGCCGAAGTGGCCCAGTCGTTTGCCGGCCAACCGAGCCACCCGGTGATGAAGGCGCTGATGCCGCTGGCCGCCGACTACCAGATCGAGCAACGCCACCTGCAGTGCGTCATTGAAGGCTGCCAGATGGACTTGTCGCAAACCCGCTACCTCGATTACCCTGGACTGCAGCGTTACTGCCATTTGGTGGCGGGCGTGGTGGGCGAAGTGGCGGCTCAAATTTTTGGCCAAACCCAGCCTGAGACCACCGTCTATGCCCACAAACTGGGGCAGGCGCTGCAACTCACCAACATCCTGCGTGACGTTGGTGAAGATGCTTTGCGCGGCCGCATTTACCTGCCCATCAACGAGCTGCAGCAGTTTGAGGTCAAGGCGCACGAAATCCTCAAGCGCAGCTATTCCGACCGTTTCACCGCGCTCATGAAGTTCCAGGCCGCGCGCGCCCAGGGTTTGTATGACGAAGCACTGGCTCTGTTGCCTGCGGCCGACCGCCGGGCGCAAAAACCGGGCCTGATGATGGCCAGCATCTACCGCGATTTGCTGCGCGAAATCGAACACGACAACTTCCAGGTGCTGCACCAGCGCGTCAGCCTCACGCCGATGCGCAAGTTGTGGCTGGCGTGGAAGGTGCAAGCGCTGGGCAAGCTGTGACACTGGCAACTGCGCGTGCTGCGCTGACCCTTAATGGGAGGTGCCTTGCATGGAGCGGCTTGGCGCGGCAGCATTTCCCTGCATGAAAATCGCCATCATCGGCGCGGGCTGGGCGGGCATGGCCGCCGCGGTCGAAGCCACGCTGGCGGGCCATCACGCTATTATTTTTGAAGCATCCCGCGCCCTTGGCGGAAGGGCTAGAGCCTTAAATGGCCATTTGCCTGACGGCACCCCGGTGACACTGGACAACGGTCAGCACATCCTGATCGGCGCCTACACCGAGGCCTTGCGTCTGATGCGTCAGGTGGGCGTTGACCCGCAAACCGCCCTGCTGCAGACCCCGATGACACTGCGTTTTCCGGATGACCTGGGGCTGCAGTTCCCCGCCTGGCCGACGCCGCTGGATGCTTTGGCGGGCATCGTGTCGGCACGCGGTTGGACGCGGGCCGATAAATGGACTTTGTTGCGGGTGGCCACGGGCTGGCAATTGCGCGGTTTTCAGTGTGCTGCCACGCTGTCAGTGGCCGTGCTGTGCCAGGATTTAAGCCCCCGCGTGATGGCCGAACTGATTGAGCCGCTGTGTGTCTCGGCCTTGAACACCCCCGCTGACCGGGCCAGCGCCCAAGTCTTTTTGAAAGTTTTGCAAGACGCGCTGTTTGGCGTGCAAGGCGGCTCGCGCTTGCTGCTGCCCCGGTTGGATCTTTCCGAGTTATTTCCCAACGCCGCCGCCCGATGGCTTACCGAACGCGGCGCAGAGATTCGCACGGGTGCGCGGGTTGAGAACGTCGCGTGCGAAGGAGCGCAGTGGCGCGTGCAGGATGAACGATTTGACGCCGTCATCTTCGCCACTTCAGCATCAGAATCGGCTAGAGCCCTTGAGAATAGTGCGCAAGCAGCTTCTGATTCAATAGCGAAAAATATTCGTTCATGGACCAAAATTGCGGCCGCCTTGCAGTTCGAATCGATCGCGACGGTTTACGCGTGGGGCGCGGACGCCACCTTGGCGTACCCCATGCTGACTTTGCGCAGCCGCACTGACCAGCCCGCTCAATTTGTTTTTGACCGAGGCCAACTCGGTGGCCCTCACGGCCTGCTCGCCTTTGTCGTGAGCGCCAGCAACGCAGATAAACAAACCTTGCAAAAGCAGGTGCTATGCCAAGCCCGGGAACAACTGGGCCTGACGCTGCAAGCGGTGCAAACCGTGGTGGAGAAACGCGCCACGTTTGCCTGCACGCCGGGGCTGGTGCGCCCGGGGCCGTGCATTGCGCCCGGGCTAATCGTCTGTGGCGACTATGTGGAAGGACCCTACCCCGCCACACTGGAAGGCGCGGTCCGCAGTGGCATCGCAGCGGTCAAGCTGGCCGTGGCGCAGAGCGCCAAAAGTGAGACTGCTTAGGCTTTAAGCAAGCCGCCCAGCATCCCCATCAGGTCGCCAGAATTACCCAGACCGCCCTCGGGAATAGCGCCATTGGGCGTGAGCTTGTCGATCAGGCCAGGCAACATCTGCGAGAGTTGTTGAGAGGCCACTGCGGGGTCAATTCCCAATTGGCTGGCAATGTTGCCAATGGCATCGCTGCCCAGCACACTGGATATCTGATCCGCAGAAATCGGCAAGTTCTCGCCCTTGCCAATCCAAGAACTGAGCATGTCGCCCATGCCGGCCTGATTGAACTTATCAGCCAGGCCACTCATACCCCCCAATTCACCATTGTTGGCCAGCAAGCCACCCAAGACACCAGCCAGTCCGCCCTGCTGCTGCAGTTGGCCAGTCACGGCACCCATCACTGAATCAAACAAACCCATGAAAAGCTCCAAAAAATGAACGAAATAAAACCGTTGGCGACTGTAGCCGATCCTGATGACACTCACCTCGAGGGTCCGTTTATGATCAGTTAAGCGTTTACCCGCATAACAACATGGAAACCGCCCGATGAAACGCGCCCTGATTATTTTTGCCATTGTGCTCACCGTGCTGGCCATGGCGGCTGGCGGCGTTGCAGGTTGGTATGTCTATACCAAGCAACCGCAGCGCTCGGGCGCTTTGCCCCTTAAAAACCTGAGTGCCCGGGTGAACGTGCGCTTTGACGAACGCGGCGTGCCCCACATCAATGCCGACAACGACATCGACATGTACCGGGCGCTGGGCTATGTGCATGCGCAAGACCGATTGTTTCAAATGGAGATGGTGCGCCGCCTGGCGCAAGGCGAGTTGGCCGAGATTTTCGGCCCCAAGTTGCTCGACAGCGACCGCCTGTTTCGCACCCTGGGCATTCGTGACCACGCTGAAACCGTCGTTGCCAACATGGACCTGCAAAGCCCACCCGCACAAGCCTTGCTGGCTTATCTGGATGGCATCAACCAGTTTCAGGCCAATAATCCTGCGCCGATTGAGTTTGACCTGCTGAAGATTCCAAAACGACCCTTCACCCCCAAGGACACGGTGGCCGTGTCGGGCTACCTGGCCTACAGTTTTGCAGCAGCGTTTCGCACCGAACCGGCCCTGACCTACGTGCGCGACAAACTGGGGCCTGACTATTTGAAAGTTTTTGACCTCGACTGGAACGCTGAAGGCGTGCTCAAGGCACCGCCGCCTACCGCTGCCCTGAAGTCTCAGGACTGGCAAAAGCTCGACCAACTGGCCCAAGTCAGCCGCGAAGCGCTGGCCACGGTGGGCCTGCCCCCTTTCGAAGGCAGCAACGCCTGGGCCGTCTCAGGCAAGCGCACGGCCAGCGGCAAGCCCCTGTTGGCAGGCGACCCGCACATCGGGTTTTCGCTGCCCTCGGTGTGGTACGAGGCGCATTTATCGTCGCCGGGTTTTGACTTGTATGGCCACTACCAGGCGCTGAACCCGATGGCCTTGCTGGGCCACAACGCCAAATTCGGCTGGAGCCTGACGATGTTCCAGAACGACGACCTCGACCTGATTGCCGAAAAAATCAACCCTGAGAACCCCAACGCCATCTGGTACCAGGGCCAGTGGGTGGAAATGCAAAGCCGCGAAGAAACTATTTTGGTCAAGGGTGCCCAACCCGTCAAACTCACCTTGCGCCTGTCGCCCCACGGGCCGATCATCACCGACGCTTTTCAGAGCACGCTGGGCAGTACCCCGGTGGCCATGTGGTGGGCTTATCTGGAAACTGAAAACCCGATTCTGGACGCGTTTTATGAACTCAACCGCGCCAATACCTTGGAAAAAGCCCGCGATGCCGCCAGCAAAATCCACGCACCCGGGCTCAATGTGGTGTGGGCCAACGCGGCCGGCAACATCGCCTGGTGGGCGGCAGCCAAACTGCCGATTCGCCCCGAGAACGTCAACCCCAGTTTTATTCTGGACGGCAGCACGGCCGAGGCCGACAAAGCCGGTTTTTACCGCTTTGGCGACAACCCGCAAGAAGAAAACCCGGCGCGTGGCTACATCGTTTCTGCCAACCACCAGCCAAAGCCCAAAAGCGGCGTGCCGGTGCCCGGTTATTACAACCTGCCCGACCGCGTCCAGCGCCTTAATGACTACTTGCGCGATGACAACGTCAAGTGGGACCTCAAGAACAGCCAGCAAATTCAGCTCGACAGTCAAACCGGCTATGGCCCGCGCGTTATGCGGCCCTTGATTCCCGAGTTGGCCGCCCTCGTCACCGACCCGCTGGAGCGCTCCCTGCTGGAGAGCCTGGCCAAATGGGACGGCAACCACTCGCTCAACAACATTCCGCCCACGATCTTCAACCAGTTTCTGTATGAATTGGCCCGCGCCGCCATGGCTGATGAGCTGGGTGAAGCGCAATTTGCAAACCTGCTGGAAACCCGCGTCCTCGACGCCGCATTGCCCCGACTGGCCGAAGACGCCAAATCACCCTGGTGGGACAACCGCAGCACCCCGGCCATTGAGACCCGTGCCGACATCCTGAAAGTGGCCTGGCGCGCCACCATCACCCATTTGCAGGAAAGCCTGGGCAAAAACGCGACCGACTGGGGCTGGGGCAATGCCCACACCCTGACCCACACGCACCCGCTGGCGACACGAAAAGGACTCGACTGGTTGTTCAACGTCGGACCATTTCCAGCACCCGGCGGCCGTGAGTTGCCCAACAACTTGTCGCAATCCATTGGCCCGGCGCCTTGGGCCGTGCGCTATGGGCCGTCCACCCGGCGCCTCATTGATTTTGCCGACCCGGCGCATTCGCTGGGCATCAACCCGGTGGGCCAAAGCGGTGTGCTGTTTAACCGGCATTACCAGGACCAGGCTCAAACCTATATCGATGGTGGCTACCTGCCGCAGCACCTGAGTGCGGCCGATGTCAAAGAAAACACCCGCAGCACCTTGACCTTCAACCCGGCCCGCTGACCCGCAGAATCGAGGGGTATTGCCCTGATTTTCAAGAAACCCGCGACCGTAAGAGAAAATAAAGCAATGACCTCATTCAAGCTTGGCCCTTTCGCCAAAGAACCCCCCTTCAAGCATGGCCAAGTACCCCGTACCGCCGTTTTATTTTGCAACCTCGGAACGCCAGAGTCGCCTTCCACAGCGGATGTACGGCGTTTTTTACGTGAATTTTTGAGCGATCAGCGTGTGGTGGAGATCCCTCGCCTCCTCTGGTTGTTGATCCTGCACGGCATCATTTTGCGTTTTCGGCCCGCCAAATCGGCCGCCAAATACGCCAGCATCTGGACCCCCGAGGGCTCGCCACTCAAGGTCTGGACCGAAAAGCAGGCCAAGCTCTTGCAGGGCTGGCTTGCCCAGCGCGGCCACGATGTGCAGGTGCGCTATGCCATGCGTTATGGCAGCACCTCCATCGCCGAGCAACTTGATGCGCTGAAGGCCCAGGGCACCACCCGCGTGCTGATCATGCCGGCCTACCCGCAATATTCGGCCACCACCACCGCCAGCCTGTTTGACGCGGTTTACGCCTGGGCCGGCAAGGTGCGCAACCTACCCGAGTTTCGCTTTGTGAACCATTACCACGACGACGCGGGCTACATCAAGGCGCTGGCGGCCAGCATCGAGCGTTACTGGCAAAGCAACGGCCGCCCCGACCAACTGGTGATGAGCTTTCATGGTGTGCCCGAGCGCACGCTGCAACTGGGCGACCCCTACCACTGCGAATGCATGAAAACCGCGCGTTTGCTGGCCGAGCAACTGGGCTTGGCCAAAGACCAGTTCAAGGTCACGTTTCAGTCCCGTCTGGGCCGCGCCAAATGGCTGGAACCCTACACCGAACCGTCACTGATCGCCATGGGCCAAGCGGGCGTGAAAAGGGTCGACGTCGTCTGCCCCGGCTTCACCAGCGACTGCCTGGAAACCCTGGAAGAAATCGCCATGGAAGGGCGCGAAGCTTTTCTGCACGCGGGCGGCAAAGAGTTCAACTACATCGCCTGCCTGAACGATGACCCGGTCTGGATTACCGCGCTGTGCGAACTCACTCAACAGCATTTATCGGGCTGGCCGACACAGGCGGGCCACGATGTGCAGGGGCTGGCGGCCTCTCGCGCTGCTGCGCTGGCACTGGGCGCCACCCAATAATTCACCCGTCCTTCATTTGCTATATTAAAAATAGCTACCTGCGCTTACTGCACGGGGGCTACAGGTGTTTTTGGCATAAATCCGACTCAGGAAAATGGCGTTACAGCCTCCAGCTTGCCCGTGCTGGCCACTTGCGCCAGGCGCTGGCGCAGGTCACTGGCCTTGAATGGCTTGGAAATAAAGTCATCCATGCCGGCCGCTTCACAGGCTGCCCTGTCAGTCTCCCTGGCATTGGCGGTCATAGCCACAATCGGCATCGGCAAACGACCATGCACCTCTTCAAAGGCACGAATAAGCCGGGTTGAAGCCAGCCCATCCATGACAGGCATCTGCATGTCCATGAATACCAGGTCAAACACTTGTTGCGCGACGGCGTCCACCGCCTCCTGGCCGTTCTGGGCCAGCGTCACGCGGTGACCGGCGCGTTGGATCAGGCTGGTGGCCAGCAATTGGTTCACGGGGTGGTCTTCCACCAGCAAGACATGCAAGACCGTGGGGCTTGAAATGACCGACAACCCAGGCGCTGGCTCAACGACAACAACGGCGGCAGCAACCGGTGGGCTGGGTGCGGCAGGTTGGTGCACCAACACAGCCTCCATTTGCACCGTAAAGTGAAAGGTACTGCCCAGCCCAGTTCCTGACACCAGCCAGATACGCCCACCCATCAGTTGCACCAAATTGCTGGAAATACTCAGACCCAAACCAGTGCCCCCGTAATGCCGGGTTATTGAGTTATCGGCCTGGGTAAAGGCGTCAAAGATAGTTTTTTGTTTAACTTCTGCAATGCCAATGCCGGTGTCTTGCACCCAGAAGTGCAGCATAGCAACGGGATTGGCAACCAACTCAAACCCGACCGTGATGCTCCCTTGTTCTGTGAATTTGATGGCATTGCCGACCAGATTGGTCAGCACCTGACGCAGACGACCAGGGTCACCCCGCAAGTGCTCTGGCAAGGTAGGTGGCAGTTCCGTGCGAAGCGCCAAGTTTTTTTGCTGCGCTTGTACCGCCAGGGGTTTCAGCGTGCGAGTGATCAAATCGGGCAGGTTGAACACAATGGGTTCAAGTTCCAGCTTTCCTGCCTCAATCTTGGAAAAATCAAGGATGTCGTTGATCACGACCAACAAGGACTGAGCCGAAGTTTTGACCACCTCAAGATAGTCTCTTTGTGTGGCGCTGAGTGTCGTTTCCAACACCAGATCTGTCATGCCCATGATGCCGTTCATGGGGGTGCGAATTTCGTGGCTCATATTGGCCAAAAAATCACTTTTGGCCTGATTTGCCTGTTCGGCTGCAGTTCGGGCTTGTTCGGCCGATTCTTTGGCTTGCGTCAACTCCACCACGCGCTCGTGCACAGCGCGTGACATCGCGTTAAATGCCGCCCCCAGCTGACCCAGCTCGTCCTTGCCCTCGTTGACCGGGGCCGGTGTCAGGTTCCCCGCCGCCACCTCTTCGCTGGCACGAGTCAGGTCGGTCAGGTGCCGCGTCATCCACAGACCCAGCAAAGTCAACAGCACAAACGACAACAACAACTCGCCCAGCGCAATCAGGGCGCCCTGGGTCAGGAGCGCCTGACGCGCCACCAGAATATGGGATAAATCCAACCCAAAATGAAGCTGCCCGAGTTGCTGGCCGTACGACACGATCGGCATTTGCACATGGTAGACAGGGTTGCCCAACAAGCGCGCCAGCTCCAGGGTTTTATCGGGTGCAGGGAGGGTTTTGCCTTGTGGCCAACCGCTGCTCGCCACCGAGTTGCCCAATGCGTCGTCGACCACCAGATAAAGCACGCCTTTTTGGCTAATGCTTTCATTTACAACCGATTGCACCGTAGCGTAGTCTCGCTGGGCCAGAGGGGCCACCGTGGCAGCAATCAGAATGGGGGTTATCTGGCGCGAATGCTGAGCTACTTGCTCCACCATGTACTCGTGCATCAGGCGCAGGCTGTTGAACACCATCAGCGTCAGCATGACGGCCTCGACCAGCACCGCCGCCAGCAGCAGTCGCCCCCGAACCGATCGCAAGGGCAAGATCATTGCAAGGTTTGCCGCACTTCACGGGCATAGGGGTCCATCGACTCCAGTTCTTTCGGTTTGAGCTTGCGATAGCCTTCGAGCATGTATTTTTCAAAATACACCTTACCCTCCGGGCTGGCACCAAAACTCAGCAATGCCGCATCAATCTGGCTCTTGCGTGCCAACTGACGCTTATTGAGCATATAAACCCGTCCGGCCAGCGGGTCGCTAATCACCAGAAACCGCATTTGCCCTTGCAAATCACGCGACAGGCTCTGGTAATTGGCCAGCGATGTGAAACCTGCAGCGGCTTCACCGGCCAACACCAGGCGTGCCACGCTGTCTGAAGCACTGACATACCGTAAGGGCTCGTTGATACCGTTTTGTTTGAGCCAGTGCTGACCCCACAAGGTGACCAGAGAGGTGGGCGAGAGTCCCAAAATGGGTTTGCCCTTGACGTCTTTCACACTCTTGTAGGGGCTGTTGCCTGCCACCAGCGCAACAGCCCGAAAGTCGGCACTGTAGGTGAGCAGCGGGCTGTACTCAGCATCCGTCTGGCTAAGGCGCGCCTGGTGGCCGGTGGTAATGGCAATGTCATATTCCTGGCGCAGCATGCGGCGCGCATATTCCGTGAAGTCAGGGGCGGTGACGACCTCAACCGGCGTGCCCAAGGCTTTCTCCAGTTGCACACGCAGGGGCTGGTACATCTCCAGAATCACCCGCGCACTGGTGTGTGGCGCCACCCCTATACGGAATACAGCCGGTGTTTGCGCTTGGGCTGCACAACTAAGCAACAGGCAAACCGCCATCAAAGCCCGGCGGGAAAAAGAAAAATTCAACATTTGTGCGGCGCCTGATATTTCAATTTTTTAATTCTAAACAATCGAAGATTGTGATTCGGATTAAGGAGAACTTAAGACAGCGCGCCTAAGCTTCCTCGCAACACAAGAGAGGATCCCCGTGATTCAGAACCCACTACTCAGCACCATGACGTCGCTTTACCTGCTGCTCTGGATTATTGGGGGCATCCTGCTGCAACTGGCGATTTACCTGGGCATCGGTTTCTGGCGCCATTGGCTTGACTACCTGGCCCTGCGCAACAGCGCCTCTGAAATGGGCTTAACCGTCAAACCCGCGGCGACCGCTGAAACGCCAGAACCCGCCGTTGCGGCCTGGTCAGGGCTACGGACCTTCCGGGTGAAACGCAAAGCCTTCGAAGACGCTGAGCAAGACATTTGCTCGTTTGACCTGGTGCCCGAAGACGGTCTCGCGCTGGCCCCGTTCTTGCCAGGCCAGTTCCTGACCTTTCGTTTGGACATACCCAGCGCAACGGGCGACATCGTGCCCACCACCCGTTGTTACTCACTTTCAGATGCGCCGCACGACGGCCATTACCGGGTCTCTATCAAACGGGCACCGCCGCCGCATGACTGTCTGCCAGCGGGGGTGAGCGCTTCCAACTTCTTCCACGACCAGGTGGCCGTGGGCAGCCTGCTGCAAGTGCGCGCACCGGCTGGCCATTTCCACATCGACCGCAGCGAAGCGCCGGTGGTGCTGATCGGTGGCGGCATTGGCATCACGCCCATGCTAAGCATGCTGAACTGGTGTCTGGCCGTGCAACCCGGGCGCGAAGTTTGGCTGTTTTACGGCGTGCGCAACAGCCAGGAGCAGGTGATGAAGCAGCACCTTGAAGCGCTGGCCGCAGCCCATTCGAACTTTCATTTGCACCTGTGTTTCAGCCAGCCCTTGCCGCAGGATGTGGCGGGGCAAGACTACCAGCACGCTGGTCGCGTTGATGTGGATTTATTGCGCCGTCAGTTGCCGCTCAAACCGTATCATTTTTATATTTGCGGCCCAACGCCCCTGCTGCAAAGTCTGGTGCCCGCGCTGGAAGATTGGGGCGTGCCCGA
>NZ_JBAWYV010000078.1:0-16265 GCF_037143375.1 Rhodoferax sp. | reverse complement strand
ATTTCGTCGACATAAACCAGGTATTGGCGCGTGACGCCCGCCATGGGAATGTCCAGAATGTTGAAATTCTGCTTGCGAATCAGGTAAAGCAGTAAGTCCAGCGGACCTTCAAAGGCTTCGAGAAATACTTCCAACGCATCCGGCGGAATGTACAAATCCCGCGGCATGGCAAACAGCGGCTCGCCATAAAGCCGAGCCACGGCGACGTGGTCCACCACCTCGGGCATCCCCGTCGGATCGGTCGCAGCGGGAAGGGCGAGCGCGCTGCGGTCAGCGGTTTCTGTCATTAATATGCTATTAATTGAGTAGCTGCATACGCAATAAGCATAAGCGCTAGAGGCTTATTTGCCTTATAAACCGCTTATTTGCCAGCGGTTTGGTAAACGTAGGGCTTCTGCGCAACTTCCGCCTCGCGGAACGCGCTCCAGTCACTGCGGCTCACGTTTTTGTCCCACAGCAGATCACGGCCTTCGCGCTGCTTGGCATGGATCGAGGGGTCTTTGTCTTTCAGTTGATCAATGAATTGAGTGGCTTCAGACAGGTATTTGGGTCGGTAAAAAATGTTCATAAATCTTCCTATTTGTTGAATTTTACCGGGCCAGCGCTGCCGCCACGCCTTCGGCCAGATCGGGGAATAAATGGGCCGCGCCCACTTGGGTAACAAAACCGCAGCGCTCGGTGATATCCAGCGGTTGGTGGCTCAGGCCGCACACCACCAATCTCACCTTGTTTTTAGCACAGGCACGGGCAAGGTCGTTCAAGGTGTCTGCGCCAGAGGAGTCAATGTAAATGACGTTTTTCATATCCAGCATCAACACCCGGGCGGGCAGGCGGTCTTGCAGGTCTTCAATCAGTTTGACGGCACCAAAAAACAGGGCGCCATAAAGCCGGTAGCTGGCGACTTGGCCGGCCTGTTCGGCAAGCGCCGGGTAGTCTTGATCACTCACGACTTCGCAACGAGAGAGGCTTGAAATACGGTAAATGAAGGTGATGCACGCCGCCACCAGACCGACTTCCACGGCAACAGTCAGGTCAAACACCACCGTCAGGAAGAACACTGACAGCAGGGTGGCGCGGTACGGCATGCGGTACTGGCGCAGGTGCACAAACTCCCGCCATTCACCCATGTTCCAGGCCACAAACATCAGGATGGCGGCCATGGCGGCGAGTGGAATATCCTGCGCCAATGGGGCGGCCAGCAAGATGACCAGCAGCAGCGTGACGGCATGCACCACACCCGCGATCGGGCTGGTGGCGCCACTTTTGACGTTGGTGACGGTGCGGGCGATGGTGCCGGTGGCTGGCATGCCACCAAAAAAAGGCGTGACAAAGTTGGCGATGCCCTGTGCCATCAGTTCCTGGTTGGGGTTGTGGCGGTCGTCAATCATACTGTCAGCCACGCGGGCGCACAGCAGGGATTCAATGGCGCCGAGTAGGGCCAACGTGAGCGCAGGAATAAACAAAAAGCGCGCCGACTCCCAAGAGAAGTCAGGCCAAACCAGCGTTGGCAGGGTGGACGGGATACCGCCGAAACGGCTGCCAATGGTTTCGATCGGCAGTTTGAGCACCGACACGCATACCGTGGCCAGCACCAGCACCACCACCGTGCCGGGCACCAGAGCCAAGCGCGCGGCCCACCGGTGTTTTCGAGCCAGTTTAGGCAGGGCAATCTGCCACATGACCAAAGTGCTCAGGCACAACACGGCCATCGCTGCGGCTTGCGGGTTGAGGGTGTCGATCGCATGGGTCAGGGTGCTCAGCATGCCAAAGAAGTTGGCGGGCATGCTGACCACACTCAATCCTAAAAAGTCTTTCACCTGCGACAGCGCAATCAGCACCGCAATGCCATTGGTGAAGCCGATGACCACCGCAATCGGGATGAACCGGATCAGCGTGCCCATTTTGAAAAACCCCATGGCAAACAACATGACCCCTGACATGGCGGTGGCCAAAATCAGGTTGGCCAAGCCATAACGTTCGACGATGCCGTAAACAATCACGATGAAGGCACCGGCGGGGCCGCCAATTTGCACCCGGCTACCGCCCAATACCGAGATCAGCAGACCCGCCAGAATGGCCGTGAACAGGCCCGCTTCCGGTTTCAGTCCGCTGGCAATGGCAAAGGCCATCGACAGGGGTAGCGCAACCACGCCGACGGTGAGTCCGGCGCCAAGGTCCTTGATGAACCGGGGTCGGTTGTAGCCTTGAATGGCATCCACCAAACGGGGCCGAAAGAAAGAGAGCGCTTGACGCAAAGGCTGATGGGGCTTGAAAGTCATGGCCGCTATTGTCGCGTCGTTAACGGGGCGGAAATGCGACTGGCGACAAATGTAATTATTAATTTTGATCAAACTCTGTGCGCATCGATGTTGATTTTTCGCGTTTCAAGTTGTAGCCGTATTCATTCCCCAGCGAGTACTATGGTTGGATGAATGGTTTAACCAATCTAGCAGCCTGGGTTCACCTTGATTGGGTCTTGGTGCTGGTCTGTGCCTGGCTTCTGTTGGGCCTGCTGGGGGTGTTTGCACTCAAGCGCTTCGGCCTGGTGGTGAACGTGCTGTTTCCTGTGAGTGGCGTCATATCGCTGGTGCTGATGGGGGTGGCGCTTAGTGCTGCGAGCAGTGGTCCCGAAGTGGCCGTGCTACCTATCGGACTACCTCAACTGCCATTTCATCTGCGACTCGATAGTTTGTCGGCTTTCTTTCTGATGCTGATGGGTGGCGTATCGGTCGGGGTGTCCTTGTTTGCCGCCGGCTATTTCCGACAGGGCGAGGGCACGCCACCTGGCTTGATCTGCTTCGAGTACCACGTCTTTTTGGCCAGCATTGCCATGGTGGTGATTGCGGATGATGCCTATGCCTTCATGGTGGTTTGGGAAACGATGGCTTTTTCGTCCTTTTTTCTGGTCATGGCAAACCACCGCAGTGCCGAGATTCGCAACGCAGGTTATTTGTACATGCTGGTCGCCCACATCGGCGCCTTGGGCATCTTGCTGTGCTTTGGTGTGCTGCAGGCCAACACCGGGGACTACACCTTTGCCAATATGCGGGCCCAGCACCTGTCGCCGTTCTGGGCGTCGGTGGCCTTTGTGCTGGCGGTGTTTGGCTTTGGTGCCAAGGCCGGTATCTTGCCTCTGCATGCCTGGTTGCCCGAGGCGCATCCGGCGGCACCGTCGCCTTTTTCGGCCTTGATGAGCGGGGTGATGCTGAAAATTGCCTTGTATGGCATCTTGCGGGTGGCGTTTGATTTGCTGCAAACGCGCCTCTGGTGGTGGGGCGTGCTGCTGATGGCGATGGGCTTGGTGACGGCCCTGTTCGGCGTGGTGTTCTCCACCGTGCAGGTGGAAATGAAGCGTCTGTTGGCGTATTCGTCCATTGAAAACGTGGGCCTGATGTGCGTCGGCTTTGGGCTGTCGCTGCTGTTCTCAGTCTACGGCATGAAAACGCTGTCGGCCCTGGCCTTGACGGCGGCGCTGTACCACGTCCTTAGTCACGCCTTTTTTAAAAGTCTGCTGTTTTGCAGCACGGGCGCGGTGTTGCACGCCACCGGTGAACGCAGTCTTGGCAAACTGGGTGGCTTAATTCGGTACATGCCCTGGGTTGCCTGGCCCAGTCTGGTTGGTGCGCTGTCCTGCGCCGGTCTGCCGCCTTTTGGGGGCTTCGTGGCCGAGTGGTTGCTGCTGCAGAGTTTTCTGTTCACCACCGGGCTGCCCAGTTCGTTTCTCAACATGCTGGTGCCAGTGGTGGCCGCGCTGATTGCGCTGATTGCCGCGCTGTCTGGCTACACCATGGTCAAGTTCTTTGGCATCATTTTTCTGGGCCAACCGCGTGAAGAAAAGCTCGCCGGAGCACATGACGCAGGAACTTGGGAGCGCATGGGCATGGTGTGGCTGGCGCTGGGTTGCGTGGTGCTGGGCTTGTTCCCCAATCAGGTGATTGGGCTGATTGATCCGGTGACGCAGTTGCTGGTCTCGGCCGGTTTGGCTAAAACAGTGGAGGCCAGTGGCTGGCTGCTGGTGCCGGTCAGCATGGAGCGCGCCAGCTACGCCCCCACCATATTCTTATTGGGTGTACTGGCCTGCTTTGGGGTGGCGTACCTGATCGTTCGCCAGTTGTACAAGGGCGGCACCCGCCGCGCCCCACCGTGGGACTGTGGTCATCCGTGGCAAACCGCCCGCATGCAAGACACCGCCGAAGGCTTTGGGCAACCCATTCGACAAATATTCGAGCCGTTGTTTCGGATGAGGCGCGAACTGCCCACCGCGTTTGATGAGCAACCGCATTACCGGGTGACGGTCGAAGATCCTCTGTGGCACTGGCTTTACCTGCCGGTGGCAGCGGGGGTGGAGCGCGTGTCAAAAATTATCGGACTGTTGCAACAAGGGCGCATCGCCGTGTACCTGATGTACAGCTTTGTGACCCTGATCGTGGTGTTGCTGGTGGTGAAGCAATGAGCGCGCTCGGCCTGCTGTCGCAACTCATGGCGATTGTCGTGGCGCTGCTGCTGGCCCCGTTGCTGTCGGGCTGGGTGAATCAGTGGCGGGCCCGATTGCAGAACAAGTCGGCACCCGGCTTGCTGCAGCCCTACCGTGTGCTGCGCAAGCTGTTCAACAAGGAATCGGTGTTGGCGGAGCACGCGTCCACTCTGTTTCGCATGGCGCCCTATATTGTTTTTGGCTGTATGTTGCTGGCCAGCGCCATCATCCCGACCTTGTCTACCGACTTGCCTTTGTCCCCGGCTGCGGACGCCATTGCGTTGGTGGGTTTGTTTGCGCTGGCGCGTGTTTTTATCTCGTTGGCGGCGATGGATGTGGGCACCGCCTTTGGCAGTTTGGGTGCCCGGCGCGAAATGCTGGTGGGCTTTCTGGCCGAACCCGCGCTGCTGATGGTGCTGTTTTGTGCCTCCATGATTTCAGGCTCAACCTCACTCACCACCATCGTCGAAACGCTGGCGCACCGCGAACTGGCGATATACCCCAGCATGCTGGTGGCCGGGGTGGCGTTCACCATGGTGTCGCTGGCCGAGAATGCGCGGGTGCCGGTGGACAACCCGGACACCCATCTGGAACTCACCATGATCCATGAGGCCTTGATTCTGGAGTATTCGGGTCGTCATCTGGCGCTGCTGGAATGGGCCGCCAGCCTGAAACTGTTCGCCTATTCCTGCATGGGGCTGGCGCTGTTTTTTCCCTGGGGCGTGGCAGAAGCCAATGCACCGCTCGCGCTACTGCTGGCCTTGCCGGTGTTGATGGTCAAGTTGGCGATTGGCGGGGTGTTGATGGCGTTCATCGAGACCGTCAGCGCCAAGATGCGCATCTTTCGGGTGCCGGAGTTTCTCGCCACGGCCTTTTTGCTGGCGGTGATCGGGCTGCTGGTCAACATCTTGCTGGGGGTTGCATGATCAAGTTTGTTCCGCAGTTGATCAACCTGTTTGCGACCCTGATCTTGATGCTGTCGTTTGCCATGATCTCGCAGCGCCGCATCGTCTCGCTGATCAATCTGTTTGCCCTGCAGGGGGCTGCCTTGGTGGCCGCGTCTGTCCTGCTCGGCTATGCCACACACCAACCCGATTTGTATGTGTCGGCGGGCTTGACGCTGGTGCTTAAAGTTATCCTGATCCCGTGGCTGCTGCACCGGGTCATTCGCAAGCTGAACGTGCGCTGGGACGTAGAGACACTGTTCAATATTCCCACCACCATGCTGGTGGGTATTGCACTCGTAATCTTTGCTTTCAGTCTGGCCTTGCCGATTTCGCGCTTGTCCTCTTCGATGGCGGGCGGCTCACTCGGTATTGCGCTGGCCTGCGTGCTGCTGTCCTTCATGATGATGATCACGCGCTCCAAAGCTGTGCCGCAGGTCATCGGGTTTTTATCCATGGAAAACGGTCTCATCTTTGCGGCCACCACCGTGACCAACGGCATGCCCATGATCGTGGAGTTTGGCATTGCGCTGGATGTGTTGGTTGGGGTGCTGATTCTGGGGGTGTTCATGTTTCAGATCCGTGAAAAATTCGATAGCCTCGATATTCACCACCTTGAATCGCTCAAGGAAGACTGAACATGCACGTTCTTTACTTTGTTTTGGGTATTCCACTGGCGGGCGCGGTGGTTTTGGGATTGACCGGTCATCGCGATGTCGCCCGCAACATCAATGTCATCTTCAGTCTGGGTACTTTTATCGCGGCTTGTATCTTGACGGCACAGATCATCGCAGGCGGACCGGCGTTCGTCTGGGATCAGCAATTTTTCATTGACCCGTTAAATGTTTTTTTGGTCACCCTGACGGCTTTTGTCGGGCTCACCACCGCCATCTTCTCCCGTCCCTACATGCGGGTGGAGCAAGACCACGGCAAGATGAACCCCAAACGCATGCGCCTGTACCACGGCATGTACCAGCTGTTCAGCTTCACCATGCTGCTGGCGCTGACCACCAATAATCTGGGCATTTTGTGGGTGGCGATGGAGGCCGCCACGCTGACCACCGTGCTGTTGGTCAGCGTGTACCGCACGGCCGCCAGCCTGGAGGCCGCCTGGAAATATTTCATTTTGTGTGGCGTGGGCATTGCCCAGGCCTTGTTTGGCACCGTGCTCTTGTACATGGCGGCCGAAAAAGTACTGGGCCCCCACGGCGCCACATTGTTATGGACCAGTCTGGATGCCATCAAGACCCAGCTAGACCCGGCCATCGTCACGCTGGCCTTTGCCTTTTTGTTCATCGGTTATGGCGCAAAAGTTGGCATGGTGCCTTTGCACAGCTGGTTGCCCGATGCCCATGCCGAAGGCCCGACGCCGGTCTCTGCCGTGCTGTCTGGCCTGTTGCTCAACGTGGCCATGTATGCCGTGCTGCGCTGCAAGGTGCTGACCGACGGAGCCTTGCAGAGTCATTTGGCTGGGCAACTCATGATGGGGTTCGGTCTGCTGTCGGTGGTAGTAGCGTCGTTCTTTTTGTCGCGTCAAAAAGATGTGAAGCGCATGTTTTCTTACTCGTCGATTGAGCACATGGGGCTGATCACCTTTGCGTTTGGCATGGGCGGACCTGTTGCCAATTTTGCCGGTTTGTTGCACATGACGGTGCATTCGCTTATCAAATCAGCCATTTTCTTTACGGTAGGCCACGCGACACAAAAAGCCGGCACCCAGATCATGAGTGAGATTCGTGGCCTGATCAAAGTCAACCCGACGGTCGGCTGGGGTCTGATGCTGGGCGTGATGGCCATTTTGGGCATGCCCCCGTTTGGCATTTTTGCCAGCGAGTTCTTAATTCTTACCACCGCCATGCGCGAGCAGCCCTGGGCCACGCCCTTTTTGTTCATCGCACTCGGTGTGGCTTTTGCCTCCATGCTGGTGCGGGTGTTGCCCATGGTGTTTGGCGAAACATCGCTGAAACCGCTGGCCCATCCACCGGCGCTGCTGCCGGTGTTTATTCACCTTGGCATCGGATTGGTGCTGGGGCTTTACATTCCACCCTACCTGAATCACTGGTTTGTGCAGGCCGCAAAAATGGTCGGAGGCTATTGATGAAAATTCCAGGCATGGCCGTCGACTTTCAGCGCTTGGCAACCCCAGTGCCAATGGGTTACGCCAGCGTCTCGACAACGGATTGGCTTGCCGCCGCCCTCGCCGTTCGCGATTCAGGGGGGCGATTGATCGCCTTGTGGGCTGGCGCACTGGCGCAAGGAGCCTCGGTGTGTGTGGCGTATGGCGTGGCAGACGGCTTGGTCTGGCTTGAATTACCGTTGGCCGGCGACCAGCGCCACTACCCAGACCTGGTGCCGTTTTTCCCGGCCGTGGCCAGAATGCAGCGGGCTGCTTTTGAGTTGTCAGGTATCGAGGCGGGTGATGCCAAAGACCTGCGTCCGTGGCTGAACCACGGCGCATGGCCCGTCGATTATTTTCCTCTCCAGCACTCGGAAGATGCAACGCCCTTGCCGACTGCTGGTGAGTTGCTTGATTACCCCTTCGTTCGGGTCGAAGGCGATGGCGTTCATGAAATCGCGGTCGGCCCGGTGCATGCGGGTGTGATCGAACCCGGACATTTCCGTTTTTCCGTGGTGGGCGAAAAAGTGCTGCGACTGGAGCAACGCCTGGGCTACACACACAAAGGGGTTGAGGCGCGCATGACGCAGTTGCCGCCGCTGCAGGCGCACCGCTTGGCGGGCAGGGTGTCGGGCGACACCACGGTGGCGTTTGCCTGGGCGTACTGCATGGCGCTGGAGGCCGCGGCTGAATGCGTCATTTCGCCCCGGGCTGCCAGTTTGCGGGCCTTGCTGCTGGAGCGCGAACGCATTGCCAACCACCTGGGCGACTTGGGGGCGCTGGGCAACGATGCGGCATTTGCGTTTGGTTTGGCCCAGTTCTCTCGTTTGCGTGAAGACTGGTTGCGCCTGTCCAAAGTGGTGTTTGGCCATCGCTTGATGATGGATTGCGTGGTGCCAGGAGGCGTGGCGTGCGATGTTGACGCAGCGCACAAAGGCCATCTGACTAAGCAATGTGATGCCGTTGAGCGCGAAGTGAAAGATTTGTATGCGATCTACGAGGCTCATTCTGGGCTGCAAGACCGTTTCTTGACCACCGGGCGCGTGGCCCCGGCATTGGCGGCGCAATTGGGGCTGACCGGCATGTCAGGACGTGCCAGCGCTCAAGCCTGGGATTTGCGTTGTGACCATCCCGCGCCGCCCTACGACCGCTTGCACGTCAAGATGGCCACCCAGCGCAACGGCGATGTGGCAGCCCGGGTGGCGGTGCGCTTTGACGAAGTTTTTGAATCACTGCGACTGATCCGTCAAATACTGACAGAGTTGCCCGCGGGCGAGGTGCGCAGCGATGTCTGCTTGCCGGACCCTACGAGCCGGGGTGCGGGCTGGGTCGAGGGCTGGCGCGGGGAGGTTTTTGTGGCGCTTGAGTTGGCGGGGGCAGGCAGCCAGCACCGCATTCGGCGCTGTCATTTGCATGACCCTTCCTGGCAGAACTGGCCGGTTCTGGAGCACGCCATCATGGGCAATATCGTGCCGGACTTTCCGCTGATCAACAAGTCCTTCAACCTCAGCTATTCGGGGCAAGATTTATGATTTGGAAAGTCGTCAAACAGATTGCCAAAAATGGCATTCGCACCGAGCCCTTGCCCCTTGACACAGATGCCGTGCTGCTCGAAGCAGGGCGCATTCACCAGGACCTGCTGGCTATTTTGGGTCAGGCGCTGACCATTCGCATGGTCGATGCGGGCTCTTGCAACGGCTGCGAACTGGAGATCAATGCGCTGGGCAACCCGTACTACAACATCGAGGGTCTGGGCATCAAGTTTGTGGCCAGTCCACGCCACGCTGACCTGCTGCTGGTGACTGGGCCGGTATCGTGCAATATGGCAATGGCCTTGCGTCGTACCTATGATGCCACGCCCGATCCCAAACTGGTGGTGGCGGTGGGCGACTGTGGTTGCGATGGGGGACTATTTGGCGAGAGCTATGCCAGCTTGGGGCCGGTTTCAAAAGTGATAGCCGTCGATGTCACGGTCCCCGGTTGCCCTCCGGCCCCGATTGAAATACTGCGCGGTATTTTGAAAGCGGTACAGCGGCGCGCTTGACAGTGTTGGGTGGGTTTCCTGCGTTGTTGGCCTTGGGATTTCTTGAAACCGAATTTTGGCGTCAGGTCGGCGTTTACAACCGCTCTGCTTGCACCTCTTGCAGTGCCTGCAAAACGTCCACGTTGAGTAGCAGGTTCATGTCATTGCCGGGATCATCTTCTTGCGCGGACAGGCGTCCCGACTGCACTTCAATGGCGCGCTCGAATACGTTTCGCACAAAACGCCCGTTTGACTCAGTGGCGCCAGTGCTGAATAGCTGATCAAAGGCTTGGAGCAACGGCGCGCGCGCAGCGCCATCCAGCGCGTATTCTGATTCCCGGCAGAAGACGGTGAAAATTTCGAGTAATTCTTGCGGGGAATAGTCCTCAAATGCAATGTGGTGGTTAAAGCGCGAACGCAACCCCGGGTTGCTCTGGATAAAGACCTGCATGGGCGCGGTGTAACCAGCAACAATCACCACGAGTTGTGCACGCTGGTCTTCCATTGCCTTGAGCAAGGTGTCCACCACTTCCGCACCAAAGCCGGCTCCGCCATCGCTATCGTTCAGGGCATAGGCCTCGTCTATGAACAGCACACCGCCCAAGGCTGATTGCACTACTGTCTGGGTCTTCAGGGCGGACTGGCCGACATAGCCTGCTACCAAGCCGGAACGATCGACTTCCACCATGCGGTTGGATGGAATGATGCCAAGGCTGAAGTAGAGGTCGGCCAAAATTCGGGCCACAACGGTTTTCCCGGTGCCGGGATTTCCGGTAAAGATCAGATGCTGAGAAAAACCCTGCGCAGCTTTGTTGCCGGCCTCAGTCCGCGCGTGTTGGGTGCGCATAAAGGCCAGCAGGCGGCGCACCTGTTGCTTAACCTGGTGCAGTCCTACCAAGGCATCGAGTCGGGCCAGTGCGTGCTCATAGCTGATGGCGCTGACGTCGGTCTCTGGCAAGGCGTGGCCGAGGGCGGACTCCACATCAACGCGCAGAATATTCTGCAGATCTACAGTGGAGGCTGTAGGAAGTTTGCAGATTCGCAGTGCCTGAGCCTCTATCATTTTTTCAAACAAATTCCGAACATAACGGGCATTGCCGAAGTGACCACGCTGCCCTTTGATCTCGCGGCCGAAAAGAGTTTGCAACCCCTCATTCACATCAGTATCCAATGCGTAAGACTGTGTGGCGCAAAAATTCTGCAGGATCTGCAACAGCTCAGCCGGGGAGTAGTCCGGAAAGTGCAGGTACCGGTTGAAGCGCGATGCCAAACCCGGATTGGATTCAAGAAAGCTTTCCATCTCGGCGCTGTAACCGGCCACAATTACCACCAGGTCGTCGCGGTGGTCTTCCATCATCTTGAGCAGTGTTTCTATGGCTTCATGGCCAAAGTCTTGCGCACCGGAACGAGCCAGCGCATAGGCTTCATCAATGAATAAAACCCCACCTAGCGCCGACTCCACCAATTTCTTGGTCTTTAGCGCCGACTGGCCGATGTAGGGGGCCACCAAGCCGGCGCGATCAGTCTCGATAATTTTGTCGCTCTTGAGAATACCCAGACGCTGATACAGGCCGACGATGATTCTGGCGACAGTCGTTTTTCCAGTTCCCGGATTGCCCATAAAAACCAAATGGCGAGACGGCCACCTGGGAATCCGTAGACCTTGTTGCGCACGCAGCTTTTGCACGTGGATGTAGCTAGCCTGGCGCAGGACTTCGTCGCGTACCCCCTCCAGCCCGATCAGACCAGAAAATGCCTGATTCAGGTACGCTGCCACGCTGGGTGCCTGGCTCACAGTCTCTTCAGACAGCGTTAGGCAGCTAGCAGATATTTCGGACGAAACGGTTTCCACTGGATGCTCAGGCCGCTTCTGTCGCAGTCGAGCCAGTCGCTCTTTCGCCTGGGTAAACTCCTGGCGCGCTGCGATCGCGTACCAATGGTCAGCCTGGTCCAGATCTTGTGTCACGCCCAAACCATTTTCATACAGCCAGCCCAAATTGCTGCAAGCCTCGGCATGGTCTTGCTCTGCCGCCAGTCGGTTCCATTTAACACTTTTTGGGTAGTCCACCGGCACGCTCAAGCCGGCCTCATAGATCAGCCCCAGCGCGCATTGGGCATCGGCCATGCCCTGCTCTGCGGCACGTTGATACCAGTAAATTGCAAGCATCGGATCAATCGGAATTCCACGCCCGTTGTCGTAGGCAAATCCCAGGTTGTACAAGGCGAAGACATCTCCCTGCTCTGCGGCCATGCGAAACCAGTGCACGGCTTCGTTTTCGTCCTTGGCAATGCCGGTGCCGGTCGCGTAGTGGTACCCCAGCTGTCGGCGGGCCGGCGCGTCGCCGCGCTCTGCGACATTACGCAACTGCCTGATGCCCTCGACCATGTCCTTCTCCACCCCCCTGCCGTGAAGATAGGCAAATGCCAGATTGCGTTGCGCCCCAAGGTGGCCGATATCAGCTCCGAGGGCAAACCAATGCGCGGCCTGCCGGTTATCTTTTTCGACACCTGTGCCTGTTGCATAGCGTTGCCCCAGTTCGAAGCGTGCCTGTGCATCCGGTTTGTGAGCTGAATTTCCACGCGCCAACTGTTGAAGTTCGGCCACTGTCAATTGGGCGTAGGGAGGATCGATCATGAGAGGTATGCCGACGCGCTGGCGCAGCAAGGTTTAGTGAGCAAGGCCCTGAATCCAGGAGCCCACCTTCTGAGGGCTGAAGGGTTTTACAAAATAGGCATCCGCACCACGTCGCTTGGCGTCATCCTGATCGACCTGCTGGCCACGCGAAGTGACCATGGCTACCGGAATGTCTCGAGTCTTGGGGTCGGACTTGATGGCGTCGAGCACCTGCATGCCATCTATCTCACCCGGCATCATCACGTCCAACAGAACCGCCGCCGGATGAAATTTACGAATCGCGTAGAGCGCGGCTTTGCCGTTATCGGCTTCTATGATTTCGTACCGATTGACAAAAGTTACGCTGAGCAAACGACGGATATCGGAATTGTCGTCAACGACAAGTATGTAACGCATGGTTCAGTCCTGGCTAGAACGCTTTGGGTGGACCTGTAACCTCCACGACCACGTGCGACCTGAATGCAAATTGTCTTTTCGATCTTAGCACTTGCAAAGCTTGTATTTCCCTGTGCCAGCTATCGCAATACTGCCATCCAATCTTCACGGTGAGAGCTTGGAAATATTGGAAAATAAAGGATTGAACATCTCGACATTTGGCCCAGCAGCGCAGCAATGCAAGTGTTTAGCTGTCAATGCCCAATAAATCCAGAATGCCGCAAATGAACGTCAGGGGATGCGCCGGGCAACCAGGCACGTAGAGCGACGGTTTGAAGGACTCCAGAAAACGGCGGTCCAGCGTGTCGCAGTCGGCAAATATTCCGCCTGAAATTGCACAGGCGCCGACTGCGATCACCAGCTTGGGTTCGGGGATAGCGTCCCAGCAAATCTGCAAGGCTTCCACCATGTTGCGCGTGATGGGGCCACTGAGCACCAATCCGTCGGCGTGGCGCGGCGAGGCCACCATGTCAATGCCGTAGCGTCCGAGGTCGAAGTTGACGTTGCTCAGGGCGTTGATTTCCATCTCGCAACCGTTGCAACCCCCGGCTGAGACAGAGCGAAGCTTGAGCGAGCGGCCAAACCGTTTGTGCAGCGCGGCGGACACCAGAATCGGATCAAGGTTGGGGCGTGTGGCACTCACCGTCAGGGCTTCGCGCGTGGTCGCGGCCAGCTTGACATCGTTGCTGAAGGTGAGTTTGGTGCTGGGGCACACAGGTTCGCAGTCACCGCACAGCACGCAACGGCCCAAGTCAATTTGCACCGGTGCGAGGTTAATCGCCTGACTGGGGCAAGCCACCAGACAAGCGCTGCAACCGGTGGCGCAGGCGGCCTCGCCGATGACGGGTTTGCCGCGAAGTCCGAGGGGGCTGGCGGTGCGCGGGTTGGGAATGTATTGCGTGCCCTGAGACAGCCGTACGGCGATGGATTTAAGCATGGTGGGGTCTACAAATCATTGCCGCAATAGGAGAGATCAAAGCTCTTGTTGCAGACGGGGAAGTCTGCGATTTCGTTGTCACGGACCGCCAGCGCCAGACCAAACCAGTTGGGCATCGACGGGTCTTGCACTTTGTAGTGCAGCAACTGGCCGGGTGCGCCCGTCTCCAGCACGTGCACCACCGGGCCGCGTGCGCCTTCACGCAAGGACACGCACAAGAGGTCCGGGCGCAACTCATTCTGGAGGGGTGCCATACCGCAGCGCAGATCGATCTCCGTGTCGCCCAGCAGCTTTAAAAGCCAGGAGATGGATACGTCAATTTCTCGCATGCGAAGTTGCATACGCGCCCAGCAGTCACCACTGGCTTCGGTCAGCAAATCTGCCGGCAAGGCGGCATACAGACGACCCGGCAAGCGCGTTCGGGTGTCAAGCGCCACACCACTGGCACGCGCCACCAGACCGACCAGCCCCAACTCCTGCGCGGCCAACTGGCTGACCACGCCGACGCCTTTAAACCGCGCCTGCACGCTGCGCGCGCTCACCATCAGGTCGTTGACCAGTGCCACATCTTTGGCAAAGGCGCTCAGGGTCTGCACCAAGTCGAGACGTTGGGCCTCGGTCAAGCCGCGCACACCACCCGGGCGCAGCCAGCCGCGGCCAAAACGACTGCCACACATGCGCATGCTGGCGTTGATGATGGCGGTGCGCAAGCGGCCATAGGTAGCGCCGCCTTGCAAAAAGGCAATGTCGGTGGCCAGACCGTTCAGGGCGGCGAGGTGCATCGCCACGCGCTCCATCTCCAGCGCCACACCGCGCACCATCTCGACTTCAGCGCTGACGCGGGTGTCCGTCAGGGCTTCCACTGCCGCGCAGTAGGCCCAAGAGTAGGCGATACACGAGTCGCCGCAAATGGATTCCACCAGCGGTGCCAAGGTCAGAGGCGGGCGGCGCAGCAACAAGGCTTCGACGCCCCGGTGCTGGTAACCCAACTGAATCTCAAGGTGGTGAACGTGTTCGCCCAGGCACATGAAGCGGAAGTGCCCCGGCTCGATCACCCCGGCGTGAATCGGGCCGACCCCGACCTCGTGCACCTCCTGGCCCCGTACCTTGAAAAAGGGGTAGTCGGCCATGTGCTGCTGGCGTTCGCCTTCATACCGCACGGGTTTGAGCCAAGGGTGGCCGTCCGACTGCAGGTCGGTTTGCTCCCAGAGTTCGCGCTCATGAATTTGAGCGCCGGGGTGCTGGCCGGTGAGCGCTGGGTAATGTTCACCGCGTTGTGCGCTGGCGCGTAAAACGCTGAGTTCGCCCGCCTCGGGTTGCAGCACGGCGGTGATGACCAAGGCGTCGGGGCCGGCTTTCACATCCGGCCTGCCAAACAAGGTGAGCAAGCGGTCCCCGGCGTGCAGACGCGCGTCGCACAGCTGAGCGAATGTCTGCAAATCATGGACGGGCAGCTGACGCACATCGCGCATCAACAGGGGTTCAAGTGCTTTCATCAGCGCCCTCCGATGGACTCGGCCACCGCGATGAGTAAATGGCTGATCCGCTCGGGCTGGTAGGTGCCCAGCATGATCAGGATGCCGACAAAACCCAGCTTGGGAATGGTGGTCAGAAGTGACTCCGTGAAGCGTGGCCGTTCCACCGTAGAGGCGCCCCACAGCATCGGAAATACAGTGCGCCCGGTGGCGACAAAGATGATGGTCAACATGCTGCACATCAGCGTGAACGCCATCAAATTACCGGCCTGCACAATGCCGGAGAGGATGTACATTTCGGCCAGAAAACTGGCAAATGGCGGAAACCCCAGCAGCGCAAAAATGCCCACCGTGAACAACAAGCCCGAGAACGGTAACACCCGGATGACGCCATTAAGCGGCGCCACATCGTTGGTGCCGTAGACCGCGCGCAGCCGTCCGGCCGTTAAAAACAGCAGCGACTTCACAAACGCATTGCTGACAATGTAGAGCACCACACCATAGGCCGCTGCTTTACCTACCGACAGGCCGATGGCGATGACGCCGGAGGAACTGACGCAGGCGTAGGCAATCAGGCGCTTGTAGTTGCGCGCCGCCATGACCTGAATCGCCGCCAAAATCAAGGACAAGTAGCCCATCACCAGCAGCTCTTGCGAAACAAAACCGGCGTCAAAGCCATGAAACACCTGCAACACCCGAAACACCGCCACCACGCTGATGTTGAACTGCACGGCCGCCAACAAGGCGCTGGTGCTGGTGGGGGCAGCCTCGTAGGTTTCAGGCAACCAGCCATAGAGCGGGGCCAGGCCGAGTTTGCCGCCCAAGCCAAACAACATGAAGGCCAGGCCCAGGCGCTGCCAGGGGTCGTTGGCCGGGGTTAAGGCAAAGCTGAGTTGGTCAAGGGCAAAGTTGATCTCCATCCCGCGCAGATGGGCGGACTGGGTCAGGCACATGAAGCCAAGAAAAGTGATGCCCAGCGACATCGAGGAGTACAACAGGTAGCGCCATGCCACCCGTTTGGGCGCAATCGAATCACCTCGCGCCACCAGTGGCGCAGCGCACAAGGTGGTGAATTCGATCAAGGCCCACAACACGATCAGGTGGTTCGACAGCACGCCCAGGTTCATGACAACCATGAACAGCAATGTCAAACCGGAGCGCGATCGACGGTCGCGTGCCAGCACCGGCGAGGTGCGTTCGCGCGACATCATGTACACGCTGATCCC
>NZ_JBAWYV010000077.1:0-16283 GCF_037143375.1 Rhodoferax sp. | reverse complement strand
GCCGGTGTCATTGCCGCTGAAACCATTCGCAAACAGGCGCCTGGCGACACCATCACGTTGATCGGCGATGAGCGCGAGCCGTCTTATTCCCGCATGGCGATTCCTTACCTGCTGATGGGCAACGTGGACGAGCGCGGCACTTACCTGCGCAAAAGCCCGACGCACTTTGCCGACTTGAAGATCAATGTGCTGCAAGCCGCCGCCAAACGGGTGGATGTTGCTACAAAAACAATAGTGTTAGACAACGGCGAGTCGCTCAGCTTTGACACCCTCTTGATTGCCACCGGTTCTCACCCGGTGCGCCCGCCGATTCCGGGCATTGACTCCGAAGGGGTTCACCCTTGCTGGACGCTGGCGGATGCCCGCAACATCATGGCGCTGGCCATGCCGGGCGCGCGCGTGCTGCAACTCGGTGCCGGTTTTATTGGCTGCATCATCATGGAAGCGCTGACCGCCCGGGGCGTGCATTTGAGTGTGGTGGAAATGGGCGACCGCATGGTGCCGCGCATGATGGGGCCGACTGCTGGTGGCATGATTCGCGACTGGTGCGAGGCCAAAGGCGTTGAAGTGTTTACCGGCACGCGGGTGGAATCGATTGAGCCACAACTTGCAGAGGATGTTGGATTGCTCAAAAAAATCGCCAGTGCTATCGGAATCAGTCAAGAAAAAGAACCGTTGCCGGCCTTGCGGGTGCGCTTGTCCAACGGCAAACACCTTGATTGCGATCTGGTGATCAGTGCTGCCGGTGTGCGGCCTGCCATCGGGTTTCTTGAGAACTCAGGCATCACTTGCTTGCTCGGGGTGTTGACGGATGAGCATTTGCAAACCAATGTGCCCGGCATTTACGCTGCCGGCGACTGCTGCGAAGCGTTTGACAAAGTGTCCGGAAAAATGATCGTCAGTGCGATCCAGCCCAACGCGGCGGAGCAAGCCCGCGTGGCGGCCATGAACATGGTGGCGTTTGGCCGTGGTCTGGCACCGCAATCTGAACTCATGGGTGTCACGCAAATCAACGTGCTCGACACGCTGGGCCTCATTTCAACAAGTTTTGGCGACTGGCAAGGCCGCCCCGGTGGCGAGCATGTGGAGTTGACTGACGTGCCTGCTGGGCGCCACCTGAGCCTGCAGTTCAAGGATGATGTGCTGGTCGGTTGTAACTCCGTGGGATGGACCAAACACGTTGGCGTCATGCGCGGACTGGTTGAAGGCCAGGTCAAGCTGGGAGCCTGGAAAGACATTCTGAAAAACGACCCGACCAAGCTGATGGAAGCCTATCTGGCCAGTGCCCAGGCCCAAAACGACTGGTCCGGTGCACAGGACGGGCGTCGTCGCTAGGGTTTTGAAAAGATGAAAATCACCTTCAAGCTGTTTGCCTCGCTCACCGATTATTTGCCGCCTGAAGCGCGCTATACCAACGTGCTGGAACTCGATGTGGCAGCGGATGCCACCATCATGCAGATCATTGAGCCCTACGGTTTGCCGCCCAAGCTGGTGCATCTGGTGCTGATCAACGGCAAATACGTTGAGCCCAACCAGCGTCTGACCCAGACGCTGGCCGAGGGCGATGTGCTGGCGATCTGGCCCCCGATTGCCGGTGGTTAAAAGTCAGCATGCAGTCTTTTTACGCGGAGCGCTTCGAGCGTGAGATGGGTTGCACCGAGGCTGAGTGGCTGGGCTGGCTGCCCAACGCCATTGGTGACAACTTCTGGAAATTGCAAACGCATTCTGCTGGGGTGCGCATTGGCGACGGTGCACTGGGCCTGACCTGGCATGTGGGCGAGCCGCGGGTGATTGCGCTGATGTGCATTCCCCGCTTGCTGGTCAGCTTTCGATTTGCCGGTCTGGATGATGTCCAGCGCTATGCATTTATGAAGCGGTTTGATTTGTACATGCAGCGTGGCGGTGGCTAGGTTTTATGCAAAATATGCCTCTAGCCCCCGTCCATCATGCGCGAGTAGCTATGAAATATGTAGTGGTCTGGATGCCTGCAATGGTCAGGAGCAGGGAGCCAAACAAGTGCAGTCCGGCGGTGCCAAATGCCATGGCGTAGCGTTGTTGGCCCAGCATGCCCACCACTTCAGCCGAGAAGCTTGAAAACGTGGTGAGGGCGCCCAAAAATCCCGTCACCAAGGCCAAGCGCCAGACGGGGTCCAGGTTGGGCAAGGCCTGAAATACCGCCACGCAAATGCCAATCAGGTAGCCGCCGATCAGGTTGGCGGCCAGCGTGCCCAGTGGAATCGCAGCGCCGGGATTGAGCCAAAGGCCCAAGCCCCAGCGGGCCAGTGCGCCCAAGCTGGCGCCGATACAAATTGCGAGAACTGAAATCATGTTGTAGACATCATAAATGCTGATTCACCGCAATGGAAAATGATAGACAGGTGAGGGTTTGTACGGGAAAATTGCGGGGTCCATAGCAAGCCGTCATTCATTCTGAGCGGGGCAATAAAATATAAAGCTATGACGCTTTCTGGGTATCTGGAGGAAATCATGTCTGACCTTGGAATTCATCCAAGAGTGATCAATCGAGTGCAAAGTTATTGGCGTGCGATCGTTGTCGCGCTGGTGCTGGGCGGCTGCTTGTTTGCTTGGGTCAACGCAGTCTGGGCCGATCCGCTGCTGGCGCTGGGTGTGATGGTAAGCGCCTGGGTTCTGGTTGGCCTTCACTTGGTCTTTTTTCGTCAGCTGAAGTTTGTCAAATCACAACGCGATCAAGCACTGGCTCGGGCCACCGCCACTGATTTGAAGATGGCGGATCTGTTGCAAAACCACGATCAGCGCGTTCAACTCTACGTGTCCCAGCGCATGGAAGCTTTCCAAAGCGAGATTGTTGATCTGCGCAGCCGTTGCATCGTGCTTCAGGAGCAGGCCCACCATGACGAGCTGACCGGTCTGGCCAATCGCCTGCTATTGACTGAACGGTTTTTTAGCGCTGCCAAACGCTCCAAGCGCAGTGGCAAGGCTTTTGCATTGTTGATGATTGATTTAGACGACTTCAAGGTCATCAACGACAACCATGGCCATGCTGCAGGCGACTTTGTTTTGATCACCATGGCCAATCGCTTGGTGGGTGCGGTGCGCGCATGCGATACGGTGGCCCGTCTGGGCGGCGATGAATTTGTGCTCATTATCGAAGATATTGAAGACCCCCAAGAGCTGGTGAACATGGGGCAAAAGATGATTGCCACCTTGTCGAGTCCTATTCCACTGGAGCGAGGCACTGTTGTTTCGGCCGGTGCCAGTGTCGGATTGGCTTTGTTCCCGCATCACGGTACCGAGTTGAATGATTTGCTCTACATAGCGGATCAATCCATGTACGAGTGCAAGTCCACCGGACAAATGACTTTGCAATAACGATCAAGTCAAGGATTTTTCGGCCAAAAAAAACCCGCGCGAAGCGGGTTTTTTTATGCATGCAGGAACTTATTTTTTGGCAGCGCTGGCAGCTGGTTTGGCTGCATCAGCTTTGGCATTTTTGCCGGCATCTTTCTTGGCTTTGGCTTCTTCAGCTTTTTTCATTTTTTCTTCAGCCTTGGCTTTTTTGTCGGCTTCTTTTTTAGCTTTGGCTTCGGCTTTTGGATCTTTCTTTTCTTCCTTGGCAGCAGGGGCGGCAGCGGCAGGTGCTACAGCAGCAGCTGGCTTGGCATCGGCCTTGGCGGCAGGTTTTTCATCTTTCTTGGCAGCGGCAGCCGGTGCAGCAGCGGCGCCCTTGAAGGATGAGCCGTTAACGGTCAAGCCTTCGGTAGAAAACTTGGCTGCATTGCCTTCGCCCACGCCCTTGACGCGTTCAACTAAGTCGTTCCAATCCTTGAAGTTGCCTTTTTTGCGCTCATCAAGAATTTTGGTGGAGATCGAAGGGCCAATGCCTTTGATGCTGTCGAGTTCGGCAGCGGTTGCCTTGTTGACATCAACAGCGGCAAAACAAACTGCTGCATACAACATAGCCACGAGGGCCAGAATTTTTTTCAACATGAATTAACTCCTGAAGGGTACAAGTAAACAAAAAAAAGTGACCATCTCATCGCGTAGATGAGACTTGCCACACAACGAGATGGCTATGTCAGCCGTTGACCGGCCGATGGTGAAATTACGGGGAAACCCTGAAAAATAGGTCAATCAGGCTTGACTGGCCATCCATTCAACGTATTTGGCCACGCCAGTTTGCACATCTGCAAAGCGGTGGTCGCAGCCAGCAGCGCGCAAGGCACTCAAGTCTGCTTGGGTGTAGCACTGGTATTTGCCACGCAAAGCGTCCGGGAATGGGATGTACTCGATCAGTCCGGCTGCTGTAATGGCTTCTAGTGGCAAGGCCGCCTCACCCTGGATGCTTCGCAGTGCGTTCACCACGGAACTGGCCACGTCGTTAAAAGGTTGGGCCCGGCCCGTGCCAAGGTTAAAAATACCGGAGACACCGGGATGGTCAAAAAACCAGAGGTTGACCGCCACCACATCGTCAATAAAAACGAAATCGCGCATTTGCGACCCTGGTGCATAGCCGCCGTAGTCACCAAACAGCTTGACCTTGCCCTCTGCCTTGAACTGGTTGAACTGATGAAAGGCGACGCTGGCCATGCGGCCTTTGTGCTGCTCACGTGGGCCATACACATTGAAGTAGCGAAAGCCCACGACCTGGCCTGTTTTGCCGACCACCGAGCGCTGAAAGTCAACACCGCACTCGCGACGCATGCGTTGGTCAAACAGGAGCTTGGAGTAGCCGTAGACGTTCAGGGGGTGCTCAAAAGCGGGCTCTTCCTTGAAGGTGTCTGAGCCGCCGTAGGTCGCGGCGCTAGAGGCGTATAGCAGACGTGCACCCCGTTTTTGGCAGGCCTGGAACAAGCTCACCGAGGTGGTGTAGTTGTTGTCCATCATGTACTTGCCATCGGCTTCCATGGTGTCACTGCAGGCACCTTCATGGAACACGGCTTCTATCTGGCCGTAGGCGCCATTGGCAAACAGATCGTAGAACACACTGGCATCGACGTAGTCGGCAATTCTCAAGTCAGCCAAATTGCGAAACTTGTCGCCCTGCGTCAGGTCATCGACGGCAATGATGTCGTCAAAACCACGGGCATTCAGGCCTTTGATCAGGTTGCTGCCAATAAAGCCGGCAGCGCCGGTGACAACGATTCGGGTCATGCAAATAACTCCTCATAAGAAACAGTGGCGGTACCAAATTTCCCGACCACCAGGCCGCCAGCCCGGTTGGACAGGGGGAGTGCGTCGCGCAGGCTCATGCCAGCTGCCACCAGGGCGGCCATCGTGGCGATCACCGTATCGCCAGCGCCGGTCACGTCAAACACTTCGCGCGCCTGGGCGCTGACGTGCAACTGCCCTTGCGCATCAAACAGCGTCATGCCTTCTTCGCTGCGCGTCAGGAGCACGGCCTCGAGGCCGAGTTGCTGCCGCAGGTTTTGGCATTTGGTCTGCAAATCGGACTCGTCACGCCAGGCGCCGATGACTTGCTGCAATTCCGCACGGTTTGGGGTAATCACCGTGGCGTTTTGGTAGCGCGAGTAATCAGTTCCCTTGGGGTCGATCAGGATCGGTTTGTTGGCGGCACGGGCGCGATCAATCATGTCGCTGACGTGGGCCAGGCCCCCTTTGCCGTAGTCCGAGAAAAGTACGGCATCATGCTCAGGCAAGAGCTTGATAAAGGTCTCTGTCTGGGACGCCAGCAGCTCGGTCTTGGGGATGTTCTCAAAATCAAGGCGCAGCAGTTGCTGTTGGCGCCCGATCACCCGGAGCTTGACGGTGGTCTTGAGTTCGGCATCGCGGCCAAAGTAAGTTCGAATGCCGGTTCGGGCGACCAGGGCTTCGAGTTTGTGGCTTGCCTCATCTTCGCCCACCACTGTGAGCAAGGAAGATTGCGCTCCCAGGGTCACCACGTTGTAGGCCACGTTGGCGGCGCCGCCGTTGCGCTCTTCTTCGCGTGTGATGCGCACAATCGGCACCGGTGCTTCGGGCGATATGCGGTCCACGGCGCCATACCAGTAACGGTCCAGCATCACGTCGCCAACCACCAGGACGCTTGCCAGGGCTAGTTTTTCTTTGGATATGGTCATGAAATAAATTTAATTTTTAAAGTTCTTCAACCCGGCGGGCCGGATAACTGTCCCAAGCCTGGCAACCAGGACATTGCCAAAAGTGTTGCTTGGCCTCAAACCCACAAGCCGCACAGCGGTAGCGCGTCAAAGGCTTGACGGCATGGTCCAAGGCGCGCTGCACCTGCGGATGAAATTGCTCGTGTTCCAGCTTCTCTCCGGCAATCCATTTGGCAGCCGCGACCAAAGAGGGTTCGCGTTCCAGATGACGCACATACCAGTCGCGTGCTGTGGGCAGTGGGCCGCTCTCGGTGGCTTCCAGCGCCACGATGGCATCCAGTACATCCAGTGAGGGAGACAGGTCGTAATTGGTTTTCAGTAAGTCAAGGGCATCTAACGAGTGGCCACTGCTGATCGCAAACTCTGCCAATGGCCCTGCAATCAGGGGAATAGCTGCGGGGGAGGCTTCGAGTGACGCCAGCAGTGTGGTGTACGCCTCTTCAGGTTTGTCCTGCTGACTCAACAGTCTGGATAAATCGATTCGAGGGCGCGGTGCTTCGGGCGCGGTGGTGATGGCCTCTAGCAGCAAGGCTTTTGCCTGCGCGAATTCCTGCTTGGCCCTGCACGTAGCGGCCTGCTCACACAGGTAATGCGACAACCGTCCATTGAAACTGCCCTGGTTGGACTGTGCCAGTTTTTGGGCGATCAAGGCGGCTTGTGGCCAGTCGCGACTGCGTTCGTAATTGGCCAACAGTGCGAGCCGCGCCTGTGCTTCAAACGGTGTTCCTTCAAGTTTGAGCAAGGCAGATTCGGCACGGTCAAGCAGGCCCGCTTTGAGATAGTCCAGCGCGAGGGCATGTTGCGCGCGTTGGCGGTCCGCCAGGCTTAAGTCGCCGCGTGACAGCAGGTGGTCATGGACGCGTACGGCACGTTCATACTCTCCGCGACGGCGAAATAAATTACCCAGTGCAAAGTGCAATTCCGAGGTATCCGGGTCGTTTTGAACGGCTTCAATAAAGGCGTCAATCGCTTGGTCTTGCTGCTCATTGAGCAGGAAATTCAAGCCTTTGAAATACGCTTTGGGTGCCTGGTGATTCTCAATGCGAAGTTGGCGCAGATCAAGGCGCGAAGCGACCCAACCCAGCACAAACGCCAGGGGCAGTCCCAGCAAAATCCAGCTCAGGTCAAAGTCCATGCGGCGTAGTTTGAGAATTGGGTTGCAGTTTTTGTGCTTCTGCAGTCGCCAAAGTGGTCAGGGTGGCGCGGCTCGCTGCACTGCGTTGTTTCCACCAGCGCGGCACCATGCCCAGTACGCCAACAGCAACGCCCACAGCAAACGTGCTGAGCACCACCAGAACCAAAGGCGCGCTCCACTGCGTGCCAAAGAAAAAGTGCACGGTGGTGTCCTGCTGATTGTTCAGTGCGAAAGCAAACAGGGTAAAAAAAATGGCTGCCTTAAGTACCCACTTAAGCAGCCACATGAAGTGTTCCATCGATTTCCCCAGTGACGCAAATATTCTAACGTTGAGAAGCGATGCCTTTAAGCTGACAGCTTCTCTTTCGCGTCCAGTTCAGAGGTACGCAGATCAACGGCTTCACGCAGGGCTTTGCCCGGCTTGAAGTGGGGAACGCGCTTCTCGGGAATGGCCACACTTTCGCCACTGCGGGGGTTACGACCCATGCGCGGTGGTCGGTGGTTGATGGAGAAACTGCCAAAGCCTCTGATTTCAATTCGGTGGCCACGCACCAGTGCATCGTTCATGGCATCAAGGATGGCCTTGACAGCAAATTCTGCATCGCGGTGGGTCAGTTGGCCAAATCGGGCGGCCAGTTCTTCAACAAGGTCAGATCGCGTCATTAAAAGTCCAAAAAAATGGCACAAAAAAACAGGCGGCACAAACGCGAAGTCTGTGCCGCCTGATCGATCAGTTCCGAACTGGAATCGACTTAGCTGTTGTTGTCCAACTTGGCGCGCAACAAAGCGCCCAGGCTGGTGGTGCCAGCGTTTTCACGAGCCGATTGCTGGCTCAGTGTGGACATGGCTTCGTTTTGATCAGCCGCATCTTTTGCCTTGATAGACAACTGGATGTTGCGGGTCTTGCGATCCACATTGACGACCACTGCAGTGACTTCGTCGCCTTCTTTGAGCACATTACGGGCATCTTCCACGCGGTCGCGGGAGATTTCTGAAGCGCGCAGGTAGCCGATGATGTCGTCGCCGAGATCAATTTCAGCGCCCTTGGCATCCACAGTCTTGACCTTGCCGGTAACCACTTGACCCTTGTCATTGATGGTGGCGAAGGTGGTGAATGGATCGGAATCCAACTGTTTGATACCCAGGGAGATGCGTTCGCGGTCCACGTCCACAGCCAACACGAGGGCTTCGACTTCCTGGCCCTTTTTGTATTCGCGCACAGCGGTTTCGCCGGGCTCGTTCCAGGACAGGTCGGAGAGGTGAACCAAACCGTCGATGCCGGCAGCCAAGCCCACAAACACGCCGAAGTCGGTGATGGACTTGATAGGGCCCTTCACGCGGTCGCCGCGCTTGGTGTTCTGAGCAAATTCTTGCCAAGGGTTGGCCTTGCATTGCTTCATGCCTAAGCTGATACGGCGCTTGTCTTCGTCGATTTCCAGAACCATGACTTCGACTTCATCGCCCAGGGCAACAATCTTGGACGGCGCAACGTTCTTGTTGGTCCAGTCCATCTCGGACACGTGGACCAGGCCTTCGATTCCGGGTTCCAGTTCCACAAATGCGCCGTAATCGGCAATGTTCGTGATCTTGCCGAACATGCGCGTACCTTGGGGGTAACGGCGGTTCACGCCCATCCAAGGATCATCACCCATTTGCTTCAGACCCAGTGACACGCGGTTTTTCTCGGTGTCGAATTTCAGGATCTTGGCAGTGATTTCTTGACCAGCCGTCACGACTTCAGAAGGGTGACGGACACGGCGCCAAGCCATGTCGGTGATGTGCAACAGGCCGTCGATACCGCCCAGATCCACAAATGCGCCGTATTCGGTGATGTTCTTGACAACACCTTGAACCACGGAGCCTTCTTTGAGGGTTTGCATCAGCTTGGCGCGTTCTTCGCCCATGCTGGCTTCAACCACAGCGCGACGTGACAACACAACGTTGTTACGCTTGCGGTCAAGCTTGATAACCTTGAATTCCAAAGTTTTGTTTTCGTACGGGGACAAGTCTTTGGTAGGACGTGTGTCAACCAACGAACCTGGCAGGAATGCGCGGATTCCGTTGACCAAAACGGTCAGGCCACCCTTGACTTTGCCGCTGGTGGTGCCGGTGACAAATTCGCCGGTTTCCAGGGCTTTTTCCAGGCTCATCCACGAAGCGAGACGCTTGGCGGTGTCGCGGGACAAAATGGTGTCGCCGTAGCCGTTTTCGATGGAACCGATGGCCACCGACACGAAGTCGCCGACCTGAACTTCGATTTCGCCCTTGTCACTCTTGAATTCTTCGAGCGGCACGTAGGCTTCAGACTTGAGGCCAGCGTTAACAACAACAAAGCTGTGCTCGATACGTACCACTTCAGCAGTGATAACTTCGCCTGGACGCATTTCTGTGCGTGTCAACGACTCTTCGAATAGGGCTGCAAATGATTCTGACATTTTTGGTTGCGGAGTGTTCCGCGGGTTAGTTTGTTGAACCACACCAGCAGTGCGCTAAAGCAGCGCGAGAAGGCCGGTGGGGAGCGACGCAAGGTCAAGATGACTTTGCTTTTTAGTCTTTCAAATGGCTCTGAAAGGCTGTTTGTCCTGCCACCAGGCCAAGACCAAAGTGACTGATTTCTCAACCGCCAATTCGGAGTTGTCTAGCAACCGGGCATCTTGTGCGGGCCTGAGAGGTGCGACGGTGCGGGATGAATCCCTGGCGTCGCGTGCTTCCAGATCAGCGCGAAGAGATGGGAGTGTAGTTGAAATTCCCTTTGAAATCAATTGTTTGTAGCGTCGTTCGGCGCGTCGCTCGGCACTGGCGGTCAAAAAAACCTTGAGCGGCGCCTCGGGGAAGATGACCGTGCCCATGTCGCGCCCATCGGCGACCAGGCCCGGCAACTGCCGAAAGCTGTGTTGCAGGTCGACCAAAGCCGATCTAACCATGGGCAAGGCCGAGACCCGGGAGGCGTTCATGCCGGCCTCTTCGGTGCGAATGATGTCACTCACATCGGTGCCGTTCAGCAAGACACGGCCATCAATAAACTGAATTGTCAGCGTTTGGACCTGATCGGCAATGGCCTGTTCACCCGCTGCGTCCAGTGTCAGTCCGGCTTGCAAGGCGGCGAACGCCGTGATGCGGTAGAGCGAGCCAGAGTCCAGAAAATGGTAGCCCAGTTCTTTGGCTAGCACCGCTGCCAGCGTGCCTTTGCCGGACGCGGTCGGGCCGTCAACGCAGATCACGGGAATGGCTTGTGGCGGGGTTTGCACCAGCGTGAACAAGGCCTCAAAGTAGTCCGGGAAAGTCTTGGCGACACATTTGGGGTCTTCAATGCGCACCGGCAGGCCTGCCGGATTGAAGGCGGCCAGCGAAAAACACATGGCAACACGGTGGTCGTCATAGGTATGGATGCTGGCGGCTTGCCAGTCGGCCAGTGTGTTCGGCGGTGTGACGCTGATGAAGTCGGCGCCTTCTTCGACCGTGGCGCCCAGTTTGCGCAATTCACACGCCATGGCCGCAATGCGGTCAGTTTCCTTGACGCGCCAACTGGCAATATTGAACAGTGTGGTGGTGCCGTTGGCGTACAAAGCCATCACGGCCAGCGTCATGGCGGCATCGGGGATATGGTTGCAGTCCAGCTCAATCGCTTTGAGCGGCCAGCTACCGCGTGAAATCTCCAGCCAGTTGGGGCCGCTCACCACGTGGGCGCCCATCAGTTGCGCCGCTTCGATGAAGCGAATGTCGCCCTGGATGGAGTCCGCGCCGACGCCTTCAATCCTTATGCTTGTTTGACCTGTAGCCCCCGTCGCTATTGCGCCAAGAGCTATAAAATAGCTAGCAGAAGAAGCGTCTGCCTCCACATGCAAGGTGCCGGGCGATGTGAACTGACTGCCCGCTGGAATGGTGAACCGTTGCCAACCTTCGCGCACCACCTGAATGCCAAAACGCGCCAGCAGGTTGAGCGTGATTTCAATATAAGGCCGGGAGATCAACTCGCCGACGACTTCAATGACGATGTCTTTTTTAGCCACCAACGGCAATGACATCAGCAGGGCGGTGAGAAACTGGCTTGACACATCACCTCGGACCTGAATGGGTCCGTCCAGCGTCAGCGTGGGGTTGCCAATGCGCAGGGGCGGGAAGCCGTCCTGACCCAAATAATCAATGTGGCAACCGAGTTGGCGCAAGGCGTCTACCAGGTCGCCAATCGGGCGTTCGTGCATACGCGGGATGCCACGCAACTCGAAATCGCCACCCATCACCGCCAGCGCAGCGGTCAGCGGGCGTATGGCAGTGCCGGCATTGCCCATAAACAGATCGGCTTTTTGCTGTTTGAGCTGGCCACCGAGGCCGTCAATCTGAACGGTCGTGCCGCTTTGGCGAATGTTACAACCCAGGATGCGCAAGGCGTCCAGCATGATGCGGGTGTCGTCAGAGTCCAGCAGGTCATGCAGGGTGGTGGTGCCTTGACTCAGTGCCGATAAAAGCAGTACGCGGTTAGAGATGCTTTTTGAGCCAGGAAGTACCAATGTTCCACCGGCCGAGGCGAGGTTCGGAATGTCGAGAAAAACAGTAGTCAGCATTATTTTTGGTTTTTAGCCATGCTCCAGTTGGCGCGGGTCAGGCTGGCTTGTTCGATCAATCCTTCAAGTGCCTCTGCGTTGCCGCTGGAAATCATGAGTTCGAGCGCCTGGAGATTGCGTTGGAAGATTTTGGATTGGGCCAGCAACTCTTCGCGGTTGGACAGCATGATGTCGCGCCAAACCTTGGGGTCGCTGGCTGCGATGCGTGTGAAGTCACGAAACCCTGGGCCTGCCAGCGACAGGTAGTCTTTGCCATGAGGCTGGCCCGAGATGGCGTTCATCAAGGCAAACGAGATCAGGTGCGGCAAGTGACTGACTGCGGCAAACGCGGCATCGTGCGACTCTGGCGACATTTTGACCACGCGGCAACCCAGTGCCGTCCAGACATCCACCGCCTTTTGCAATTGAACCGTCAAGGTGCGCTCGATGGGGGTGAGGATGACTTGCTTGCCAACGTACAGGTCTGCATCGGAATGCTCGACCCCGGAGACTTCTTTGCCCGCAATCGGGTGGGCGGGCACAAACGAGCCGATTTGCTCGCGCAAGGCGCGCCGTCCTGCGTCAATCACGTCGCGCTTGGTGGAGCCGACGTCCATGATCAGCATTTGGGGCGTGACCAGATGTTTGATGGCCTTGAACGTCGCTTCGGTGGCCGACACCGGTACGGCAATCAAGACGATGTCGGCGCCTGACACCGCCAGCAAGGCCGAAGGGGCCTCCAGGTCAATGACGCCTAACTGGCGGGCGCGTTCCGTGGTGGAGGGTGATTTGCTGTAGCCCACCACCCGTTTCACCAGCCCGGCACGTTTGAGCGCCAGGGCAAATGAGCCGCCCATCAAACCACAACCAATGAGTCCGAGTTGTTGAAACATCATGCGCCCGCAGGGTAGGTGCCGAGCACTTTATAAAACGCGCTCAGTGATTGAAGTTCCTTGAGGGCCGCAGCGACATGCGGCTGAGAAGGGTGGCCTTGAATGTCGATATAAAAATAATATTCCCACTGGCCGGAGCGGGCGGGACGCGACTCAAACCGGGTCATGGAGACACCGTGGGTCTTGAGAGGCATGAGTAAATCATGCACCGCGCCGGGTTTGTTGGGCACCGAGACGATCAGGCTGACGCAGTCTTTTCCGGTGGCTTCGGGCGCGGGCAGTGTTTGTGGCAGGCACACCACCGCAAACCGGGTGCGGTTGAAAGCATCGTCCTGAATCGCCGGTGAAGCGACATGCAGACCAAATTCACTGCCGGCACGCTCGCTGGCAATCGCGGCCCAAGCCGGGTTGGTGGCGGCCAGACGGGCGCCTTCGGCATTGCTGGACGCGGCACGCCGTTCTGCGTGGGGCAGGTGGGTGGTGAGCCAGTCCTGGCACTGGGCCAGTGCTTGCGGGTGGGCGTAAACCACTTCAATACCCGCCAGCATGGGGCTGAGTCTTAGCACGTTGTGGCGCACCAGAAAGCTGGTTTCGCCGACGATATGCAGTGGCGAATTCAGCAGCAAATCAAGCGAGCGTGAGATCACGCCTTCGCTGGAGTTTTCGATGGGAATGACGCCAAACTCGGCGCCACCACCCGCTGTGGAGCGGAACACTTCGTCAATGCTGACGCACATGACCCGTTCAATGCTGGAGCCAAAAAACTGCAGCGCTGCCTGTTCGCTGAAAGTGCCGGCGGGGCCCAGGTAGGCCACCCGCTGCGCGGCTTCCAAAGCGCGACAGGCCGACATGATTTCGCGCCAGATGACAGCGATGCTGCTGTTTTTGATGGGGCCAGGGTTGCCGGTTTGCAGGCTATTGATGACTTGGGTTTCGCGTTCCGGGCGAAACACCGGGGAGCCATCGATGCGCTTGATCTCACCCACCTCATGGGCCAGCGAGGCGCGTTGGTTCAGCAGTGCCAGCAACTCCAGGTCAAGGGCGTCGATGTGTGTGCGCAGTTCAGGAAGGGTTTTCGCCATGAAACAGTCTTGCTCTTTGAAAGGGAGTTGATCGACCTGGCTTTTCAGCTTCGGGTTTTTTCGAATTCTTGCATGTAGTCCACCAGTGCTTGCACGCCTTCCAGGGGCATGGCGTTGTAAATACTGGCACGCATGCCGCCCACTGACTTGTGGCCCTTGAGTTGCAGCAAGCGGTGTGTTTGAGCCCCCGCCAAAAAAGCCGCGTTGAGGCTTTCGTCACGCAGGAAAAACGGCACGTTCATGCGCGAGCGGCAGTCGCTGGCGACTTTGTTTTGGTACAGCTGGGAGTTGTCAATGGCCTGGTACAGCAGTTCGGCTTTGGCGATATTGCGCGCCTCCATGGCGGCCATGCCCCCCTGTCGCTTGAGCCACTGAAACACCAGCCCGGCGACGTAAATCGAGTAGGTCGGCGGGGTGTTGTACATCGACTGGTTGTCGGCCACCATTTTGTAATTGAAGGCACTGGGGCAGGCGGGCAGGGCGTGGCCCAGCAGGTCGTCGCGCACCACCACCAGGGTCAAACCGGCAGGGCCCAGATTTTTTTGAGCACCGCCAAACGCCAGCCCGACCTTGGACCAGTCCACCGGTCGCGACGCCACATGGGATGAAAAATCGATCACCAAATCGGCGTTGCTACCGAGCGCTTTGAGGTTCGGCAGGGTATGGAATTCGACGCCGTTAATGGTCTCGTTGGTGCAGACATGCACATAGCGAGCTGCTGGGTTGAGCTTCCATTGCGAAGGGTCAGGCAGTGAGGTATGCCCGTTTGCCAAGTTGTCGGCTGCGGTGTGCGCGGTGCAATACTTGCCCGCTTCCTGTTGCGACTTCTGGCTCCAGCTCCCTGACACCACAAAGTCCACCAAGCCGCCCTGTGAAATATTCAGTGGCACGATGGCGTTTTCTGCCAGCCCGCCGCCTTGCATGAACAGGATCTTGAAGTTGTCAGGCACCGCCAGCAACTCGCGCAGGTCGGCTTGCGCCTGCTCATAGATCGAGATGAACTCTTTGCCCCTGTGGCTCATTTCCATCACGCCCATGCCGCTGCCATGCCAGTCCAGCATCTCAGCGGCCGCTTCGGTCAGCACTTCTTCGGGCATAGCCGCGGGTCCGGCGGAAAAGTTAAAAGGTCGGTTCATAAGAAACTTTTTAAGCCAAATAGGGCTCTAGCCCTCGTGCAACAAGCGCTAGTAGCTATATAAAACGTAGCAATTAAATGTCGGTGTTCGTGTCGCCTGCCTCGTCAGCTTCACCGGTGTCATCGCCCGCAATGTCATTGACGACAGGGTTGGCGTCGTTTTCAACAATGCGCTGCAAACCGCTCAGTTTGGAGCCTTCGTCCAGCGCAATCAAGGTCACCCCTTGGGTGGCACGGCCGAGTTCGCGAATCTCGCTGACCCGGGTGCGTACCAAAACGCCCTTGTCGGTGATCAACATGATTTCGTCATCGGCATGCACCAGCGTAGCGGCCACCACTTTGCCGTTGCGCTCGCTTTGCTGGATGGCAATCATTCCCTTGGTGCCGCGGCCGTGGCGGGTGTATTCGGTGATGCTGGTGCGTTTGCCGTAGCCGTTTTGGGTGGCGGTCAGCACGCTTTGCAACTCGTCTTCGGCGACCAGCATGGCGATCACGCTTTGGCCTTCTTCGAGGTTCATTCCCTTGACACCGCGCGATTGACGGCCGTGGGCGGTGACTTCGTCTTCGTTGAAACGCACAGCTTTGCCACCGTCCGAGAACAACATGACATCGTGCTGACCGTCAGTGACCGCCGCGCCGATCAGGAAGTCGCCTTCGTCGAGGTTGATGGCAATGATGCCGACTTTGCGTGGGTTGCTGAAATCGTCCAGCGGGGTCTTTTTGACGGTGCCCATGGACGTGGCCATGAATACAAAATGGTCCGCCGGGAACGTGCGCTTGTTGCCGGTTAAAGGCAGCACGACGCTGATTTTTTCGCCTTCTTGCAGCGGGAACATGTTGACGATCGGGCGACCGCGTGAACCGCGCGAGCCTTGTGGCACTTCCCAAACCTTGAGCCAGTACAGGCGGCCCCGGTTGCTGAAGCACAGGATGTAGTCGTGCGTGTTGGCAATAAAGAGTTGGTCAACCCAATCGTCTTCTTTGGTGGCTGTGGCCTGCTTGCCACGTCCGCCACGCTTTTGCGCCCGGTATTCGCTCAAGGGCTGGCTCTTGATGTAGCCACTGTGCGAGAGCGTGACCACCATATCTGTCGGGGTGATCAGGTCTTCGGTGCTCAGGTCAAACGAGCTGTATTCCACTTGGCTGCGGCGAGCACCAATCTTGGTTTGGCCGAACTCAGTTTTGATGGCGGTCAGCTCTTCGCTGATGATGGTGGTGACGCGCTCTGGCTTGGCCAGAATATCGAGCAAGTCTTCGATCTCGCCCATGACCTCTTTGTATTCCGCCACGATCTTGTCCTGCTCCAGCCCCGTCAGGCGTTGCAGGCGCATTTGCAAAATTTCTTGCGCTTGCGTCTCGGACAGGCGGTACAAGCCGTCGCTGCCCATGCCGTAGGTTT
>NZ_JBAWYV010000076.1:0-16328 GCF_037143375.1 Rhodoferax sp. | reverse complement strand
TTTCAAAGTCCATGCCGGTTTCTGTGGCGACAATAGTGGCTTCGAGTGCCGCAGGAGGGTAGTCAAAATCAAAGCCGACGAACCGTTGCTTGGTCGACTGTTTCAGGTCTTTCATCAAACTCTGGTAACCGGGGTTGTAGGAGATGACCAGCTGAAAATCGGGGTGCGCGTGGACCAACTCGCCGCGTTTGTCCAGCGGTAACTGGCGGCGGTGGTCAGTCAGCGGGTGAATCACCACCGTGGTGTCTTGACGCGCTTCCACAATCTCGTCGAGGTAGCAAATGGCGCCGATACGTGCCGCCGTAGTCAGCGGTCCGTCGAGCCAGCGCGTGCCGTTGGACTCCAGCAAATAGCGCCCGACCAGATCTGACGCCGTCATGTCTTCATTGCACGCCACGGTGATCAGCGGTTTGCCCAGCTTCCAGGCCATGTATTCGATAAATCGCGACTTGCCGCACCCGGTTGGGCCTTTCACCATCACTGGCAGGCGGGCTTTGTAAGCGGCCTCGTAGAGCGTGACTTCGTTGGACTGCGGTTGGTAGAACGGCTGTTGGGGGATGCTGTATTGCTGTGCCAGATTTGTCATTGCTGTTTCCTCTGTGGTCACTATTTTTGTTGCTTGTCTACTTTATCCGCAGCGCGCGTTGGGTGACTGACTGCGCTCATGTCCCCCGGTTCGGACTGCGTCCGAACCTCCTCCTTGACTTCGCTTCGTCAGTCACCCAACGCACGCTGCTCGCGTTTGTGTTGAATAGCTGACTGTACTCAACTGACCTGAATTGAATTAAATTGAACTTGACACCAACAGCGGCTCAAGGCTTGTTGTGGCGGGTTGCCCTGCAAAGTGAGGTCAAGGAGGAAGCGGCTGAAAGCCGCTGGGGGACACGAACGGCGCAGGGCTGCCCGTCGCAACAAGCTCGCACAAAACTGAAAGTCTGCCCCCTTGAACCTAACCCCAGTAAACAGTCCTACTTGTGCACACCCAACTTCTCACGCCAGCCTGGGAACAGCTTGTCCGCATCTCCGGGGAACGACTCAAACGCCCGCGCAAATTCCTTGTGCTCCTTGGCATACTCAATCGGGTCAGCGCCTGACTTCCAGCATTCGTAGGATTGGCGCAGCGACACCGCCCCGGCAGCGGGCGAGTCGATGTGGCCGTAGGCGCCGCCACCCGCTGTGTTGATCACATTGCCGTGGCCCAAATTCTCGAAGAAGCCGGGCAGACGCAGCGCATTCATGCCGCCCGAGATGATGGGCGTGGTGGGCTTCATGCCGTACCATTTCTGGAAGTAAACCGGACCTTGGCACTCGTCGCGCTCGATCATGTAGGCAATGCCCCGGTCGTCGCCTTCGCCTTCCATCTTGCCGTAACCCATGGTGCCGACGTGGATGCCTGAAGCCCCTTGCAAACGGCTCATTTTGGCCAGCACAAAAGCGGTGTAGCCGCGCTTGGCTGAAGGTGAGGTGATCATGCCGTGACCGGCGCGGTGGTAATGCAGGTACTGGTTAGGGTACTGACGACGGGCCGTGGTGATCATGCCGGGGCCGCCCACAAAGCCGTCCACCAGAAACGCCAGCTTGTCAGCATCGGGGCCGAATACTTCCAGCGCGTAGTCGGCGCGGGCCAGCATTTCGTAGTGATCGTCAGCGGTGATGTTCATCGAGAACAGCTTGGGCTGGCCGGTTTCGTCCTGAGCGCGCTTCAGCGAGTCATAGACCAGCGGCAGCACTTTCTTGATCGGCGCAAACACCTGGTTGCCCTGGGGTTCGTCGTTCTTGATAAAGTCACCACCCAGCCAGAACTGGTAGGCCGCTTGGGCAAACGGCTCGGGGCGCAGACCCAGCTTGGGCTTGATGATGGTGCCGGCAATGTAGCCACCGTTCACCACCGGGCGACCCAGAATGCGCCACAGGTCAGAGATGTCTTTGGCCGGGCCGTCAAACATCTGGATGACGCGCTCGGGCATGTAAAAGTCGTGAATCTTGGCGTGTTTGATGTCACCCATGCCCTGGTTGTTGCCAATGACCAGCGTCAGGAACGACACCAGCATGAAGCGGCCATCGGTCACATTGCGGTCAAACAAGTCAATCGGATAGGCAATCCGCATGTCTTCGGTGGCTTCGTCAATGTAGTAGACCAGCGCATCCACGCCGCGCGTGAAATCATCGGTGGTGGAGACCTCGACATTGGTACCGGTGGACGACTCGGCCGCAAAGTGAGCGGCAGCTTCGAGGTAGCCGTGCCCTGATTTGGGCGCCATTTTGTAGGCCACCAGAATGTGGCGGCCGCCTTTGATGAGGTCCTCTTCCTTGAGGCTGAGGTCGGCGTAACGGTTCGATTGATCCATGTGAAATCTCCTGTTATGGGTAACTGGGGTGGCGATGAGGTGAACTATAGAGAGGCTTATTCATAATGAAAATTCAAATTAAATTTAGGTGGCATAAGTTATTAGTGATGTGTTGAAGCCGGTCACAATTCAGCAGTCCTGTTTTTTTCAATCGTTCACCCGCACAAGGAATCGTGTCATGGCACTCGTCGTTTTCAATCAAAAGGGGGGAGTTGGCAAATCCACCATCACCTGCAATCTGGCCGCCATCAGTGCGAGTCAAGGTCTGCGCACTTTGGTGATTGACCTGGACTCCCAAGGCAACTCCAGCAGCTACCTGCTGGGCGCACAGGCCAAAGACGACCAGCCCAATGTGGCGGGGTTTTTTGAGAACTCGCTGAGCTACAGCTTTCGTACCGTGCTGCCGACCGAATTCATCGTCACCACACCGCACGAACACCTGCACGTCATGCCCTCCAGCCCCGCGTTGGGCGAGTTGGAGAGCAAGCTGGAGTCGCGTCAAAAGGTTTTCAAGCTGCGCGAGGCCCTGCAGCAACTGGCCGGTGGCTACGACCGCATCTACATCGACACGCCGCCCGCGTTGAACTTTTTCACCCGCTCGGCACTGATTGGCGCCAGTGGTTGCCTGATTCCGTTTGACTGCGATGAATTTGCCCGCAAGGCGCTCTACACCCTGATGGACAACGTGCGTGAAATTCGCGCGGACCACAACCCCAATCTGGTGGTCAAGGGCATTGTGGTGAACCAGTTTCAGCCGCGTGCCAACCTGCCCCAGCGCATGGTGGCCGAATTGGTGGCTGAAGGCCTGCCGGTGCTGCAACCCTACCTGCCGTCTTCGGTCAAGATCCGCGAATCGCACGAGCAGTCGTTGCCGATGATTTACATGGACCCCAGCCATAAATTGACGCAGGCTTTTGTGGCGCTGCATGGTGTGCTGGAGGGGTAGGGCGCCATGCAAGATAACTTGCCAACGACTTCCGTCAGCGTGATTGAAACAGAATCGACGCTTTCGCTGACCCGTCGGGAGTCGTTGCGCTTGCTTGAGTTGATGGAAAACCCACCCCCACGCAATGAAAAGTTTCTGTTGGCGCAGGCGCGTTATCAGTCTGGGGGAGAACTGGGTGTTTCTCAAGGCGCCTGTGGTTCATTGGGTAAAGGTAATCGTGAGGCCGACTTGGCTGAGTTGGCCAAGTCACAAGAAGATTGGGGTGTAAATTTTCCCCATGCCGCCTCTCTAAAATCCGAAAAAAACGCTATTAAATAGTGAGCTGCTGCCGCATGTAAATCAAGAGTTAGAGCTTGATGCGTTCAAACTTTAGAAGCCGTCGGCCGCGCCCAGTCGTTTGTGCTGGACAGCTCCGTCGGCTGGCGCGCGTGAGGTGTTAACCCCAGGACCGGGTGAGTAGCTCATCCAGTGCATCCGAAATGCTTTGTCCCTGGCTGGCGAGCGATCCGATATGTTCACCCAGTTGCTCCTGAGATACCGAGACCATGTCCAACGGGTGTAGCACCACCTTAACGCCCCCCACGGTAAACGTCGGGTTCATACGCGATCCAGCGGTGGGCGTGTGGGCTGGCAGGGCCGACAAGCGCACCAGCGGCACCACGACGCGACGACGGTAACGGTCAAACTGGGCGGATTGCACCAGCACCACAAAGGGAATTGATTCACGCAACGCGCCCTTGTTGCGGTGGACGTCAAACTGCGCCATTACAAGGTGGAGTGTTCGTCAGCAAACGAACCGACCGAGGCATGCACTGCGTTCCAGTCGTCGGCGCATGCATCGGCCATCTGCTGGCGGCTGCGTTGATTCTGCTGCTGCTGCGACACAAACTCGGCCAACAATGACTCCATGGTGGCCGACAAGTTGCTGGTATAGGCTTTGGCCTGCGCGACCAGGCCATCGTTCAGCGTCAGGTTAACGGGGCGTTTTCGGACTGAAGGCGATGTGACGGGCATATGAAATTCCTTGTTGTAAGTTATGCGCATATTATGCGCATGTGCTGCGTAGGTCAAATGGATGCGCTTTCTTGCTGGTCTACTCCCTTAATGGTTTGTTATTGATTTACGTTGTCGGGATTGTCCTCTCGCCGTATTAACTCCACGAATCCATCAGCCCCCCGCCTTGCTCGATCAAAAACGCTTTGAACGCCTTGGCAGCGGGCGACAGTTTTTTGTGGCTCAGGTGGGTGATGTACCAGTTGCCCATTTGCGGCAGCCCTTCAATATCAACCAGCGCCAGGTGACCGCTGGCCAACTCGTGGCGCACGGTGCGCAGGCTCAGGAAGCTCATGCCCATACCGGCCATCACGGCTTGTTTGATAGTCTCGTTGCTGGGCATTTCCATCACCACTTTCAACGGGGTCTGGTGCTCCGCAAATAAGCGCTCCATGGCGGCACGGGTGCCTGAGCCGGCTTCGCGCACCACAAAACGATGATCGCCCAGCACCGTGAACGGCAGTTTTTTGCGCCGCACCAGTTCGTGGTCGGGCGCTGCCACGATGGCCAGCGGGTTGGTGGCAAAGGGAGTGGCTTCGCAGTCCAGGTCGGCCGGGGCTCGGCCCATTACCACCAGGTCGGCCTCGTTGCGCGCCAGTTGGCCCAGTATGTTTTCGCGGTTGTCAATCTTGAGCTGGATGTCAATGCCCTGAAACTGTTTGTTGAAGCGCACTAGCAGCATGGGGATGAAGTATTTCGAGGTGGTCACCACCGCAAGGTCAATGCGCCCTTTTTTGAGGCCCACATGCTCGGCCATCAGCGCTTCTAGGTCTTTAAGTTGCCCCATCGCGGCAATCGCGTGGGTCAGGAAAGCCTCGCCAGCATTGGTGAGGCGGATGTTGCGTCCGGCGGGTTCGATCAAGGGCACGCCAAAAGCGTCTTCAAGTTGACGAATCTGCATCGACACCGCAGGTTGGGTCACAAATAATCGCTCGGCGGCTTTTGAAACCGAGCGTTGCCGCGCCACTTCCATGAAGGTCTGCAGCTGTTTCAGCGTGTACGGGCGCATGTGGGGCTCCTTTCCCATCAGTTAATTCTGATGACTTATCAATAAAACGTGATTGGAGTTTATGAGTTAAGCCGATTAAAGTAAATCCATGTTCGCTGATATGTGAACTAAATTGTTCTCTCTTTTTGAAAGACGCCCATGACAGCAATCCCTTTGAATGCCCTGATATTTGATGTCGATGGCACCTTGGCCGACACCGAGAGTGTGCACCGTGCGGCCTTCAACCAGGCGTTTGCCGAGTTGGGCATGGACTGGGAGTGGGACGAGGCGCTCTACACCAAGTTGCTGGATATTTCGGGCGGCAAGGAGCGCATCCTGCATTACTGGAAAACCACCCAGCCCGACATGCAGGAAGTGGGTGCCATGGCCTTGCAGGAAACCATCAATCGATTGCACGAGTTCAAAACCGCCGCCTACGAGCGCGCCGTCAATGAGGGCGCCGTGAGCTTGCGCCCCGGTGTGCTCAAGCTGATGGACGAGGCTTTGTCGCAAGGATTGCAACTTGCCATTGCCACCACCACGTCGCCCGTGAACATTGCCGCGCTGCTGCGTCACGCGGTGGGGCCGGATTGGCGCCTGAACTTCACGGCCATTGGCGACGCCTCGACCGCGCCACTCAAAAAACCGCATCCGCAGGTGTACTTGCAAATGCTATCAAAGCTCCAACTCCCGCCTGCAGCGTGTCTGGCGTTTGAAGACTCCAGCAATGGTTTGCGCGCTGCCACGGCCGCGGGCCTAGCCACGCTAATCACGCCTACACGCTACACCGCACACCAAAATTTTGGCGCCGCCATGCGGGTTGTGCCGGACTTGAGTCAGATCAACTTGTCTCAGCTGCGCCACTGGCATGCTGAAAGCCAGCCCGCTGAGCGCGTGAAATAAATGTCTATAGAAAGCTGCACCATGACTACTTCAACTTCTCCTATCCTGCGCCTCGCCCCCAGCATTTTGTCCGCCGACTTTGCCCGTTTGGGTGAAGAAGTGCGTGCCATTCAGGCCGCCGGTGCTGACCTCGTTCACTTTGACGTGATGGACAACCACTACGTGCCTAACCTGACCATCGGCCCGCTGGTGTGCGAGGCGATTCGCCCACATGTGACGATTCCTATTGATGTGCATTTGATGGTGGAGCCGGTGGACGCGCTGATTCCGTTGTTTGCCAAGGCCGGTGCCAGCATCATCACCTTCCACCCCGAAGCTTCCAAGCATGTGGACCGCACCCTGCAACTCATCAAGGAGCATGGCTGCAAGGCCGGGCTGGTGCTCAACCCCGCCACATCGGTGGAATGGCTGGACCATGTCATGGACCGCCTCGACATGATTTTGCTGATGAGCGTGAACCCCGGTTTTGGGGGGCAAAAGTTTATTCCTAGCACTTTGGGCAAGCTGCGCACTGTGCGCCAGCGCATCGAGGCGCACCAGGCCCGGGGTGGCCAACCGATCTGGTTGCAGGTGGATGGTGGCGTCAAGATCGACAACATTCAAGAAATCGTCGCCGCCGGTGCCGACACCTGCGTGGCGGGCAGTGCGGTGTTCAGCGCGCCGGATGCCGATGGCGGCTACCACACCGTGATGAATGCCCTGCGCCGCGCCGCGCACCCCGGTCAATAATTTATATAACGAGGAGACTTATCACCATGTCACTGACCAATCGAACCAACCGGTCCACCCTGACCCAATTCCTGATTGAGGAACGCCGCCGCTACCCCCAAGCCAGTGGTGATTTCAACGCCCTGATTTTGGACGTCGCCCTGGCCTGTAAAGGCATTGCTAAAGCCGTGGCCTATGGTGAACTGGCTGGCCTCATGGGTAACCATGCCGAAGACGAAGGCGGCTCGGTCAATGTGCAGGGCGAGACACAAAAGAAACTTGACGTGCTCTCCAACGAGGTTTTCATCCACCGTACCGAATGGGCCGGCAACCTCGCTGGCATGGCGTCCGAAGAAATGGACGTGCCCTACCAGATTCCAGCGCAGTACCCGCGCGGCAACTACCTGATTGTGTTTGACCCGCTGGATGGCTCCAGCAACATCGATGTGAATGTGTCGGTGGGCAGTATCTTCAGCATCTTGCGCGCGCCGCAAGCCGTGATTGACAGCGGCCGGGATGTGGTGGACGCTGATTTCTTTCAGCCAGGGGCTAAGCAAATGGCCGCTGGTTACGCCTTGTACGGCCCCACCACGATGTTGGTGCTGACGGTGGGTGACGGCGTCAACGCCTTCACGCTCGACCCCAACCTGGGCGAGTTCATGCTGACGCACCCCAAGATGAAAATTCCGGAAGATACGCACGAGTTCGCCATCAATGCCTCGAACGCCCGCTTCTGGGAGGCGCCGGTCAAGCGCTATGTGGACGAATGCCTGGCCGGTAAAACCGGTGCGCGCGACAAGGATTTCAACATGCGCTGGATCGCCAGCATGGTGGCCGAAGCGCACCGCATCCTGATGCGCGGCGGGGTCTTTTTGTACCCGCGCGACACCAAGGACGCCAGCAAGCCGGGCCGCTTGCGCCTGCTCTATGAGGCCAACCCGATCGGCATGATCATGGAGCAAGCCGGTGGCCGCGCCAGTACCGGCGAGGTGCCCATGCTGGGCGTGCAACCGACCTCGCTGCACCAGCGCATCGGACTGGTGTTTGGTTCCAAAAACGAGGTAGAGCGCATCGAGCGTTACCACGCCGAGCCGGTCCAGGTGGAGTTGAAAAACCCCTTGTTTGCCGAGCGCAGCTTGTTTCGGGATTAGCAGGCTTGCGGGACAGTCCGAAGCGCTGTCCCATACTGATAAAGTGCTATTTATTAAATAGCTGCTTACGCAAGCATAGCAAGGGCTAGAGCCCGATTTGATATAAATTTTTACTCCAGGAGACGCCACCATGTCTGAACGCCACCCCATCATCGCCATCACCGGTTCCTCTGGTGCGGGCACCTCGTCGGTCACCAAGACATTTGAAAACATCTTTCGCCGCGAGAACGTCAAAGCCGCCATCATCGAAGGCGACAGTTTTCACCGCCACGACCGCAAGACCATGAAGATCAAGGCGGCCGAGGCCGAGGCCGCAGGCAACAACAACTTCAGCCACTTTGGTCCTGAGAACAACATGTTCCCCGAACTCGAAGCGCTGTTTCGCGACTACGCCAAAACCGGCACCGGCAAGCGCCGCAAATACTTGCACGACACCGAAGAGGCCGCGCCCTACCAGCAAGACCCCGGCACCTTCACGCCGTGGGAAGATGTGCCCGACAAGACCGATTTGCTCTTTTACGAAGGTCTGCATGGCGCCGTGGTGACGCCAGAAGTCAACATCGCCCAGCACCCAGATTTGCTGGTGGGGGTGGTGCCGGTCATCAACCTGGAGTGGATTCAAAAACTCTACCGCGACAAAAAACAACGCGGCTACAGCACCGAGGCGGTCACCGACACCATCCTGCGCCGCATGCCCGATTACGTGAACTACATCTGCCCGCAGTTCATGCACACGCATGTCAACTTCCAGCGCGTGCCAATGGTGGACACCTCTAATCCATTCATCGCCCGTGACATCCCCAGCGCCGATGAGAGCATGGTGGTGATCCGCTTCTCCAGCCCCAAGGGCATCGATTTTCAGTACCTGCTCAACATGATTGACGCCAGCTTTATGAGCCGCGCCAACACCATCGTGGTGCCCGGCGGCAAGATGGAACTCGCCATGCAACTTATCTTCACGCCCTTTGTCTGGCGCATGATGGATCGTCAAAAGAAAGCCTCTTCATGAATACTCCTACTCCTGAATTCGCCCGCCAGATGGCCAACGCCATCCGCATGCTCGCCGTCGACGCCGTTGAAAAAGCCAAGTCGGGTCACCCCGGCGCGCCCATGGGCATGGCCGACATTGCCGAGGTGCTGTGGAATCGCCACCTGAGCCACAACCCGGCCAACCCGCAGTGGCCCAACCGCGACCGCTTTGTCTTGAGCAACGGCCACGGCTCGATGCTGATTTATGCGCTCTTGCACCTCACCGGCTACGACCTGCCGATGGACGAGTTGAAAAACTTCCGCCAGCTGCACAGCAAGACCGCCGGGCACCCTGAAGTGGGCGTCACCCCGGGCGTGGAGACCACCACCGGCCCGCTCGGCCAAGGCCTGAGCAACGCGGTGGGCATGGCGCTCGCCGAGAAACTGCTGGCCACCGAGTTCAACCGCGATGACGAGGAAACCAGCCACCACATCGTTGACCATTTCACCTATGTTTTCATGGGCGATGGTTGCCTGATGGAAGGCATCAGCCACGAAGTCTGCTCGCTGGCAGGCACGCTTCGCTTGTCCAAGCTGGTGGCGTTTTACGACGACAACGGCATCTCGATTGACGGCCATGTTGAAGGCTGGTTCACCGACGACACGCCCAAACGCTTTGAGGCTTATGGCTGGAATGTGATCGCGGCGGTTGACGGTCACGACCCCCAAGCGCTGGACGCAGCGGTGCGCGCTGCCAAGGCACAGGCCATGCTGCCGCACGGCAAGCCAACGCTGATCTGCTGCAAAACCGTCATTGGTTTTGGCTCACCCAACAAGGCCGGCACGCACGACGTACACGGTGCCGCACTGGGTGCTGCAGAAGTGGCCGCCACCCGCGCCGCACTGGGCTGGACTGCTGCGCCGTTTGAGATTCCCGCCGATGTCGCGGGCGCCTGGAACGCCACCTCGCGTGGCGTGGTCGCCGAGCGAGAGTGGCGCCAGCGTTTTGAGGCCTACCGCAGCCAGTACCCGCTGGAGGCCGCTGAGTTTGAGCGCCGCATGGCGGGCGACTTGTTACCTGCCTTTGCCGATAAGTTACCCGAATTGCTGGCCACTATAGCCGCGCAACCTGCGGCAGTGGCGACCCGCAAAGCCAGCCAGAATGCACTCGACTTGTTGGCGCCCCTGGTGCCTGAGTTCTTCGGTGGCAGTGCCGATTTAACCGGCAGCAACCTGACCAACTTCAAGGGCTGCGTCAAGGCCGCACGTGACCAGTGGGGCAACCACATGAGCTACGGTGTGCGCGAGTTCGGCATGGCCGCCATCATGAACGGCATCGCCCTGCACGGTGGCTACATTCCTTACGGCGGCACTTTCCTCACGTTCAGCGACTACAGCCGCAACGCCATCCGCATGGCGGCACTGATGAAGCTGCGCGTGATTCATGTCTTCACGCACGACAGCATTGGCCTGGGCGAGGACGGCCCAACGCACCAAAGCGTGGAGCACATTCCGAGCCTGCGCATCATCCCGAACCTGGACGTGTGGCGTCCGGCCGACGGGCTGGAAACAGCGGTGGCGTGGGCCCACGCCATTGAGCGCCGTGACGGTCCTAGTGCCTTGTGTCTGTCGCGTCAGAACCTGCCACGCCTGAGTGGCGACGCCAGCACCGCGCCCGCCATGACGGCCAGCATTCGCCGTGGCGGCTATGTGCTGTCAGACATGGCCGGTGCCCAAGCGGTGATCTTGTCGACCGGCTCCGAGCTGGAACTGGCCATGCAGGCGCAAGCGATGCTGGCCAGTGAGGGCATTGCGACCCGCGTGGTGTCGATGCCGTGCAGCAATGTGTTTGACCGCCAGAGCGAGGCCTACCAGGAGGATGTGCTGCCGCTGCGCCTGCCCACGGTGGCGATTGAGGCGGCGCACCCGGACTTCTGGCGCAAGTACGCCGGGCGCACCGGGGTGGTGCTGGGCATTGCCAGTTTTGGCGAGTCGGCGCCGGCCAAGGATTTGTACGCCCATTTCGGCATCACTGCTCAGCGGGTCGTGGAGGCCGTGCGCACCTTGGCGCACCGTGCAGCGCACCGCAACGCCGTGCCCTTGCCGGATCAAATCGTGACTTCTACCAACTGAAACACCATGACTACCTATGGCTTGGTGATGTTCGATCTGGACGGCACGCTGATCGAAACCGCCCCTGAAATTTGCGATGCCGTCAACGACACCATGCGCCACTTCGACCTGCCCGAAGTGACGCAAACCCAGGTGAGCGACTGGATCGGTCACGGCACCCGTGAACTGCTGGTGCAGGCGCTGGCCAGTAGTCTGGAAACCAATGTGGAATCGGTGCGGTCCAGCGACAGCTTTGCCGAGATTGCCGCCGAGTTCGACAAGCACTACCAAAGCCGTTGCGGTACGCGCAGCCACCTGTACCCGCAGGTGCGAGAAACGCTGGTGGCTTTGCGTGAGCGGGGTGTCAAGCTGGCGGTGGTGACCAACAAGGAGGGCCGGTTTACCGAGACCGTGTTGAACTTTCACGAGATGCGGCCCTTGCTGGACTTCGTGGTGAGCGGCGACTCGTTGCCCACCAAGAAGCCGGACCCGGCGGGCATCGAGGCCTGCCTGACCTTGTTTGACATGCCCCGCAACCGGGCCCTGTTCGTCGGCGACTCCAGCATTGACGTGGCCACCGCACGCAATGCCGGCGTGGCGGTCTGGGCGCTGCCCTATGGCTACAACATGGGCCAGCCGATCGAAGCCTGCGCACCAGACCGGGTCATCGCAGATTGCTCGGCGCTACTAAATAAATAGCTGCTTGCGCAGGTAGCGCGGGGGCTGGAGCTTATTTTTACTTAAGGACTTGGTCATGACAATCAAAGTGGGTATCAACGGCTTCGGCCGTATCGGGCGTATGGTGTTTCGGGCTGCCGTTCAAAATTTCAGCGACATTGAAATCGTGGGTATCAACGACCTGCTGGAGCCGGATTACCTGGCTTACATGCTGCAGTTTGACTCGGTGCACGGCCGCTTCAAGGGCGACATCTCGGTTGAGGGCAACCACCTTATCGTCAACGGCAAGAAGATTCGTCTGACCGCCGTGCGCGACCCGGCTGAGTTGAATTGGACAGAAGTCGGGGCCGATATCGTGATCGAGTCCACCGGGCTGTTTTTGACCAAAGAAACCGCGCAAAAGCACATCACCGCGGGCGCCAAAAAAGTCATCATGTCCGCCCCCAGCAAAGACGACACGCCGATGTTTGTCTATGGCGTGAACGACAGCACTTACGCTGGCGAAGCCATCATCTCCAATGCCTCGTGCACCACCAACTGCCTGGCGCCTGTGGCCAAGGTGTTGAATGACCACTGGGGCATCAAGCGGGGTTTGATGACGACCATCCACGCCGCCACCGCCACCCAAAAAACCGTGGACAGCCCAAGCAACAAAGACTGGCGCGGTGGCCGGGGCATTCTGGAAAACATCATTCCTTCCAGCACCGGTGCGGCCAAGGCGGTCGGCGTGGTGATTCCTGAACTCAACAAGAAACTCACCGGCATGTCGTTTCGCGTACCTACTTCCGATGTGTCGGTGGTTGATTTGACCTGCGAGCTGGAAAAACCAGCGACTTACGCGGAAATCTGCGCCGTCATGAAGGCCGCCTCTCAAGGCGCCATGAAGGGCGTGCTGGGCTACACCGAAGAGAAAGTGGTGTCCACCGACTTCCGGGGCGAGAGTTGCACCAGCGTGTTTGACGCGGACGCCGGCATGACGCTGGACAGCACGTTTGTGAAGGTCGTCAGCTGGTACGACAACGAATGGGGCTACTCCAGCAAATGCCTGGAAATGGCGCGTGTGATGGCGGGTAAAAAAGGAGGTGCGCTGTGAAAGTTCTGCGTTTCTCCGACATCATCGAAAGCGGCTTCGCCGATAAAAAACGCGTATTCATTCGCGCCGACCTGAATGTGCCGCAGGACGCAGCGGGCAACATCACCGAAGACACCCGTATCCGGGCATCTGTGCCCTGCATCCAGATGGCCTTGAACGCCGGGGCGGCTGTGATGGTCACCAGCCATCTGGGCCGACCGACCGAGGGCGCGTTCAAGCCTGAGGATTCGCTGGCCCCGGTCGCCAAGCGGCTGGGCGAGTTGCTGGGCCGCGAGGTGCCGCTGGTGTCCAACTGGGTGGACGGCGTCGAGGTCGCGCCCGGCCAGATCGTGATGCTGGAAAACTGCCGACTCAACGTGGGCGAGAAGAAAAATAACGAGGCGCTGGCCCGCAAACTGGCCGCCCTGTGCGACATCTTTGTGCACGACGCTTTCGGCACCGCGCACCGCGCCGAAGGCACCACCTACGGCATCGCCCAGTTCGCCCCGATCGCCTGCGCCGGCCCCTTGCTGGCGGCAGAAATTGATGCCATCAGCAAAGCCCTGGCCAACCCGAAGCGCCCGCTGGTGGCGATCGTGGCGGGCAGCAAGGTGTCGAGCAAGCTGACCATTCTGCAAGCGCTGGCCAAGAACGTGGACCAGTTGATTGTGGGCGGCGGCATTGCCAACACCTTCATGCTGGCGGCGGGCTTGAACATTGGCAAAAGCCTGGCCGAGCCAACGCTCGTGGCCGATGCCAAAGCCGTGATCGAGGCCATGAAAGTACGTGGCGCCGAGGTGCCGATCCCGACCGACGTGGTGACAGCCAAAACCTTCAGCGCCGATGCCGTGGCCACCGTTAAAGCGGCGACCGACGTGGCGGACGACGACCTGATTCTGGACATTGGCCCCGAGACTGCCAAGCGTCTGGCCGCCCAACTCATGCAAGCGGGCACCATCGTCTGGAACGGTCCGGTCGGGGTGTTCGAGTTTGCCGCGTTTGAGAACGGCACCAAGGTGATTGCGCAAGCCATCGCCGCCTCCAGCGCCTTCTCGATTGCCGGCGGTGGCGACACGCTGGCGGCCATCACCAAGTACGGCATCGAGAAAGACGTGGGCTACATCTCGACCGGCGGCGGTGCTTTTCTGGAAGTGCTGGAGGGCAAAACCTTGCCAGCGTTCGAGATTTTGCAGAATCGTGCGGCAGGTTAATTTGCTATTGATTTAATAGCTACTTACGCAAGTAGTACGAGGGCTAGAGCCCGATTTATCTAATTAGTTGAGGACAGAGTTGGTTCGCTTTGCGTCACTGCGATCTGTCCCGCAAGGTTTCACAATAAGGAGATTTCAATGGCTTTCGTTTCCCTTCGACAAGTCCTCGACCACGCCGCCGAAAACGGCTACGGCGTGCCCGCGTTCAACGTCAATAACCTGGAGCAGATCATCGCCATCATGGAAGCGGCGCAGGAGACCAACAGCCCGGTCATTCTGCAAGCCTCGGCCGGTGCGCGCAAATACGCCGGTGAAGCCTACCTGCGCCACATGATGTTGGCAGCGGTAGAAACCCACCCCGACATTCCGGTGGTCGTCCATCAGGACCACGGCACCTCGGCGGCCGTGTGCATGCAGTCCATCCGCTCGGGCTTTACCAGCGTGATGATGGACGGCTCGCTCATGACCGACGGCAAAACGCCCGCCAGCTATGACTACAACGTGGACATCACCCGCCGTGTCTGCGAGATGTCGCACCCCATCGGTGTGTCGGTTGAAGGTGAGCTGGGCTGCCTGGGCAGTTTGGAAACTGGCGAAGCGGGTGAAGAAGACGGCATTGGCGCCGAAGGCAAACTGACGCATGACATGATGCTGACCGACCCGGTGCAGGCGAAAGACTTTGTCGAAAAAACCGGGGTTGACGCACTGGCGATTGCCATCGGCACCAGCCACGGCGCCTACAAATTTACCCGCAAGCCCACCGGCGACATACTGGCGATGGACCGCATCGTCGCCATCCACGCGCAAATTCCCAATACCCATCTGGTGATGCACGGCTCCAGCAGCGTGCCGCAGGAGTGGCTGGCGATCATTCGCCAGTTTGGTGGCGACATCAAAGAAACCTATGGCGTGCCGGTGGAAGAAATCCAGCGCGGTATCCAAAGCGGTGTGCGCAAGATCAACATCGACACCGACATTCGCCTCGCCATGACCGGCGCCATGCGCCAGTTGTTCGCCCAGCAGCCCGGCGAGTTTGACCCGCGCAAGGCGCTGGTAGCGGCCAAAAATGCCGCTCGCGGTATCGTCAAGGCAAGGTTTGAAGCGTTTGGCTGCGCGGGCATGGCCGCGAAGATCAAACCGGTTTCGCTGGAGGCGATGGCGAAGCGCTACAAGTAATCAAGAAACCACCAATCTAACAGGCTTCCCAATACGGCTGAGCATATCCACCAGGGTGTCGATGGTGAATTTGCCCACCTTCATGTTCACAACATCGGACACCCTTGGGCGGGAAACCATCAGTATTTCCGCAGCTTGGGCTTGCTTCAAATGATTGTCATCAATCCATTTCGACAATTCCCCCATCAATTGCGCTTTCAGAGCGAGGGTATCGTTGATTTGCTGCTGTGATTGAGCATGGAATTGAGCCGCATCGGCAGCAGAAAAACCAAGTTCAGCAAACAAGTTGGCATCGGGCTGGGTGACGTGACGGACACTTGTGTCAATGTTCATTTGGTTTCCTTTCTGGCGTGCAGCACACTGCGGTACCGGGTTTGTGCAATTTCTTTGTCATGTTTTGTGGTGGTCTCTGTTTTCTTTTGAAAACAGTGCAAAACGTAAACAGCCTCTTCAAATTTGGCAACGTACATCACGCGGTAAATTCCTTGAGCATCTTTGATGCGAATTTCTCTGACACCTGCCCCCACGTCGTCAAAAGGTTTCCAGTCGTCCGGGTCTATGCCTGCTTGAACTTTACGCAGTTGAAAACCTGCTTTCTTCTTGGGTTCAAAAGGAAAAGCACAGAGATCGTTAAATGATGACCCGATCCACCGGATTTCTTTATTTGGCGCTGGGGTGGTGTTCATGTATATTATTTTATACATTTTTTCAGGTTGTGAGCGAAGCGCCCAGCAACCCGGCGAGTTCGACCCGCGCAAGGCACTGGTCGCGGCCAACAATGCGGCGCGGGGCATCGTAAAGGCAAGGTTTGAGGCGTTTGGCTGCGCGGGCATGGCCGCGAAGATCAAGCCGGTGTCGCTGGAGGCGATGGCCAAGCGCTACGTTTGATGCGCACGTCCCCGCTTTTGATGATTCAAGGCGAGGACGTTTTGTTGCTATCTACTTGCCTACCAGGCGCACGATACCCACTGCCTTGAGCACGTATTTCTCGTAGATGGGCTCTGAGGTTCCGT
>NZ_JBAWYV010000075.1:0-16692 GCF_037143375.1 Rhodoferax sp. | reverse complement strand
CGTGACGGTGTCTTCGAGCGCGACCAGGGCTTGCCCCGGTGTCAGTCCTTTGTTTTTGCGCAGCGCCACCATCGGTTCCACGTAGCGTTCGGCGATGGATGCCGGCTCCAGAATCTCAAGCTCGGGCGGTAACTCGATGCCCAGAGCATCGGCAACCGACATGATCACTTTGCGTTTCCCCAGCAAAACGCAGCGGGCGATGCCCTTCTGGGTGCAGATCACGGCGGCGCGAATGGTGCGCGGCTCATCGCCTTCGGGCAACACGATGCGCTTGTTGGCCGCACGCGCCTTCTGCATCAGCTGGTAGCGGAAAGCCGGGGGCGACATCCGGGTCGACACCGCCAACTCCAGGCCGGCGCAAATGGCATTGACATCCAGGTGTTCGGCGATGGTGTCGGTCACTGTGTTCATCCGGCTCAAATCGTCCTGCGGCACGGCCAGCGGCAAGCGGCTGATGAGGGCGGCGGTTCCGTAGCTGTCGCCATCGGTGCGCAACACCGGCAAGCCGCTGTGAAAGGCGCGCGAGGCAAAGCGTTCAATCCGTGGGCTGATGAAACTGTTGTGGGTCAGCACCAGGCCGGCCAGTTCAATGCCATTGCTGGCGGCCAGCGCGGCTGCCAGGATGATGTCGTCGCGGTCGCCAGCACTGACCACCAGGGCGCCAGGCTTGAGCCGCAAAATAACTTCAGACACCGAGCGGGCGGCCAGCACGGTTTCGAGCACGCGCCGGGTCACGATTTCGCCTTCAATCATCACCTCGGCGCCCAAATGGCGCGCCACATCGATGGTGCGCGGGGCCGACAGTACGGGGTTGTTTTTGATGACGCCCCAGATGGGTACGCCGTCGAGTTGGGCCGCGGCGGCGGCTTCATCGAAGCCGGCACGGGCGCGGTTGAAGATGACGCCCACCACATTGCGCCCCGCGTTGCGGACCTGGTTAATCATGTAATAGGTCTGGGCAATGCCATCGGCATCCGCGCCGCTGGCGACCAGAACCACATCGGCTTGCAGGCTGCGGGCGATGTCTGCCGACAGGCGTGGTATGAACGCACGGCTCGGATCGGCATGGATGCCTTCGACCACCAGCACATCGGCGTCATCGGTGCTGGACATGACCAGGCTGACGATGTCTTCCAGCAACTCGTCGGTCTTGCCGCTGGTTATGCGTTGCGTCACCAGGCTCATGGAGAGCGGTGCCGGGGTGCTGTCGACATGGCAAATGCTGCGTGCGAAATGCACGGAAGGCTCAGAGTCCGGCGTGCCCTTGGTCACGGGTTTGACAAAGGCGACCTTCAGGCCGCGCCGCTGCAGCGCCCGCAAGAGACCGAGAGAGACTGAAGTGAGGCCGACGTTGGGTTGTGTGGCCGCTACAAAATACGTACGCATGGGGGTGAAGCTCCGCTGGTTATCGCCAACCCTGCCGTTCACGGAAGGGAAATGTTGCAGTGCATCATAAAGGGTTAAGGGTTAACCTGCTTGACAGATTTGTGAATCTCTGATTTTCTAGGTAAACAATTCAATTTTTGTGTGGGGATGCGACTAAGCATTAACGCAAACGGGCGCCATCCCTTCACTTCGCAGCCCTGGCGGGCGTAGCACTCAGCGCCGCCATAAATAATCAGCGGGGACCGGGTGGGGGTGTCGGCGAATTCGGACGCCACCCAGGTTTCATGTGCTGTAGCTACAAAATAAATAGCTACTGTCCGCAGGCCACGAGTCCAGACGTTTGCAGTCATTCCCAATCGGGCACGAGGGACTCGGAGCTCAGGACTGCGCGGGACTCAGCGCCGTTCGTGTCCCCCGCCCTGCGGGCTCCTCCTTCACCTCACTGCGCTGAATGCCACACCGTCCTGAGTCAGCAAGCGTTGCTGGCGTGCATTGCATGCATGGCCTGTTGAGTCACCTTGGGCCAACACGGAGCCCTCTACACCGGTGGCGTCGGCCCCCCAAACCGTGCCGGCAATACCTGCATCCAGCCCTAACGCATCCAGTGGAACACCGCAGCAGCCAAGGGCAGAATTTTGACTGCCTGCATAGGTAAATCAGTCCCTAGCCCCCGTCAATCATTCGTAAACAGCTATTAAAAAGAGAGCGGTTTCAGCAGTTCCGCCAGATCATCTTCACCAAACAGCGGCTCTTTGCGCCCCACCGAGCCGCTGTAGATGCGGTCCGCCAGTGACGCTTTGCGCTCCTGCAGCGCCAGAATGCGCTCCTCGATCGTGCCCTGCGCCACCAGTTTGACCACCCACACACTGTGCTTTTGGCCGATGCGGTGGGCTCGGTCGGTGGCCTGGGTTTCGACCGCCGGGTTCCACCACGGGTCGTAGTGGACGACGGTGTCGGCTTGCGGCAGGTTCAGGCCCACGCCGCCGGCTTTCAGGCTGATCAGAAACAGCGGCACCGCACCGCTGGTGAACTGCTCAATCAACTCGTCGCGTTTCTGGCTCTGCCCGGTCAGTTTGACCCAGGCGATGTTGCGTTTTTTGAGCTCGGCCTCGATCAGGGTCAGCATGCTGGTGAACTGCGAAAACAGCAAGATGCGCCGCCCCTCGGCCAGCATCTCGGGCAGCAGCTCCATCAAATGGTCGAGCTTGGCCGAGGTCTTGACCTTTTTGGCGGCGTCGAGCTTGAGCAGGTGCGGGTCGCAGCAAACTTGGCGCAATTTGAGCAGCGCATCGAGGATGGTGATTTGCGACTTGGCCAGACCTTTGGTGTTTAACGCCTCGCGCACGGTTTTTTCCATACCCAACCGGATGGTTTCGTACAGGTCGGCCTGCTTGCCCGCCAGCTCCACGCGCATCACGGTTTCCACTTTGGGCGGTAACTCGTGCGCCACCAGCGCCTTGGTGCGGCGCAGCATGAAGGGCGTGATGCGGGCGCGCAGTTGGGTCAGGCGCTCCGGGTCGCCCAGTTTCTCAATCGGGGTGCGAAACAGGTCGGTAAAGCGCTTCTGGCTGCCCAGAAAGCCGGGCATCAAAAAGTGGAAAAGGCTCCAGATTTCACCCAGATGATTTTCCATCGGCGTGCCGGACAAACACAGGCGGTGCCGGGTCTGCAACTGGCCCACCACCTGCGCGGCGTGGGTGCTGGCGTTTTTGATGTTTTGCGCTTCGTCCAGCACCACGAGGTGCCACTGCGCCTCCAGCCAGCGCTCGCGGTCGCGCTGCAGCAGCGAGTAGGGCGCAATCACGACATCAAATTCACTGATGGTGTCTACCACCTCGTGCCGGTCTTTGCCGTGGATCACCAGGGCGCGCAGTTGTGGGCAAAAGCGCTCGGTCTCGCGCCGCCAGTTGCCCATCAAGCTGACCGGCGCAATGATGAGCGCCGGGCGCGTGAGCCTTCCCGCGTCTTTTTCAATCTGGATGTGCACCAGCGTTTGAAGCGTTTTGCCGAGCCCCATGTCGTCGGCCAAAATGCCGCCCAGGCTGTGCTCGCGCAAAAACTGCAGCCAGTTCACACCTTGCTGCTGGTAAGGGCGCAGGCTGGCTTGCACGCTGGCGGGCACCGGCACCTCGGGCAACTCGGCGCGGCCACTCAGGCGCTGCACCATCTCGCGCAGGGCTTGTGCGCCTTCCCACACCGCGCCTTCGCCCAGCGAGGCGGTGGTGCGCATGGCGTCGAGCCGCGAAAGTTTCAGGCTGTCGCCGGTGAAGTCGTGCGAGCGGTCACCGACCAGTTCCAGCAGCGCCGCCATCCAGGGCTTGAGGGTGTCGGTCGGCAGGCGGATGAAGCCCGACCCATGGGGCGAGCGCAGGTAGACAAACGGCGGAATGCTGGGCAAGCCGGTCTCGGGGTCCAGCGGGCTGGCCGCTGCGGCCGCAATCAGGTCGGGCAACCAGGGCAGGATGTTGTGGCGCTGGCCGTCGATTTCCATGCCCAAAGACAATTCAAACCAGGGCGAAGTGGCGCCTTCTTCGTCGTCATCGCCCTCGGGTTTCAGTTGCACGTCGAGCGTGTCGGCGTGGGTGATCCAGCTTTTAAGGTTGTCGTCGACGGTGAGGTCGAAGCCGGCTTCTTGTAGTTCGACAAAACGGTTGTCGGCCCAGTGCATCCAGACTTGCTGCGACTCGTTGCCGGGGATGGCAAACAGCCCCTTGTCGGCCGCGCGCAGACCCAGGTCCGACAGGCTGGTGATGGCGTCGAGCTCAGTCTCGGTGTCGCGCTGCAGCAGGAAACGGCCCGAAGCGTCGTCAATCACCACCGAGTTGCCCTGGCCCGCCCACCAGCCGCGGTGCCCGGCGTAATCAAAGCGCAACTGGGCCTGGATCAAGCCCCGGTAAGGTATGTCTTCCGGGGTGGACGCAAAAAGGCGCAGGCAGGCCGTGGGCGTGATGCCGGTCAACGGCGTCAGTGCTTGCAATACCGGTGGCAGTGGCAAGTTGCCCAGGTGTTGCATCAGTGCGACCTGGTGTTTTTGCAGGGCCGAGGGTTTGAACGGCGGTGCCTTGAGCATCACCTCCAGCTGGCTGTCAGGCATGCCTTCGGCCAGTACCGGGCCGCACAGGCCGAGCGCTGCGTCCAGGTAAAGCGGGGGCGAGTTTAGGCACAGGCGGGCATCGCTGGCGGCCAGCTTGGCGCGCAAGGCCCAGCCGGGTTCGGTGGACGCCACGGAGGTGACTTCGTGCCACTCCCAGCGCAGGGTTTGCGGCGGGCCCCATTGCATCACCGGCCCCGGGCTGCCCTTGCCATCATCCAGATAAAGCCGGCCGGTGCTGGCCGCTTGTTGCAGAGCGATTTGGCCAGCCACGCCTCCCGGAATGGCGCTGGCGCTGAAGTTGTAGGTGTAACGGCTGCTCTCGGGCATGGCGCGCATCAACTGCAGCACTTGCCGGTCGGCGTCCGTGGCCATGTCGTAGACCAGTTGGCCTTTGTAGGGCGCACTGCGGATGGCTTTGGGTTTGGCCCAGCCGCCGGTGACTTTGGGGTATGACACCACGGCTTCGAGTTGCAGGCGCGGCGTCGGGCTGTGGGCGCCCAACACCGTCAGCAGGTACAAAAATTGTTCCGGGCGCACCGATTCCGGACTGGTTCGCAAACCCCGCTTGGGTGGGCCGGGCTCTGCCACGAGGCCCTTGGCGCGGTCCAACTCCAGCAGCCAGCCCATCAACTGCGACTCGGCTTCCAGTTGGGCCATTTCACGCGCCCGGGCCAACGTGGCGAGGCGTGTGGCTTCGACTTGCTCCGGCGTCGGGGGGGTGAACTGACGGGTCGCGGTGCCCACGTCATTGCTGCCCAGTAAATGCAGGCCTTGGTAAGCGGCCTTGAGCATCAGCGCCACGCCGTGCTTGCATTGGTGGCCGACCGGGCATTCGCACTCGCTGTCCCAGTAATCGACCTGGCCATCAGGCATCAGCGCCAACTCAATCGACACTTCATAGGGCTCGCGCTGGCTGCCTTGCACCTCGCCCTGTAGCAGCCAGTGGTCCTCCATCGGATCAATGTCGAGGCTCAGCACTTTCTGATTGCGGTACAGCAACAGGCCCCGGGTCCAGGTCCCGGCCTCGACCAGTGGCTGCAGCGATTGAGGTGGAAACCACAAACCCTTGAAAATTGGTGAGTTTTGAATCAAATCAGGCTCCAGCCCCCGCGTTACCTGCGGTGGTAGCTATTACTACAGTAGCAGATATTAGAGGGTGGGGGTGCCCATGGCATGCCCGGCTTGCTGGTCCGCGTGGTAGCTGGAGCGCACCATGGCGCCAACCGCAGCGTGCTTGAAGCCCATGGCGTAAGCCTCAGTCTCGAACATCTTGAAGGTGTCGGGGTGCACGTAGCGCTTGACCGTGAGGTGCGATGTGCTGGGCGCCAAGTACTGACCAATGGTCAGCATCTCAATGCCATGGGCACGCATATCGCGCATGACTTGCAGAATTTCTTCGTCGGTCTCACCCAGGCCGACCATGATGCCGCTCTTTGTGGGCACATTCGGGAACAGGTCCTTGAACTTTTTCAGCAGGTTGAGGCTGAACTGGTAGTCGCTGCCGGGGCGTGCTTCTTTATAGAGGCGGGGCGCCGTCTCCAAATTGTGGTTCATCACATCCGGTGGAGCAGCTTTCAGAATTTCAAGCGCGCGGTCGTCGCGGCCCCTGAAGTCGGGCACCAGTACTTCGATTTGCGTGGTGGGCGAGAGTTCGCGGATGCGGCTAATGCAATCTACAAAGTGCTGAGCGCCACCATCGCGCAAGTCGTCGCGGTCAACGCTGGTGATGACGACGTATTTGAGCTTGAGATCGGCGATGGTCTGGGCCAGTTTGACCGGCTCGTCAGCATCCAGCGGGTCAGGGCGGCCGTGGCCGACATCGCAAAACGGGCAGCGCCGGGTGCACTTGTCGCCCATGATCATGAAGGTGGCGGTGCCCTTGCCAAAGCATTCACCGATGTTGGGGCAACTGGCTTCTTCGCACACCGTCACCAGTTTGTTCTTGCGCAGCACGTCCTTGATTTCGTAAAAACGGGTGCTGGGGCTGCCGGCCTTGACGCGAATCCAGTCCGGTTTTTTGAGCATCTCGCCTTGCACCACCTTGATCGGTATGCGCGACAACTTGGCGGCCGCCTTTTGTTTGGCTGACGGGTCGTAGTTCTCGGCGGTCTGGGCTTCGCGGACGGTGGGGTTGGTTTCTGGTGTGCTCATGTCATTTTTCTTTCGCTCAGGCGGGGTCTGGGTCAGGCGCAATAAGTGTGTGAATCAAGGTGCCAGATAACTTGCCAGCTTCTGCCCCAACACGTCGGCGGCATCTTGCCACTCGACGAAAACACCGATTGTAGAAAGGTCCACCGTTTGCAGTCCCCTATAACCACACGGGTTGATGCGCGAGTAGGGCTCAAGGTCCATCGCCACATTAAGCGCGACACCGTGGTAGGTGCAATTGCGGCTGACCTTGATGCCTAATGCGCCAATTTTCCCCAGACCGGCGAAGTCAGGGTCTGAGCCGCTCTGCTTCGCGGCCGGATCCGACCCCAATTTTGCAGGTCGTTGAGGCAGCAGGGCGTGAGAAAAAGGATCCTCCAGCCGGACATAAATCCCCGGTGCGCCCCCGACACGATGCCCGGTGACGCCAAAATGCGCCAGTGTGCGGATCACCGCTTCTTCGATTCGGTAGACATATTCCTTGACGAAATAGCCCGCCCGCTTCAGGTCGATCAGCGGATACGCCACCACTTGGCCGGGGCCGTGGTAGGTGACTTGCCCACCCCGGTTGGTTTGCACCACGGGGATGTCAGCGGGGTTGAAAATGTGCTCCGCCTTGCCAGCCAAGCCTTGCGTGTAAACCGGATTGTGCTCACATATCCATAGCTGATCAGACAAGCTAGACGAGGGCTGGAGGCTTCTTTGGCTTGTAAACTCCTGCATGGCTTCGTAGGTGGGCAGGTAGTCCACGCGGCCAAGGGAGTGGGTTTCAATCTCCACGGCGAAATTACAGGACGACTTTGACCATCGGATGCGTACTCAGCGTGCGGTACAACTCGTCAAGTTGCTCGCGGCTGGTGGCTGTCACGGTGATGGTGACGCCCAGATATTTGCCGCCCTTGCTCTCGCGCAACTCAATCGTGCTGGCGTCAAACGTGGGGTCGAAGGCGTGGGCAACCACCGTGATGGCATGCACCAGACCGTCGACCTTGAGTCCCATGACTTTGATGGGGAACAGAGACGGGTACTCAATGAGCGACTCACTACGGGGAATTTCGGGGGTGGTGGGCGTAGTCACAAGTGTTTTAAAAAAGTTAGGTGGTGATTTAAAGCGTGCCAGAGCGGGCTTGTTCTTTAGCGAGTTCATAACCAGCGTGCAATTGCGCGTAAATCGGGCCGGGCACGCCCTTGCCAACTGCTTGGCCGTCGAGCGTTGTGATGGCGAGCACTTCTTTGGTGGCCGAAGATAAGAGCAGTTCGTCGGCGTTTAAAACTTCTTCACGCGAGATTCGGCACAGTTCAAAGCCGATGCCTTGGTCGCGGCAAATGGATTCGATCAATCCGCAACGCACGCCTTCGAGTACCAGGTGGTCTTTGGGCGGGCCCATGACGGTGCCGTCTTTGACGACCCAGACATTGCTGGCTGCGGCCTCGCTCAAAAAGCCATCCCGAAACATCACGGTTTCGGCGGCGCCAGTGTCAAAGCTGATTTGACGGGCAAACACAGCCCCCAGCAAGCTGGTGCTTTTAATGTGCGCTTTTCCCCAGCGGAAGTCGTCGGCCGTCACGCACGCCACGCCCAAGTGGCGTTGCTCGTTGGTGGGCAGCGTCATTTTGTTGGTCATGACAAACACCGTAGGCGTGATGTCTTGCGGCATGACGTGGTCACGCATCGCCACGCCACGCGTGATCTGGATGTACACCAGTTGATCGAGTTTTTGGGCGCTAGATCCCGTGGAATAAGCGTAAGATGCTATTAATTTATGAGCAACTTCAGCCCATTGTGTGTGCGTCAGCGGATTACTGATGCGCACGGCAGACAGGCTGCGGTCGAGTCGCGCCATGTGCTGCGCAAAGCAAAATAATTGCCCACCGTAGACCGGCACGACTTCATAAACACCATCGCCAAAAATGAAGCCGCGGTCCATGACGCTGACCCGGGCGTTGGGGAGTTCAGTGAATTCTCCATTTAAATAGCAGGGAAGTGAAGGTAATGTGATCATGGTCAAATTATCGCCGTGCAAGGCAAATCAGCGCATGTTTCTCCGTATAATTCGCAACTTTGCGGCAGCCGTCGCACGTCATTCACCTGTAACCTGCGTGTAATTTGAGATGTTGATAATTACACCTGTTGCCAAATACGACGATGAAGAAACTGAAGAGTTAGAGGTTAAGCGGCTTACGGCCGAAGAGGCGCAAGCCTTGCGAGAACTCAATCCATCAGTTTCACCTTGGCGAATTGTGAGCCTGCAGATGGTGATGGGCGTGTTGGTGGCTTTGGCTACCTGGGGTTTCACCGGAAGGTCCGTTGCAGGCTGGTCAGCAGCTTACGGCGCACTGGCGGTGGTTATTCCAGCTGTGCTGTTTGCACGGGGTCTGATGAGTCAGTTCTCGTCCATTAACGCCATGACCGCTGGTTTTGGGTTTTTTGTGTGGGAAGCGGTGAAGATAGCCGCGAGTGTCGGAATGATTTTTGCCGCCCCTAAGTTGGTTGCGGGTCTGGATTGGTTGGCGATGCTGATTGGTTTGATCCTGACTATGAAGGTGTATTGGTTGGCGCTCTTAATGCGCCCGAAACGAACAACTAAGTAAAGAGTTAACAATGTCCGCAGAAATGGCCGCAGAAGCACACGCTCCGACAGCAAGTGAATATATTGTTCACCACTTGACTCACTGGCAAAACAAGCCTCAGACCGAAATCGTCGACTTCTCAGTCTTCAATATCGATTCACTGTTCTTTTCTATTCTCCTGGGTGTTGTGGGTTGTTTTTTCCTCTGGAAAGCAGCACGCACAGCCACTTCGGGTGCGCCCGGTCGGTTCCAAGCCGCGGTAGAAATCCTGATTGAAATGGTCGACGGCCAGGCTAAAGCGATTGTTCACAACGCAAAGAGCCGCAAATTGGTGGCTCCATTGGCGCTGACGGTTTTTGTGTGGATCTTTCTGCTCAATGCCATGGACTTGCTGCCGCTTGATCTGCTGCCCACCATTTGGGGTTGGATTTACGGCGCTGCCGGACATGATCCTCATCACGCTTACTTGCGCGTTGTTCCAACGGCTGACCTTTCAGTCACCATGGGTCTGTCGGTCTCGGTTCTTTTCATCTGTTTGTTCTACAACATCAAGATCAAAGGCGTGGGCGGTTGGGCGCACGAATTAGTTTCGGCACCGTTTGGCACCAGCAAGAACCCGGTGTTCGCTGTGATTTTGGGTGTGATCAATGTGGCTGAGCAGTTGATTTCATTTACCGCCAAGACGGTTTCGCACGGTATGCGACTGTTTGGCAACATGTATGCGGGTGAGTTGGTATTTATGCTGATCGCTTTGCTGGGTGGTTCATGGGCTTTCTCTGCAGAGCCTGGGAGCCTGATGCTTTTGTTGTTGCATATAGTTGCTGGTTGGGCGTGGGCAGTGTTCCACATCATCATCATCTTGTTGCAGGCATTCGTGTTCATGATGTTGACCTTGGTCTACATTGGGCAGGCGCACGACGCGCATTAATTTTCGGTTTGTTTGTTTTTTGTTTTTTTTAGTAAATTTAGGAGTGAATCATGGAAGTTATTAGTTTTGCAGCTCTGGCCGCTGGTTTGATCATTGGCCTGGGCGCCCTCGGTGCTTGTATCGGTATCGGCATCATGGGTAGCAAATACCTCGAAGCAGCTGCTCGTCAGCCTGAACTTATGGGTGAACTGCAAACGAAGATGTTCGTGTTGGCTGGTCTGATCGATGCTGCGTTCATTATCGGTACTGGTATTGCTCTGTGGTTCGCTACAGCCAACCCATTCCTGGCTCAAATCGCACGTTTGGTCAAGTAAGCCTTTCCTGCAACTTCTCGTTGAAGGAGATTTACTGTGAACATTAATGGAACTCTGGTAGCGCAAGCCATCGTCTTCGCATTGCTGGTGCTGTTCACGATGAAATTCGTGTGGCCGCCCATCGCGACTGCATTGGATGAACGTGCCAGCAAAATCGCCGACGGCCTCGCAGCTGCCGATAAAGCCAAATCTGAGCTTTCCTCCGCTAACAAGCGTGTGGAAGCTGAATTGGCCAAGTCGCGTACTGAAACCACCGCCAGCTTGGCTGATGCCGAGCGCCGCGGACAGGCCATCGTAGAAGAAGCCAAATCAAAGGCAACCGAGGAAGGCAACAAGATCATTGCTGCTGCCAAGGTTGAAGCGGAACAGCAAACTGTCCGGGCGCGGGAGGCCTTGCGTGAGCAAGTCGCCGCGCTGGCAGTCAAGGGTGCCGAGCAGATTCTCCGTAAGGAAGTCAATGCTGGTGTTCATGCTGATTTGCTTGGCCGTCTGAAGACAGAGCTGTAAGAGGACAACCATGGCTGAACTTGCCACCATTGCCCGACCTTACGCCGAAGCCTTGTTCAAGGCGACGTCCTCAGACTTGAATGGTGCTGCGGTCTGGGTTGATGCGTTGAAAGCCATTGCGAATAACGCGCAATTGCAAGAACTCGCTGAAAACCCTAACTTCACATCAGCCCAGGTGTTTGGATTGTTTGAGAACATTTCCGCAGGAGCCCAAGTGGCTTTGCCGGAAATGGCTAAAAACTTTTTACGCACCGTGATCGAAAACGGACGTTTGAATGCATTGCCCGAAATTGCCGAGCAGTTTCGTGTCTTGAAGAATGCGCAAAGTGGCTCTGCTGATGCAGTGGTCTACAGCGCTTTCGCTATAGACAGCGCAGCGCTGGCTGATTTGGCCGTGACGCTCGAAAAGCGTTTCGCCCGCAAGCTCAACGTTTCCGTCGAATTGCAGCCCGAGTTGATCGGAGGCATTCGCGTGGTGGTGGGTGATGAGGTTCTTGACTCTTCTGTCAAAGCCCGTCTTGAACAAATGAAAATGGCCTTGACTGCTTGAGGCGTAAGCCCCAAGTCGTCAGCCCAATTAACGAAAGAAGGAAAGAGTCATGCAACTCAATCCCGCAGAAATTTCTGAACTGATCAAGAGCCGTATTGAAGGCCTGTCAGCCAGCGCAAACATCCGTAATCAGGGAACAGTCGTTTCCGTGACTGACGGTATTTGCCGCATCCATGGTCTCTCGGACGTGATGCAGGGCGAAATGCTCGAATTCCCAGCCGATGCTGAGGGGCAACCCAGCTATGGCCTGGCTCTGAATCTTGAGCGCGACTCCGTCGGCTCCGTGATTTTGGGTGCTTACGAGCATATCTCCGAAGGCGACATCGTTAAATGCACGGGTCGTATTCTGGAAGTGCCGGTCGGTCCCGAGCTCAAAGGCCGCGTGGTCAATGCGCTGGGTCAGCCTATCGACGGCAAAGGTCCTATCAACGCCAAAATGACCGACGTGATTGAAAAGGTTGCGCCTGGCGTGATCGCTCGTCAGTCTGTTAGCCAACCCATGCAAACTGGCCTGAAGTCAATTGACTCCATGGTGCCGGTTGGTCGTGGTCAGCGCGAATTGATCATTGGTGACCGTCAGACCGGCAAAACTGCCGTGGCTATTGACGCGATCATTAACCAGAAGGGTCAGAACATGACCTGCGTTTATGTCGCAATTGGCCAAAAAGCCTCTTCCGTCAAGAACGTGGTTCGCGCTCTGGAACAAGCTGGCGCGATGGAATACACCATTGTGGTGGCCGCTACGGCTTCCGAGTCGGCCGCCATGCAATACGTCAGTGCTTACTCCGGTTGCACAATGGGCGAATACTTCCGCGATCGCGGCGAAGACGCCCTGATTGTGTATGACGATCTGTCCAAGCAAGCGGTTGCTTACCGTCAAGTCTCCTTGTTGCTGCGCCGCCCACCAGGCCGCGAAGCTTACCCTGGCGACGTGTTCTATCTCCACAGCCGTCTGCTGGAACGTGCCGCTCGTGTGAACGAAAAATACGTTGAAGATTTCACCAAGGGCGCTGTGAAGGGTAAGACCGGTTCTTTGACCGCTCTGCCAATCATTGAAACCCAAGCGGGTGACGTGTCGGCCTTCGTGCCAACCAACGTGATTTCAATTACTGACGGCCAGATCTTCTTGGAAACCTCCTTGTTTAACGCCGGCATTCGTCCTGCGATTAACGCTGGTATCTCGGTGTCTCGCGTCGGTGGTGCTGCTCAGACCAACTTGGTCAAGAGCCTGTCCGGCGGTATTCGTACCGACTTGGCTCAGTACCGTGAATTGGCAGCATTTGCCCAGTTTGCCTCTGACCTCGACGAAGCGACCCGCAAGCAGTTGGACCGCGGTGCCCGTGTGACCGAGTTGCTCAAGCAAGCTCAGTACAGCCCGCTGCCTATCAGTTTGATGGGTGCCACCCTGTTTGCCGTTAACAAGGGTTTCATGGACGATATCGCCGTGAACAAAGTGTTGGCGTTCGAGCACGGCTTGCACAGCTACCTCAAAGACAAGCACGCACCTATGCTTGCGACCATGGAAAAGAATGGCGCCAAGTGGGATGTCAAGAAGATTGACGCAGCCAAAGACGACGCAGCAAAACAAGCCTTCAAGAAGGAATGTATTGATGCCGAGACTGAATTGTCTGCAGCAGCAACGGCATTCAAAAAGTCGTTTGCTTAATCCGCACCTGAAGGCACAAGGAGTCATTCATGGCAGCAGGTAAGGAAATTCGCGGCAAGATCAAATCGGTGGAAAACACCAAGAAGATCACCAAGGCTATGGAAATGGTAGCGGCGAGCAAAATGCGCAAAGCGCAAGAGCGCATGCGCGCAGCTCGTCCTTACAGCGAAAAAATTCGCAACATTGCCGCAAATCTTGGTAAAGCCAACCCGGAGTACATTCACGCTTTCATGAAATCCAACGACGCCAAGTCTGCGGGCATGATTGTGGTGTCAACGGACAAAGGTTTGTGCGGTGGCATGAACACCAACGTTTTGCGTGGTGTCACCATTAAATTGCGCGAACTGCAGGCTACAGGTGTCTCCACGCAAGCGGTTGCTATTGGCAATAAAGGGTTGGGATTCCTGACTCGAATTGGCGCCAAAGTGGTTTCTCATGCGACTCAATTGGGTGACACCCCCCACCTGGACAAGTTAATTGGCCCGGTCAAGGTGTTGCTTGACGCTTATGCCAAAGGTGAGATTAATTCGGTGTACCTGTGTTACACCAAGTTCATCAACACCATGAAGCAAGAACCGGTGGTGCAGCAATTGCTGCCGCTGTCGGCCAGTGTCATGCAAGCTGAGACGCAGGCAAACGAAACTTCGACCGGTGCCAAACATGGCTGGGATTACATCTATGAGCCAGATGCGCAGACGGTGATTGACGATTTGTTGGTCCGTTACGTTGAAGCGCTGGTTTACCAGGCGGTAGCAGAAAACATGGCATCCGAGCAGTCGGCGCGCATGGTAGCCATGAAGTCAGCGACTGATAACGCCGGCAGTGTGATTGCCGAGCTTAAGCTGATCTACAACAAAACGCGTCAGGCTGCGATTACGAAAGAACTTTCGGAAATCGTCGCGGGTGCAGCGGCTGTTTAAACGTATTTATTTTTGGAGCAAAAAATGGCTCAAGTCCAAGGCAAGATAGTTCAGTGTATTGGTGCGGTTGTTGACGTGGAGTTTCCACGTGACAAGATGCCCAAGATTTATGACGCGCTCAAGATGGATGGTTCCACTTTGACCCTCGAAGTGCAGCAGCAGTTGGGTGACGGCATTGTCCGTACCATCGCGCTGGGCTCTTCCGATGGCCTGCGTCGCGGCATGATTGTGCAAAACACCGCACAAACCATCATGGTTCCCGTGGGCAAAGCCACACTGGGCCGCATCATGGACGTGCTGGGCGCGCCAATTGATGAGCGTGGTCCGGTTGCATCGACACAAACCGCTTCCATTCACCGTAAAGCCCCAAGCTACGACGAATTGAATCCTTCTCAAGAGCTGCTGGAAACCGGCATCAAGGTGATTGACTTGATCTGTCCGTTTGCCAAGGGCGGCAAAGTCGGCTTGTTCGGCGGCGCGGGTGTGGGCAAGACCGTGAACATGATGGAACTCATCAACAATATTGCCAAGGCGCACAGCGGCTTGTCCGTGTTTGCGGGTGTGGGCGAGCGTACTCGTGAAGGTAATGACTTCTATCACGAAATGGCCGACTCTGGCGTTGTGAATCTTGAGAGCCTCGAAGACTCCAAGGTTGCGATGGTCTACGGTCAGATGAACGAGCCTCCAGGCAATCGTTTGCGCGTGGCCTTGACCGGTCTGACCATTGCGGAATCTTTCCGTGATGAAGGTAAAGACGTGCTGTTCTTCGTGGACAACATCTATCGCTTTACCTTGGCCGGTACCGAAGTGTCCGCGCTGTTGGGTCGTATGCCTTCCGCTGTGGGCTATCAGCCTACGCTGGCTGAAGAAATGGGCCGTTTGCAAGAACGTATCACGTCGACCAAAGTGGGTTCCATCACTTCCATCCAGGCCGTTTACGTTCCTGCGGATGACTTGACCGATCCATCGCCAGCTACGACCTTCGCTCACTTGGATTCAACCGTTGTGTTGAGCCGTGACATTGCATCGCTGGGTATTTACCCCGCTGTGGATCCTCTGGATTCCACCAGCCGTCAGTTGGATCCGTTAGTGGTCGGTACCGACCATTACGAAACCGCCCGTGCTGTGCAAGGTACGCTGCAACGCTACAAAGAGTTGCGCGACATTATTGCGATTTTGGGCATGGACGAGTTGGCTCCTGAAGACAAACTGGCTGTGGCTCGCGCCCGTAAAATCCAGCGTTTCCTGTCTCAGCCGTTCCACGTGGCTGAAGTGTTCACCGGTTCACCTGGTAAATACGTGAGCTTGGCTGAAACCATCCGCGGCTTCAAGATGATTGTTGCCGGCGAGTGCGATCACCTGCCTGAGCAAGCGTTCTACATGGTTGGCACGATCGACGAAGCGTTCGAAAAAGCCAAAAAAATGTAATTAACCATAAGGGGCAGTTTCAAGCGCTTAAACCGCAAGTCACTGTCCCCGACTGATTAGGAAAACCATGAACACCATCCACGTAGATGTGGTCAGTGCTGAAGAGAACATCTTCTCAGGCGAGGCACGTTTTGTTGCCCTGCCTGGTGAAGCTGGTGAACTCGGCATTTTTCCGCGCCACACGCCCCTGATCACGCGCATCAAGGCCGGTTCAGTGCGTATTGAATTAGCCGACGGTAGCGAAGAATTTATCTTTGTGGCCGGTGGCCTGCTTGAAGTTCAGCCTAACTGCGTCACGGTATTGTCAGATACCGCTATTCGCGGTAAAGACCTGGACGATGAAAAAGCCAATGCGGCCAAAGCGCTTGCTGAAGATGCGCTCAAGAACGCCAAGGGTGATCTTGACATCGCACGCGCTCAATCCGAATTGTTCGTGATGGCCGCTCAAATTTCTGCGCTGCGCAAGTTCCGTCAGAAAAAATAAGAAGGAATCCAGGCTGCCCGGGTTACGACCTGAGACAGTCAATTTCAAAGCCCTGCTCTGCAAAGATCAGGGCTTTTATTTTGTGCTGCTGAACGATGGTGGGTGAAAAAATCTAGCCCAATACGGGCTGATCCGTTAATTCATTGGGGTTGAACGCACCCTCTTTTAACGGGAAATAGGTGGTCAACAGCGTGGACACTTCATTGATCGCTTGCGTTAAACCTTCTTCAAATTGACCTTTTTGAAAGGCTTTGCTCATTCGAGTCACCATGCGTTGCCATTCGCCAGGATCTACCCATTGGCTCAGTCCTCGGTCAGCCACTATCTCAATGGCATGCTCAGCAAGCAACAGATAGATCAGCACGCCATTGTTATTGGCCGTGTCCCAAACCTGTGTTTTACTAAAAATAGCAAGAGCGCGCTGGCGTATGAGTTGAGGTGTGGAAACTTGGCGCCAGAGATCAGCCAGTGGCAACCCGGCTTCTGCGTAGATTTGGATTTCGCCAGAATGCTGCTGTTCGCTGACTGCGATTTTGGCTTGCAACCGTTTCAAAAGATCGGCAGGCATGGCTCGATTTAAATCAGCTTTGTCCACCCACTGGTGTTTCAGAACTCTTTTAACGCGTTTCCACATCAACAGCCCCCTGAGGCGCCACCGCCTCCAAAGTTACCACCACCACCTGAGCTAAAACCACC
>NZ_JBAWYV010000074.1:0-16928 GCF_037143375.1 Rhodoferax sp. | reverse complement strand
TCCAGCACGCAGGTGACGTGCTTGAGTTGTGCCCAAGCCGCGGCCAACTCATCCCGTGTGGTGACGCGAAACTGGCCTTTGCCGTCGTAACCCATGCGGGCCGTTTTCAGGATGCCGGGCAACAAATCGTCCGGCACGCCATCCAGTTGCTCGGCCGACGAGATCACCGTGTAAGGCGCGCACGGCACGCCGCAGCGTACAAAATGCGCTTTTTCTTTGACCCGGTCTTGCGCAATGCCAACCGCCTCAGCGCTCGGCGCCACCGGCCGGGCCGAGCCCAGCGTCATCAGGGCGGGTGCGGGCACGTTTTCAAACTCGGTGGTGATAGCGGCGCAGCGCTGCATCAGCTGCGCCAAGCCTTGTTCGTCGAGGTAATCAGACTGAATGTGGTAGTGGCTGACCAAGCCGGCCGGGCTGATCACATCGGGGTCGAGCACCACGGTGAAGTAACCCATGGCTTGCGCCGCCTGCACAAACATGCGCCCGAGTTGGCCACCGCCCATCACGCCGAGCGTGGTTTGCTGGCGGCTGACGGCCGCGCCCGGTAGCAGAGTTTGGCGGCTCATAGCAGCGGGGGCAGCGTCATGCCCCGGGCGATGTTGGTTTGCGCGGCGCGAAATTCGTCGAGTTTGGCACGCAGGGCCGGGTCTTCATTGGCCAGCATGGCCACCGCAAACAGCGCAGCGTTGGCCGCACCGGCGGCACCAATGGCGAAGGTCGCCACCGGGATGCCTTTGGGCATTTGCACAATGCTGTGCAACGAATCTACCCCCGAGAGATGCTTGGAGGCCACTGGCACCCCCAGCACAGGCACGGTGGTTTTGGCGGCCAGCATGCCGGGCAAATGGGCGGCACCTCCGGCGCCGGCGATGATGGCTTTCAGGCCGCGACCGACAGCGGCCTCGGCATAGGCAAACATATCATCCGGCATACGGTGGGCAGAGACCACACGCGCATCATGTGTGATACCAAACTGTTGGAGAATGTGGACTGCATGTTGCATGGTGTCCCAGTCGGAACTGGAACCCATGACGACGCCGATTTGAATGTTCATAGTGTTGTGGACAGAGCTTGCCAGTGCGATACGCTTCGCCAGCGGCGGTCTGTCCCGCAAGTGATCAAAAGTTGAATTTTACTGAACTACCCAGAGCGACTAAAAATGATGAACGTAACGGTTGAAAACTTTGATGCCGAGGTGGTTGACGCCTCGATGCACACCCCGGTGCTGGTGGACTTCTGGGCCCCCTGGTGCGGCCCCTGCAAGGTGATTGGCCCGCTGCTCGAAAAAATCGAGACCGCTTACGCCGGGCGCTTCAAGCTGGTCAAGATCGACTCGGACGAGCAGCAGGAACTGAGCCAGGCCTTTGGCATTCGCAGCATTCCGACCTGCGTGCTGATGTACCAGGGCAAACCGGTCGACGGTTTCACGGGCGCGTTGCCCGAGGGCCAGATCAAGGAATTCCTGGACAAACACCTGCCCGCCGGTGACGTGCTGGAAGCCGAAGTGACGAGCGTCGAGGTCAGCGACGCGCCCGCCGCCGATGATCCGGTGGCGATCGAAGAGGCCTTGCACCAGGCGGTTCTGAAAAACCCGGACGACGAAGACGCCCGCTTTGACTACATCAAGCACTTGCTGCTGGCGGGTCGCGATGACGATGGCAAGGTGGCGTTTGCCCCGGTCATTGCCAAAGCCGCGCATGTGCGCAAATTCGATTCCTTGCAGCGCTGGATGAATGCTATAGATTTTGCAGCGGATCGCGCAGACTTGACGGGGGCTACAGCCAGTTTTGATGAAAAAATAGCGTTAAACAAGCGCGATTTCGACACCCGCTTTGCCAAAGCTCAAACCCTGATGGCGGCGCAAAACTGGGTTGGCGCCATGGACGAGTTGCTAGAGATTTTGATGCGCGACAAAAGCTGGGCTGACGACCTGGCGCGCAAGACCTTCATCGCCATTCTGGACATCATCGAGCCCCCCAAGGTCAAGGTTGCCGATGGTCAGATTCCGCCGGCAGACCCGACCGTGGCCACCTACCGCCGCCGCCTGAGCAGCGTGATTCTGAGTTAATTCAGTGTTTGGGCTCAGCCGGGAAAAAACCATTGGCGTGCCGGCTGCGCCCTTCGATGCGCCCAAACAGCGGTCGAATTTTTTCATCCCAAGTCAGCTCAAGTAGCTCACAGGCTGCGGTTGAAATGTAGGTGACGCGGTTCTCGTCGCGCCCCCCCAGGTCCAACGCATTGGCCAGCACTTCAGCCACATGCACCATGGCCACCAGCGTGTCGCCCGGCGCACTGTCTGGCACATGGTGGCCGCGAATGGCCGCCACAATGCCCGTTGGCAAGGTCCAGTGTTCCGCCAACCAGGCACCCACCGTAGAGTGGTTGACGCCAAAATAATCCTGCTCGACCTCTTCGATGCTGACGGCCTGCGTCAGCGCCTGATGCCAGCATTTTTTATACAGTTCGGGGTTGAAGGTGTAAAACCAGAGCTGACCGATGTCATGCAGCAGGCCGGCCACCAGCGCGGCATCAGAAGAAACGGGCGCCGAGATGTGCAACGCCACTTCTTCACAGCACACGCCCACGGCCACGCAGTGCTTCCAGAACGTGGTGGGCATGCCTTGTACGGCCACGCCACCGACAAACGCACCCAAGCAACTCACCAGCGTGATCTGGCGCACCTGGCCCATGCCGATGAGTGAAATAGCGGTGTACACGTCACTGATTTCACCGGCGTACCGCCCGCGCGCAGAGGCTATATTGGCCATCGAAAGCACGCGCGCCGTGATGACCGGGTCGCGGATGACGCAGTTCGCCAGTACGGTGATCGAACCTTCGGGGTCATCCAGCGCGGCCAGAATATCGGTGACAAAACGCGGAAAACTGGGCAGCTTAGTGCTGTGCAGAATGACCTCTTCACGAGAAATCGTCATAGCGGCCATCATGCGCTCCGGTAGAGCAGCACTTGATCAAACAAGCTTGCCATGGTGGGGTTACTCAAGTCAACACCGTTAAAAATTTCCATCACACGGTTAGCCGAAGCCGCCGCATCAACTGCCACCTGCTCGTCAGAACGTTCATCTGGCAGCTCAATGCACATGAACTCGGCGAAATGGGCGCTGAGCTGGTGCAAATTTTCTTCGGTGAGCGCGTGGCCATCCGGGAAAGTGAGGCTCAGCATGCCCCGGTACACCACACTGAGCGGCGCGCCCAGCACCATGCCCTCTTGGGCGTCACTGATGGGAATATAGGAAAGCCGGGTTCGCATGGCAGTGCTGTGTCTGTGAATGTGTCAGCCTGTCAGGCGCTCCAGCGCTTCCTGGTACTTGGCGGCCGTTTTGGTGATGACCTCGTTGGGCACGCGCGGCGCGGGCGGCGTTTTGCTCCAGGGCTTGCCGTCCACCTGCGCCTGCTCCAGCCAGTCGCGCACAAATTGCTTGTCGTAGCTAGGCGGGTTGGTGCCTTCCTGGTAGCTCTCAGCGGGCCAAAACCGCGAGGAATCGGGGGTGAGCACTTCGTCCATCAGCGTCAGTGTGCCGTCGGCGTCCAGACCAAACTCGAACTTGGTGTCGGCAATGATGATGCCTTTGGTCAGCGCAAACTCGGCAGCCGCCTTGTAAATGGCAATGCTGAGGTCGCGAATGCGGGTGGCCAGGTCGAGGCCGATCATGGCCACGGTTTGCTCGAAGGTGATGTTTTCGTCATGGTCGCCGACCGCTGCCTTGGCGGCGGGGGTGTAAATGGGCTCGGGCAATTTGGAAGCGTTCTTCAAGCCGGGTGGCAACTGCACGCCACACACGGCCTGGTTGTGCTGGTACTCGGCCCAACCACTCCCCGCCAAGTAGCCGCGCACCACGGCTTCCACCGGCAGCGGCTTCAGGCGCTTGACCAGCATGGAGCGGCCCACCACCTGCGGCACTTCGGCCGGCGTCACGGCACTCTCGGGCGTTTCGCCGGTGAGGTGGATCGGGCAAATATTCAAACCCTTGGGGCCAAGTTTTTCAAACCAGAACAGGGCCATTTGCGTCAGCAGCACGCCCTTGCCGGGGATGGGTTCGCCCATGATGACGTCAAACGCGCTCAGGCGGTCGCTCGCCACCATCAGGATGCGGTCGTCGCCCACCGCGTAGTTGTCGCGCACCTTGCCGCGCGCCAGCAGGGGCAGAGAGGTGAGCATGGAGGTGTGAAGGGCAGTCGTCATATCGGGGTACTCAGTGCAGGGACAGCTTAAAAACTAAAAAGGCCCGAAGCGGTGGCGTCACCAGCAACGGGCCTTGATTATCGCAATTAGAAAGTTCTATTGGACGACTTGCGCCAACTCGCCGCGGGCATATTTGCCAGCCACCTCAAACAGGGTGTGGGTCTTGATCTTGGAACCCTGGCCTTCACAACCAAACTCCATGTAGCGCTGCTTGCAAATGCGCATGGCAGCTTCGCGGGCGGGCTTGAGCCAGTCGCGCATGTCGAACTTGTCAGGGTTCTGGAACATGTATTGGCGCACGGCCGCGGTCATGGCCAGGCGGATGTCGGTGTCGATGTTGATCTTGCGCACGCCGAACTTGATGGCTTTTTGAATTTCTTCCACCGGCACGCCGTAGGTTTCTTTCATGTTGCCGCCGAACTCGCGGATGATGGCCAACAAGTCTTGCGGCACGCTGGAAGAACCGTGCATCACCAGATGGGTATTGGGAATGCGCTTGTTGATTTCCATCACGCGGTCAATCGCCAGAATGTCGCCTGTGGGCTTGCGCGTGAATTTGTACGCGCCGTGGCTGGTGCCGATGGCAATCGCCAGCGCGTCCAGTTGGGTGCGCTTGACAAAGTCAGCCGCTTGCTCGGGGTCAGTCAGCATTTGCTCGCGGGTCATGGTGGCATCGGTGCCATGGCCGTCTTCCTTGTCGCCCTTCATGGTCTCCAGCGAGCCCAGGCAGCCCAGTTCGCCTTCGACCGTCACGCCAGTGGCGTGGGCCATGTCGACCACCTTGCGGGTGACTTCGACGTTGTACTCGTAGCTGGCAATGGTTTTGCCGTCCGCCATCAGGGAGCCGTCCATCATCACCGAGCTGAAGCCCAGGTTGATGGCGCCCTGGCAGACGTCCACGTTTTGACCGTGATCCTGGTGCATTACCAGCGGAATGTGTGGGTAGGCCTCAACCGCCGCCTGAATCAGGTGCTTGATGAACGACTCACCCGCGTACTTGCGGGCACCCGCACTGGCTTGCAGGATGACCGGCGCGCCGACTTCATCAGCGGCGGCCATGACGGCCTGCACCTGCTCCAGGTTATTGACATTAAAAGCTGGAATGCCGTAGCCATTGACGGCAGCGTGGTCCAGAAGTTCGCGCATTGAAACGAGAGCCATTTGATATCCCTTCAGAGTTGGTAACCGCTTGGTAACTTGTACCGATCGGCGAATTTTACCCCTCAGAAAACTCAGGAGACCTGACAAATCTTAAGCATATTGGTGCCGCCGGGCGCGCCCATCGGTTCCCCGCAGGTAATGGCGTAGATATCACCCGTTTGAACAATGCCCCGGTTTTTCAGGTGGTTCTCGACCTCGGACAGTGCCGTGTCACGAACGGCACTGGTGTCAATGAAGAGCGGGCGCACATTGCGGTAAATCGCCATCTTGCGCTGCGTTGCCACTTTGGAGGTGAGCGCGTAAATCGGCACCTGAATCAGGTGACGACTCATCCACAAGGCCGTGGAGCCACTGTCGGTCATGGCCACAATCGCCTTGGCGCCCAAGTGGTGCGCGGTAAACAGCGCGCCCATGGCAATCGACTGATCAATGCGCTTGAAGGTCTTGCCGGTGAAATCGGCTTCCAGTTCAAAGTCGGCGTGCCCTTCGGCCGCATGGCAAATATTGGCCATCTCGACCACGGTTTCCAGCGGGAATTTACCGGCGGCGGTCTCGGCCGACAACATCACGGCATCGGTGCCATCCAGCACCGCGTTGGCCACATCGCTCACCTCGGCGCGGGTCGGCACCGGGTTGGTAATCATGGACTCCATCATCTGCGTGGCGGTGATCACGAACTTGTCATTTTCACGGGCCAGTTTGATCATTCGTTTTTGCAAGGCGGGCACCGCCGCATTGCCAACCTCAACCGCCAGATCGCCCCGCGCCACCATGATGCCGTCGCTGGCCATCAAAATTTCCAGCAGTTTCGGGATCGCCTCGGCCCGCTCGATCTTGGCGATCAGGCCCGGCTTGTGGCCGTATTCGGCCGCAGCCACGTTGCACAACTGGCGCGCCAGTTCCATGTCGATCGCATTCTTGGGGAAACTCACGGCCACGTAGTCGGCCTGGAAACTCATGGCGGTACGGATATCGTCCATGTCCTTGGCGGTCAGTGCGGGTGCCGTCAAGCCACCGCCCTGTTTGTTGATGCCTTTGTTGTTCGACAACTCGCCACCGAGCTTGACCGTGGTGTAGACCTGCTCACCCCGGACCGAGTCCACCGTGATGACGATCAGCCCGTCGTTGAGCAGCAGCACATCGCCAGCCTTGACCTCGCGCGGCAGCGCCTTGTAATCGAGCCCGACGGCGTCGATGTCACCCAGTTCGGTGCGGGCAGCGTCGAGCACAAACTTCTGACCGGGCACCAGCATGATGCTGCCGTCGGCAAACTTGCCAACCCGAATTTTGGGCCCCTGCAGGTCGGCCATGATGGCGACCTCGCGACCGACCCGGCTCGCCACTTCGCGCACCATGCGCGCCCGGTCGATATGGTCTTGCGCCTTGCCATGGCTGAAATTCAGGCGAACCACATTGACACCGGCGCGAATCATCTGCTCCAGCACGGCGGGGTCACTGGAGGCGGGGCCAAGAGTGGCGACGATTTTGGTTGCGCGACGGGTCATGTAAGTGTCTCCTTGTAATTAAGTTTCGCATTTTCACATGGAAGCAGTTACATGGCAGTAACAGCTTTCCAACCGCTAACGCCGTATGAAAATGCCGCTGATAATCCAGCTTCTAAATCGACGACAAAGACACCCTGAGTCCATGCGCTTAAAACACGACATTAGCCCCTTGAAATATGGTTGGAAGCCCTTGCTATCTGCCCTCGTCATGTTGGTGGCCGGGTTGTCGCTCACGGTCTACAGCCTGCACGTCACACGCGAAAACCTGCGTGATTCGGCTTTGCTGGCCTTCAACCTGTACGTTGACAATTTAGAAGCTGCTGTGCAAACCCAGTTCCGCCAACCACTCTATGGCATTCGAGGAGCCATTGGCGCGCAGGCCAGCACACGCGCCTCCAGCGAGATGAAACGCGATAACTTTCGCGCCTATGTGATGACGCGTGACATCGCCACAGAATTCCCTGGCATCCGCGGCTTTGGCTATATAGAACGCGTGATGCGACCCGACCTGGCCCGCTTTGAGGCGGCCGAGAAGAATGACAAATCTCCGTTTTTCAGCGTCAAGACCAAAGGCAATGCCGACGATTTGTACGTTGTTAAATACCTCGAACCTCTGGCCGGCAACGAGTCCGCCATCGGGCTGGACATGGGTTCTGAGCCGGTACGCCGCGAGGCCGTTGAACGCGCCATCGCAAGCGGTGCGCCCAGCCTCTCTGGCGCCCTTTCGCTGGTGCAGGCTGGCGAAAAGGAGCCGGGTTTTCTTTACCTGGTGCCGGTGTTCCCCGATGGCACCACACCAGACACGCCCCAGACCCGACGCGAACTGCTTGTCGGGCTGTTTTACTCGCCCCTGATCGCCAGCGAACTGCTGCACAACACCTTGGCCATCACCCACGGTGACGTCGATTTTGAAATTTTTGACGGTGCCACGGCCTCCCCTGAGAGCCTGGTTTTTTCGTCGCCCCCCGCTTTCGACGACCCGGCCAAATCGCGGACACCAGCCAATTTCCTGAACGAACGCAGCTTCCAGGATGTCAGGGGCCTGATCATTGGCGGGCGTCTGCTGACACTGCGCTCGGGCAGCAGTGCCGGGTTTGATGCCGAACGCAGCACCAGCACGCCGTTGCTGGTCGGGGCTGGCGGTATCGCTCTGAGCTTGCTGCTGGCTTTCATTGTCTGGTTGCTGCTGATCGGGCGCGCTCGCGCTGAAAACATGGCGCAGTCCATGAACGCTGACCTGGGCCGCCTGTTGAGCGCCCAAAAAGCCAACAACGAGCAATTGAACCGTGCCATCCGCGAATCCCAGTCCCTGATGGAGGCCATTGACCTGCACTCGATCGTGTCTATCTCCAATCCGGCCGGCAACATCATCTATGCCAACGACCTTTTTTGCATCACCAGTGGGTACAGCCGCGAAGAACTGATGGGGCAAAACCACCGCATCCTCAAGTCTGACGCCCAACCTGCTCCGTTTTGGGACAAGATGTGGAAGACCATCTCCAACGGTTACGTCTGGCGCGGTGTGGTGTGCAATCGCGCCAAGAACGGCTCCCTGTACTGGGTCGACAGCGTCATCTCACCATTCTTTGACGACAACGGCATCGAGAAATACATCTCCATCCGTACCGACATCACGCAAGCCCGCGCTGCACAACTGGAACTGGCCAATGAACGCGAGCGCCTGAACAACATCATCATCGGCACCCGCACCGGCACCTGGGAGTGGAATGTGCAAACCGATGCGCTCGTCATCAATGAGCGCTGGGCCGACATCATTGGCTACGCCCTGCCTGAACTGAGTCCGGTCAGCGTGGCGGTCTGGTTTGAGAAGTGTCACCCTGACGACCTGAAAACGGCAGAAGCCCTGCTGGCCCGGCACATTGAAGGCGCGCTGGGCTACTACGAATGCGAAATCCGGATGCGCCACCGCGACGGCCATTGGGTCTGGATTCAGGACCGGGGCAAGGTGACCTCCTGGACCGCCGATGGCAAACCGGAGTGGATGTCGGGCACCCACCTGGACATCTCGGCCCAAAAACTCGCAGCCGCCGAGACCGCGCGCACCACCGCCATGCTGCAGTCGGTACTGGACGCGGCCTCCGAAGTGGCCGTCATCACCACCGGGCTCGACCGCACCATCACGCTCTTCAACACCGGCGCCGAGCGCATGCTGGGCTACACCGCAGCAGAAGTGGTGGGCATCCACAGCACCGCGCTGTTTGCCGACCCCGACGAAATCAAGACCCGCGCGCTCGAAATGACGCTCGAACTCGGCACCCCGGTGGCCGAGGCCGATGTCATCATTCATGAATCGATGCTCGGCAAAAAATCCGAGTGGACCCAAGTCCGCAAAAATGGCAGTCGTTTTTTGGCGGCACTGGTCATCACCCCGCTGACCGATGCCAACGGCATGCGCACCGGTTATCTGGGCATCAGCCACGACATCAGCACCGAAAAAGACTACGAAAACTGGCTGCAAACCGCCATGCAGGCCGCTGAAGCGGCCACCACCGCCAAGAGCCAGTTCCTGGCCAACATGAGCCACGAAATTCGCACCCCCATGAATGCCATTCTGGGCATGCTCAAGCTGTTGCAAAACACCGAACTGACGCCCCGACAACTCGACTACGCCAGCAAAACCGAAGGGGCCGCCAAGTCGCTTCTGGGCTTGTTAAATGACATCCTGGATTTCTCCAAGATGGACGCCGCCAAGATGGAACTCGACCTGCAACCATTCCGGGTCGACCGCCTGATACGCGACCTCTCCGTCATCGTTTCGGCCAATGTCGACAACAAACCGGTGTCCCTGCGTTTTGACATCGATCCCGCGGCACCTCAAGCCCTGGTGGGCGATGCCATGCGCCTGCAGCAAGTGCTCATCAACCTGAGCGGCAATGCCATCAAATTCACCGAAAAGGGCGAGGTGGTCATTCAAATCCGGCAACTGGCTCGGACGGACGCCGACACCACCTTGCGTTTTTCGGTCAAGGACAGTGGCATCGGCATTGCCGCCGACAAGCTGGCGCATATTTTTACCGGCTTCTCTCAAGCCGAGGCCTCCACGACCCGGCGCTTTGGTGGCACTGGCCTGGGGCTGTCCATCTCCCGCCAACTGGTCACGCTGATGGGCGGCGAACTGGCCGTCGACAGCGTGCTGGGCCAAGGCAGTACGTTTTACTTCACCCTGACACTGCCCGCCACGGAACTGGCTGCCGATGAGCAAGATCAGGTCATCAAAGTTCCCACCGTCACCCAGCGCCGCCTTGAAGGTATGCGCCTGCTGGTGGTTGAAGACAACATGATCAACCAGCAAGTGGCCGAGGAACTCCTCAGCAACGAAGGGGCACTGATTGAAATTGCGGCCAACGGCCAACTGGGTGTTGCGGCCGTTGCAGCCGCGAATCCCCCGTTTGATGCGGTGCTGATGGACCTGCAGATGCCGGTGATGGATGGCTTCGAAGCCACCCGCGCCATTCGCACGGAACTGGGGCTAACCCAGCTGCCCATCATCGCCATGACGGCCAACGCCATGGCCTCCGACCGCGAAGCCTGTCTGGCCGCGGGCATGAACGACCACGTAGGCAAGCCTTTCAACTTGCCGCAGTTGATCAAGTTACTGCAAACCATCACCCACTCCACGGCGGGTGCCCCGGTGGTCACGCCAGTCCAGGGCCCGGTGACACCAACCGCCGCAACCGTGACCGCCACCCCGGAAGGCATTGACGTGGTGGGCGCGCTGGAGCGTCTGGGTGGCAACACCGATTTGTACGCCCGCATCCTGCAGGAATACCTCAGCGAAATTGCCCGCCTGCCGGACCAACTCGACCTGCTGCTGCGCAATAGTGACCTGGCCGGGGCCGCCCGCCTGCTGCACACCCTCAAAGGACTCTCGGCCACGGTCGGCGCCAGCCCATTGGCCACGGTGGCCCGGGAAGCAGAGAGTCTTGTCAAAGGCGTGAATGCCGAAGCCGCTCTCAAGCAAAGCGAGCTGCACGCCCACTTTCGCGAAGCCGTTGCCAACACCATGCGCAGCATGGGCACAATCGCCCGCCAACTTGTTCAAGCGTCAGGACCGGTGCACCTCGCCCCAGCCCCTACCGAGTTGGACCAACCCCACACCGTGGCACAGCTGCGCGAACTGCAAACCCTGCTCAAGCGTGCCAACATGCGCGCCGTGGACGTCCATGCGCAACTCGACAACGCGCTGGCGCAGATCGCCCCTGATGAATTCATAGCCTTGAATGCCGCCATGGTCACTTTCGACTTTGCGCAGGCTGTGGTTCAATGTGAGTCCTTGATCCAGAAACTAAGCCGATAGCCCTGACCATGCTTTACGTCGACGCCCCCATTGCCAATCTGTTGGACGGCACCCGCGGCCAGCCCAAATTGCTGGTGGTGGACGACCAGCCGATCAACATCCAGGTGATGTACCAGATTTTTTCGGCCGATTTTCAGGTCTTCATGGCCACCAGTGGCGCCCAGGCGCTGGCCCTGTGCAAAGACAACCCGCCCGACCTCGTGCTGCTCGACATCGTGATGCCCGGCATGGACGGTTTTGAGGTCTGCACCCGGCTCAAGGCCGATGAAACCACGCGCGATATTCCGGTTATTTTTGTCACGGCCTACACCGATGCCATTCAGGAAACCCGGGGCCTCAGCGTTGGCGCGGTGGATTTCATTTCCAAGCCGGTCAACCCGGCTGTGGTGCGGGCCCGGGTCAAGACCCACATCACCCTGAAACTACAGTCCGATGTGATGCGCCGCCTGGTGTTTCTGGACGGTCTGACCGGTGTCTACAACCGGCGCTATTTTGACCAGCAATTCGCCATGGAAATGGCCCGTTCGGTGCGCAACCAGTCCCCACTGTCCCTGATCATGCTGGACGTGGATTATTTCAAGCGTTTCAACGACTACTACGGCCACCAGGCCGGGGACGACTGTCTGCGCCAGATTGCCACCACCTTGAAAGAAGGCCTGCGCCGCCCCGCCGACCTGGTCGCGCGCTATGGTGGCGAAGAATTTGCCTGCATCCTGCCCGAGACCGAGTTTCATGACGCCATGGCACTGGCGATTGAGTTGGAGCAGCGTATTCGCGAGAAGAACATCCCCCATGCCAACTCCGATGCGGCGGCGGTGGTCACCATCAGCCTGGGCGTGTCGGGCCGAACTGGCGACACCCCGGGCGACGCCAGCGCCTTGCTGGCCCAGGCCGATGTCCAGCTCTACATAGCCAAAAATGCAGGCCGGGCCCGGGTCTGCGGTGAACTGATGTTGTCGGCATGAGTCAGGGTCGACTGATTAGCGTACTCATTCGCCTGTTTAACAACTGGCGCCCCCGCAGCCTGGAGCGCCAGCTGATGCTGCTGACCGCCGCTTGTCTGGTGACCTCGATCCTGGGCTATGGCGCCTACACCGCCAAGCAACAAACCGACCAGGCCCGCGCCACCATCTCGGCGCAAATGGCCGCGCTGGCACAAAACCTGGCCACCATCAACGCCTACTTCCTGATCACAGAAGACCTGGCGAGCATCGAAACCATCACCGTCCAGACCGCCACCGTACCGGGTATTTATTCAGTTCTGGTGGCTGATTTAACCGGCAAACCACTGAGCGAAGTCGTGAACCAGAAGGGCTTGTGGTCGCCACGCTTCAGCACCGTCAAACTGCCGCTGCCAAGCGTCTTGAAACCAGTCACCCTGGTGGAGTCGCACGACACCACCGCCACCATGCGTGATTTTCTGGTGGGCAATGAAGGAAAGATTTCGGCCTGGCATCCCGTGGTGGCCAGCGGCAGGCCGCTCGGCTGGGTGCGGGTGAGCTACCGGCTCGACGGCTTCAATCAGATTGCGCTGGACATCTGGACACAAGCGCTGTTGGTCATCGTGCTGGCCATCAGCGCCACATTGCTTTTATTGAAGCTGTTGCTGCGACCGCCGATGCGGGCGCTGCGGGCGGCCACCACGTTCGCGAGCGAGCTCGACCATGACTTGGGCGCCAAAATCCGGGTGGCGCATGGAACGGCTGAAATTGAGGCGCTGGGCAACGCCTTGAACATTGTGTCGGAGCGACTCTTCACCCAAAACAAAGACCTCAGCAGCCAAAAATTTGCGCTGGACCAGCACGCCATCGTCAGCATCACCGATCTGGACGGAAACATCACCTACGCCAACGACCGGTTTTGCCAGATCAGCGGCTACTCACGCGAAGAACTGCTGGGTGCCAACCACCGCATCGTCAAGTCAGGCTTTCATCCCCCGGAACTCTATGCCGAGTTATGGCACACCATCACCCAGGGCAAGGTCTGGCGCAGCGAAGTCAAAAATCGCAAGAAAGATGGCACGCACTACTGGGTTGATGCCACCATCGTGCCCCTGACGGGTGCCAACGGCTTGCCCCAGCAGTACATCGGCATCCGCACCGACATCACGGCCATCAAGGACATGGAGCTCTCCTTGCAGCTCGCCACCGCCAAGGCCGAAGCGGCCAACCGGGCCAAGAGCGATTTTCTGGCCAACATGAGCCACGAAATTCGCACTCCCATGAATGGTGTCATCGGCATGACCGAGCTGGCACTCGACACTGACCTCGACGAAGAGCAGCGCGCTTACCTCACCACGGTCCAAAGCTCGGCCGAGTCGCTGATGGTGATCCTCAACGATATTCTGGATTTTTCGAAAATCGAGGCCGGCAAGCTGCACATCGAAGCGGTTGATTTCCCACTCGCCAGCACCCTCACCGACATCCTCACCCCGATTGGTGCGCGCGCCACGCAAAAAGGCCTGGCCCTCATCATCCAACTCGCCCCTGACCTGCCCGATCACGTGCTGGGCGACTTCGGTCGCATTCGCCAGATTCTCACCAACCTGTGCGACAACGCCATCAAGTTCACCGCCAAAGGCAGCGTCACGGTTCAGGTTCAAAGCACGCCTGTCGGCGAAGAGGCGTTTGAGGTTCACCTGTCAGTGCGCGACACCGGCATTGGCATCCCGCTTGACAAGCAGCAAGGCATTTTTGAGGCTTTCAGCCAGGCCGACAACTCGACCACGCGCCGCTTTGGCGGCACCGGCCTGGGGCTGACCATCAGCACCCGGCTGGTGGCGCTGATGGGCGGGCGCATCTGGGTAGAAAGTAGCCCGGGCGTCGGCAGCACATTTCACTTCACCGTGCGGATGGGCCGCGGCGTCATGCCCGAGCAGGCGCCCGCACCGGAAACACCGCAAACCGCACTGGCTCTGCGCCCACTGCATGTCCTGCTGGTCGAAGACAACCCGGTGAACCAGATGTTGTCGACCTTGCTGCTGGAAAAATGGGGCCACACCGTGGTGACCGCTGAGAATGGCCAAGAAGCCGTCGATTTATTCCCAACCCAACACTGGGACATTGTGCTGATGGACATGCAAATGCCAGTGATGGGTGGCCTGGAAGCCACCACCCTGATCCGTGCGCTGGAACCGGCCGACCGGCATGTGCCGATCATCGCGGTCACCGCCAATGCCATGGAATCCGACCGCGACGCCTGCCGGCAAGCTGGCATGGACGAGCACTTGGCCAAGCCCATGAAAGCCACCGAGCTTCAGGAGATATTGGCGCGTTTTTGCACCCTTGGCGCGGCAGTCTAAATATTAATCAAATAGGGCTCTAGCCCCCGTACTACCTGCGCAAGTAGCTATAAATTAAATAGCGATCAGGCGAGTTTTGAAATCAGGGCCGACAAGGCTGACCGACCCACCGGTTTGGGCACCGAGCCCAGCAGCGTGAAGCGCCGCAGTTCTGCCACCAGCGACGCAGCGCGCATCACATCGGCGCTTTGGCCCGAGACAATGATCAAGGCGCCCTGGTAGCCGGTTTTGGCGACCGACTCCATGAACTGAAACCCATCCATGCCCGGCATGTGCAGGTCCATCACCAGCAGGTGAAATGGTTGCGGCCTGCCGGCCATGGTTTGCAGCGCCTGGGCGCCGCTGCTGGCCAGCGTGATGTCTGTGATGCCCAAACTTTTCAGCACTTCAGAGATCATTTCCAACTGGAACGAGTCGTCGTCCACCAGCAAAACCTTGAGTTCGTTGCGAGCCACGGGCGCGGATTTTTTTTTGGAAGAAGCAGTCAGAGGCATGGCGATCACCGTGAGTTACGTTGGTAATGTTGGTCCTTCATGTTGGAGGACTTGTTCAAGGCCTCCAACCATTCGTCAGACGTTGGCAGCGGATCGGTATCGATCTGCGCCAGGGTGTGCTGCATATTATCGATGTTGCCATGCACCCCATCCAGAATTTGCGAAACCCGGTCCTGAAATTGCAGCGCTACCAGTTGTTTTTCGACTTCCCGCCGCACCACAATGCCATGCTTGTGCATGCCGTCGGCCGACTCGCCGAGTTTGCGCACATGGCCGAGCACGTGCTCTACCAACTCACCCGACAGTGCCACCGCGTGCTTGTCATGCACGGTGGCTTCTTCGGCGTTGGCGAGGGTGGCGGTCATGATGGAGCCCACCTTCAGAACCCGCTCGCCAATGCGCTTGCCGGTTTCAGCCGAGCGCTGCGACAGCATGCGCACCTCGGCCGCCACCACGGCAAAGCCGCGGCCGGACTCACCGGCCCGCGCCGCCTCAATCGCGGCATTCAGCGCCAACAGGTTGGTCTGCGCGGCGATGCTGCGCACCTCGGCCGCCATTTCCTGCAACTCCATCGTTTCACGGGCCAGATTGCGAATGTTCATCAACAATACATCTTTGCCCTCGATCACGCTGGTCAGGGACAAGACCACCGGCTGCAACTCGCGCTCGCACAAGTCGAGCAAGCCAATGGCATTGTCCGCATTGATGTCCAGGCCCGCGTGGCTCACGCCACCGCCAATACCAGCCAGGTCAAACTGCTCCAGCACCGATGAAAAACTGGAGGTGAGTTGAAGAATGGCGCCTTCTGTCTGGCTTTTCACCAGGTCCACATGAAACTGCCAGGCCGGCAGCACATCCTGCAACAGGCTCGCGAGTTCTTGCTGGGCATCGTGGGCCTGCGCCTCAGCCTGGTTTTGCGCGTCCTCAAGCTGTTGGTGCGTGGCCTGCCACTGCATGAGCAAGCCACCGATGGATCCCGCCGCCAGCAGGCTGACCCCCAGCCAGGACACCCAGGGCACCCAAGCGCCGGACAGCCACAAAGGCAGCGAACCCAGCAACGCGATCGACAACGGCGCCAGCACCCAAAGCAGGACCGATGGGCTGCGCGTGGCGGGTGCGAGGTCAGGCGCATAGGGGTCGAACGTCATCAGAATTTTCCCTTGATCTTAGTTAAGAATGATAAACGGGATTTCCCCTTTTTCAGCACTCATTTCCTCTCTGCTCAGCGCCATAATGGAGGCCTTCCTCGCCCCTGAAGTCTGATGAATAAAACCCCCTCACCCTGGCGTCCGACTGAACTATTAAAGCTGCTTGGCGTGGCCTTGCTTTACGGTTTGGCATCGCGGATGGTGCTCTCCTATTTTTCGCTCGAAGGCGAAGGCAACATTTTTTCCCTCGCCAGCGGCTTGGCACTGGCTGCCTTGCTCCTCGGCGGCAAGCGCTATGCGGGCGCTGTCGCAGCAGGCGCACTGGTTACCAACCTGCTCACGGGCGACCTGCTCTGGCTGGCCTCAGCCAAGGCTGCGGGCGTGGCGCTATCGCCCCTGCTGGGCGCGTGGCTCATTCAGCGCTCGAGCACCTTTGACACGCACTTACCGAAACTGAAAGACCTGCTGCAAATGGGGTTGGGCGGTTTTGTAGGCGCAGCGGCGAGCGCGCTGATCGTCAGCACCAGTTTGCTGTTCGCCGGTGATTTGAGCCACAACACCTACCTGAACTCGCTCATAAACATTTGGATGGGAGAAACCTTGGGCATTGTCCTGGTGACGCCCCTGATTCTGGTGTGGTGGCCCACTGCCACCAACCGCACCCCGCGCCCCAGCCCCCAACTGCTGGCGGAGGCCGTGCTCATTCTGGGGCTGTGCGGATTGGTGGGGGGCATTGTGTTCCTTGACTGGTGGCACAACCGGGTGCCTACCTGGCTCCATTTGTGGTTCAGTGAAGTCTC
>NZ_JBAWYV010000073.1:0-16987 GCF_037143375.1 Rhodoferax sp. | reverse complement strand
ACCTCCATGTTGACCACCATGATGATGCCGAAGTGCACCGGGTCGATGCCCAGCTTCATCGCCACCGGGAACAAAATCGGCGCGAAGATCAGCACGATGGAAGAGGGCTCCATGAAGTTGCCCGCCAGCAGCAGAATCACGTTGGTGGCCAGCAGGAAGGTGATCATGCCCAGACCATTGCCCAGCATCCAGTCGGCCAGCGCCTGCGGAATGTTCTCATTCGTCATGATGAAGCTGAACAGCACCGCGTTGGTGATGATGTAGAGCAGCATGGCCGACATATTTGCAGAGTTCAGTAGCACCTTGGGCACGTCTTTGAGGCTCATATCCTTGTAGACAAACACCGCTACAAAGAAGGCATAGACGGCACTCATCGCCGCCGCTTCAGTCGGCGTGAACAGGCCGGTGTAGATGCCGCCCATCACGATCACGATCAGCAGCAAGCCCCAGGCCGATGCCCGAAACGCCTTGATACGTTCCGCCCAGGTCGCTTTGGGCAAGCGCGGATAACCAAATTTGCGGGCGCGGTACCAGGTCACGCCGCCCAAGGTGGCGGCCAAGGCAATGCCCGGCACCACACCCGCCATGAACAGGGCACCGACCGAGGTGTTGGTGGCCACCGAGTACATCACCATCACGATGGAGGGCGGGATCAAAATACCCAACGCGCCCGAGGTGGTGATGACGCCTGCACCAAAGCTTTTGGGGAAGCCGGCCTTGGTCATGGCGGGCAGCAAGATAGAGCCAATCGCCACCACGGTCGCGGGCGAGGAGCCCGACACTGCGGCGAACAGCGCGCAACCCAGCACCCCGGCTAGACCAAGACCGCCGTACCAGTGACCAACCATGCTGGAGGCAAAGTTGATCATGCGCCGCGCCACGCCGCCGTGGGTCAAAAAGTTGCCCGCCAAAATGAAGAACGGAATCGCCATGATCTCGAACTTCTCGATACCGGTAAACAGCTTCAGTGCCACCGACTCCAGCGGCACCTCGGTAAAACCAAACAAAAAGGTCAGTACCGTGAGGCCGAGCGAAATCGAGATCGGCATGCCCGTGAGCATGAGCGTCAGCAGCAGAATAAAGATGATGGCCGCATTCATTTCGCACCTCCGTCTTTGTTCTGCAGTTGGGTGGGGTGCAGGTTGTCACCCATCGAATAGGGGTTCACTTCAACGTGGGCCACATCAACTTCCAGACCATCGACATGGCCGTGGTCGTGGTGCGGCAGCTCGCCGGTTTTCAAAAAGTTGACCATCACTTGCAAGAAACGGAAACACATCAAGCTGGTGCCCAGCGGAATGGCGCTGTAAACCATCCAGGTTGGCCATTCCAGGTCGGGGGTCGTCGGCCCTTCAGGGATGCCGTCCAGCGGCAGTCCCGTCAAATGCAGGAACGCATAGTGCGCACCGTTTTCCCAGACAAAGCGGGCACCCAGCGTGGCCACAATGCCGGTAAACAAGGCGCCTGCCAGCAAGCCAAAGATGATGAACTTGCGGCGCATTTTGTCGCTCAGCCGGTTGATCAGCACATCGACGCCGACGTGGATGCCGGTGCGCACGCCATAAGCTGCGCCAAACTTGGCCATCCAGACAAACATGATGATGGTCAGCTCCTGCGCCCAGCTAAACGAGAGCGACAGGAGCCAGTCTTGCACGCCCGGAATCGCCAGACCGGCGGCGTAGCGGTGCAACACCGCGACAAAGATGATCAGCGTCGCCGCGCCCATCAGGAAGGTGACGATCCACTCTTCCAGGTGATCCAAGATTTTCATGATTTGAACTCCAGCAGAGAGTGATTCATGTTGCGGTGTGCGTCAGTCAGGCTTAGAGCTTGGCGGGGTCGAAGCCCGTTTCCTTGTAGATCGTTTGCAAGGTTTCCTTGCCTACTCGGTCAGCCATCTTGGTGTGCACCGAGACCATGGCTTTCTTGATGGCCAGGCGCTCTTCCGGGGTCGGTTGGTAAACGATGGTCTTGCCGCTTTGCTTCACACCGGCCAGCGACTTGTCGTTCTCTTCCTGTGCAATCTTGTTGGCAAACACGGTGGCTTCCTTCATGGCTTGCTCCAACTGGGCGCGCACGTCAGCAGGCAGCCCATCCCAGAACTTCTTGTTGACGATCACCGCGTAGCCGAGGTAGCCGTGGTTGGTGAGGGATAGGTGCTTTTGCACCTCGTGCATCTTCTGGGTATAGAAGTTGGAGATCGGGTTCTCGGTGCCATCTACCACGCCGGTTTGCAGCGCCTGGTACACCTCCGAGAACGCCATCACCTGTGCAATGCCGCCCACGGAGCGAATCTCTTCTTCCAGCACCTTGGAGGACTGGATGCGGAACTTCTTGCCCTTGAAATCAGCCACCGACTTGAGTGGCGTATTGGCCGAGAAAGACTTGAAACCGTTGTCCCAGTACGCCAGGCCCTTGATGCCTTTGGGCTCCAGTTTGGCCAGCAGGCTCGCGCCTACTGCGCCTTGGGTGATGCGGTGCAGGTCGGCTGTGTCATCAAAGATGAAAGGCAAGTCAAACGCCTCAAACTCTTTCACGCCCAGGGGTCCAAACTTGGCCAGCGAAGGCGCCAGCATTTGCACCGCGCCAATTTGCAGGGCTTCGATTTCTTCCTTGTCTTTGTAGAGGGCGCTGTTGGCGTAGACCTCAACCTTGACCTTTCCCTTTGTCAACTCGGCAGCCTTTTTGGCAAAAAACTCAGCGGCCTTGCCCTTGGGTGTGTCGAGCGCCACGACGTGGCTGAACTTGATAACGGTTTGGGCGCTGGCGCTCAATGCGGCACAGCTCACCAGTAGACCAATAAGTAGTTTCGAGAGTTTCATAGGGTGCTTCCAATCGGTAAGTTGAGACTTTCCCTGCAGAACGGTTGCCTGCTTAATTTGAAATGTAAAGACTGTTTAAAAAAATACTATGGTGGTAAACGATATGGTGGAAAACCACAATGCCCGGCCCCAAAGGGTCAAATTTCATCCTGTTACGGCTTTTTCATTCTTCGTGGCGACAGCAAAACCGATGGCCGATACCATCGGCTTTTTTAGGAGACTTCATGGCCATTTCACCTCATTTCTTTTCCAAACGCGAAGCCGAACCTACACCGCCACGACCCGTTTCTAACGCTATGAATACCCGTAATTACCCGTCAACCGCCCCTGTTGCCAATCCGACTGTTGCCAGCCCCGCCCCGGTAGAACCAGTGGCTGCCAGCACCCAGGTCAAGGAGACGGGTAGCAAGCTAACGGTAGGCCCAAACATCAAGTTAAAAGGCGTGGAAATAACCGATTGCGACACGCTGGTAGTTGAAGGAATGGTGGAGGCCACGATGGACTCGCGGGTCATCCAGATTTCAGAACAAGGCGCCTTCAAAGGCTCTGCAGAGATTGATATTGCCGAGATTCACGGCCATTTTGATGGCAACCTGACCGTGCGTCAGAAGTTGATCATCTACGCCACCGGCAAAGTCACCGGCAAGGTGAGTTACGGCAAGCTGGTGATCGAGGAAGGTGGCCAGCTTTCAGGCGACATCCAGTTCGGGGCCCATCAGGCTGCCCACGTCGGTAGCCTGAAAACTTCTGCCATAACCTTGGCAGGTTAAAGCAACCAGTCTTGTTAACCTCGCAGATGTGCTGGCGCCAAAATCCAGTTGCTCAGTGGTAATGATGGTTCTTGAGATAGGCTGACGAAGAGGTCCCCGTGCCAAAGTCATCCTTCGGCCTGCGCGTCTCAGAATCCACCACAAGAGGCGCATCCTTGATCATTAAGGAGTAGTTGAGCAGTTTGTCGCGCATGTCATCCAAGGCGTCAATGAGCTCGGAAATGAGCTTCTCAGAGTCGTCCTGGATAGGAGATTTAATCATGATGAAGTTTTCAGGAAAGGAGTTGCTTTTGGCGTTGGTGGTGCTCCCAAGCGCTTTCACTTTCATACTGTCAGCCAAGTTCTGAGTTTGAACACGGCCACCGTGTTCACCAGGTCGTGCGCCTGCGATTTCAGGCTGCTGGCGGCGGCGGCCATTTCCTCGACCAAAGCGGCGTTTTGTTGCGTGACCTGATCCATTTGCGTGACGGCCTCACCGACTTGCTCAACGCCCAGGCTTTGCTCACGGCTGGCCGCGCTGATCTCGCCCATCAGGTCGGTCACGCGTTTGATGCCGCCAACCACATCCGTCATGGTGGCGCCGGCCTGGTCCACCAGGGCCGTACCGTCTTCAACCTGCGCTACGCTGGCGTTGATGAGATTCTTGATCTCCTTGGCCGCTTCGGCTGAGCGACCGGCCAGGGAGCGCACTTCGCTGGCCACCACGGCAAAGCCGCGCCCCTGGTCCCCGGCGCGTGCGGCTTCCACTGCCGCATTGAGCGCCAGGATGTTGGTCTGGAAGGCAATACCTTCAATCACCTGAATGATGTCAACAATTTTTTTGGAGCTGCTGTTGATGCCTTTCATGGTCTCAACGACCAAGGCGACCACTTGACCCCCTTGTACGGCGTTGCTGCTGGCAGCCATCGCCAACTGGTTGGCCTCATGGGCGCTGTCGGCATTTTGCTTAACTGTGGCGCTGAGCTGTTCCATGGAGGCGGCTGTTTGCTCCAGTGCACTGGCTTGTGCTTCGGTGCGGGCGCTTAAGTCGTGGTTGCCTTGCGCGATTTCGGCTGAAGCGGTAGCCACGGATTCCGAGCCATCGCGAACCTCTCCCACGACACGAGCCAAACTGACCTGCATGTCGGACAGTGCTTGAAGCAAACGCGCCGCCTCATCTTGACCCTGACTGAGTAGTGGGGTGGCAAGATCTCCGCTGCTGATGGCTTCGGCCGCCAGCATGGCCTGCTGGATGGGCTTTGTGATGGATTGGGTCGTTAAATAGGCCAGCAGCATGCCCAGCACCATGCACGCGAGAGTGGCCAAGCCGAGTGTCCATTGGCTGCTGGTGACCATGGCCGTGGATTGGGCTTGAACCAGATTCAGCCTCTCGGACGAATGCGCAACAACTTTGGCCAGTGAGGCCATGTAACTCTCAGCCTGGGGGCGAAGTTCACGGTCGGCTGCATCGGCGATGTCTGCACCGGCTTTCTTTTTTGAAAACAGTCCGTTGCGAATGCCAATGTAAAGTGCTCGCTGCCGGGCAACTTCAGCCATCAGTTCCTTGCCCTTGTCGTCCTGAATCAGGGACTCCAGTTTTTTTTGGAGGCCGGCGGTTTTTCGGGTGACCTCAGCCATCTCGCTCTGGAGTGTCTCGGCATACGCCATGTCAGATGTTTTGAGGGCGGATTTCGCCTGAAGCCAGTTTTGCGCAATATTGGCTGACCAGTTCTGGGCCAGGAAGCTTCGCTCCATTTCGGTGGTGGCGATCTCCTGGTTGGTCTCTTTGAGTGCGCCTAAACGCAGAATGCCAATGAGCGCGATGAGTGCTGTGATCAATAGAACAGCGCAGAAAGCCAAGCCCAGACGAATGCCAATTTTCAAGTTGTTCAAGACAACGCCTCCAGTTCAATTGTTTTTTGTGACAACGAACGTGGGAATAAACAGGCGCAAAAAGCTGTTTGATCAGAGGGGAAAGAAATTCATCGACCCGTTTAGACACACGTTTAAAAGCCCACAGAAGGAGCTTTTCGTTACTTTCCGCGACGTGCAACCGTTGCACGCAGAGGGTTTAACGAGGCGAGGTCAGGGCCTTAATAGCTTGAGCCAGGGGCGGGGGCCGGCAAGTTCATACAAAAATTCTACATGAAACGTGTTGGATTGATAAATATCAAATCAAAAATATCATTAATGACCTGAGAAGTTGAATTTATCGCCTGCTTCAATCACTTCCGTGGCAAGAGCAGCCAGTTTGCAGCGACGACTGCGCGCAGTTTTGCGCAGCATGTCAAACGCATCGTTGCGTTTCAGGCGGTGTTGCATCATGGTGATGCCGATGGCAATGCTGATATCGCGCTCGCTGTCGAGGCCTGCTTGCAGGTGTTTGCGGGTCTCCCGCAAGTCGTGGATTTCATTGGCGCGGGCCAGGGCGGTTTCAATGGCCGGAATCAACTGCACGATGTCCATCGGCTTGATGGCATAGCCGAGCGCGCCGCACGAAGTGGCCTGTTCGACGATGTCGGGGTCGCTGTAGGCGCTCAGCATCATGAAGGGAATGTGGTCAAGTTCTCGCAGACGTTGTGCCAGGTACAAGCCGCCTTGGCCAGGCATGCGCACATCGAGTATCGCCAGGTCGGGCCGCTCGCCACTGGCCAGCCAGGCTTCAGCGTCTTCGGCAGACTCGGCCGTGGTCACCTTGTAGCCTGCTTCAAACAGACCACTGGCCACCATGGCGAGGACCAGTCGGTCGTCGTCCACGATCAGCAGTTGCTTGTCTGGAATGGGTGCGTCGGGTACTTTGGTGGTGGTCATGCTGGTCCTCAAGTTTCAAGAAAAATTACGGGGGGCGCCAGCGTCAAAACGGTGACAACTTCGTCGCCCAGCTGCTCCCGGTTGATGTGGGCACCGTTGGGTGGCATCAGGGCTGTGATTAACTTCAAGCCGCTGTGGATGACATCAAGGGGTGGGCTGTCGATTTGGAGCCGTCCGGCGTTGGTGATGCAGATGTGAATCGACTCCCGGTTGGCGTCTTGTAGTGTGACACGAACATGGCCATGCGCTTTGCCGCCGTGTTTCACAGCGTTGAGCAGCAGTTCGTTAAGAATAAGAGCGATGGGGACGGCTTCTTTTTCGGCAACAAGGTGGTCGCGCCATTCTTCTGGAATCTTGACGGTGAACGGTGTTTGCCAAAGTATTTCGGCATCCCTTGCAATCGCTTGGGTCAGTTCGCTGAGCCGCACTGACGAGGTGTTGCTGCACCCTTGCAAGCCATGGATGACCGAGATGCCTTGCACCTGGCTAATGGCTTGCGTGATGGGTTCGGCGGTTTCGGGGTAGATCTTGGCAAACTGGCTCAAGAGGCCCGTGATGCCCTGGAGGTTGTTCTTGATGCGGTGGTGCACCTCGCGCACCAAGGCTTTGCGGTGCAGGGCTTCATTGTGCAGTCGCAGTTCCTCCTGCAGGTGGATTTGCGTGACGTTGGTGTGCGAGATCACGACCCCGCGGCGATTCGGACCCAGCGGCGTCACGCTCATGCTGAACCAGCGCTGTTCCTGGGGCGAGTGGCAAGGGTATTCGAGCGTGAAGACCGGCAGGCTGCCGTCCAGCACGGCCAGCACACCCTGGCGCGTGTTCAAGGCTTCATCACTGCCCACGCCGGTGCTGCTCGCGCAAACGGACAGGTAATTGGCACCGACCTCGGTGTAGGCCGCCGGATGACCGGGTACCAGGCTGTTTTCCATTGAAAAACGCCGCCAGGTTTCATTCGCCGCCAGAATGACCCCGTTGCGGTCCAGCACCGCAATCTCGGGGGTAACGGAGTTAAGGATGGCCAGGCTTAAGGCTTCGCTTTCAATCAGCGCGGCCTCGACCTGCTTGCGTTCGGAAATGTCGCTCAGGGCAATGCGCAGTTCGGGGGGGCCCGCTTCATCCCGGGCACAGGTGACGTTTAGATGCAGCCAGACCTGTTGATCTGGCACTTTGATCATGCGCAGTTCGCAGGATTGAGGCGCAGGATTGATCAGTATTTTTTTGCGCAGCAGATAAAAGGTGTCGGCATCTTCTGCCACGATGAAACGGCTGAAGGCTTGTTTGAGCAGCGCACCCCGGTTCAGCCCCAGCAGGGTGCTGGCGGTGAAGTTGGCTTGCACGACCAACCCGTGTTCACTCACGGTGATGTAGCCCACCGGGGCCAGGTCATACAGGTCAAAGTAGCGCGCCCGCTCGGTGTCGAGATCGAGGTGGGCCCGGCGCAGCTCCTCGTTTTGCATCTCCAGTTCAATCTGGTGCACTTGGAGTTCATGCAACAACTCTTCGGCCGGATGGGTTTGGGCTTGTGGGGCGCCCAGAAGCTGGGCCTCAGCAGCGATGCGAAGCAGATGGTTGGAAGAGGGTGCGGTTGGGTTCATGGTGAAAACACAGGGTCCTGCGTGCTTGCATTGTCAACCAGACGTGCTGTAAGTGCCGTTTTAGCAGGTAGAGTTGGCCAATTCGGTAAATATTCTGGAACTTTTATGACAAATGACAAGTTGTTGCTTTCCTTGGGGGTGCAAGCGAACGCGTTCAAGGGCGGCGCGTTGCACAGTTTCTCGCCGATCGATGGCCAGGTCATCGCACAGGTTCACACCACGACGTTGACCGAGGTGGCTGACCGGGTAGCGCGTGCTCAGGCCGCTTTCTTGCGCTGGCGCGAAGTCCCGGCTCCGCAACGTGGCGAACTGGTGCGTCTGCTCGGCGAGGAGTTGCGCACGCACAAGCCGCTTCTGGGGGCGTTGGTCACGCTGGAGGTGGGCAAGGTCAGCTCCGAAGGGCTGGGCGAGGTGCAGGAGATGATTGATATTTGTGACTTTGCCGTGGGTTTGTCGCGCCAGTTGCACGGCCTGACGATTGCCAGCGAGCGCCCCGGGCACCGCATGATGGAAACCTGGCAGCCACTGGGCGTAGTGGGCGTCATCACCGCCTTCAATTTTCCGGTGGCGGTGTGGGCCTGGAACGCGGCGCTGGCGCTGGTGTGCGGCGACACCGTGTTGTGGAAGCCGTCCGAAAAAGCACCTTTGTGTGCGCTGGCAGTACAGGCTTTGTTTGAACGCGCCTGCGTTCGGTTTGGGCAACCCGAACTGACGCGTGATTTGTCGCAGTTGCTGTTGGGACTGGCCGACGTTGGACAGGCCATGGTGTCGCACCCGCGCGTGGCCTTGGTATCGGCCACCGGTAGCACGGGCATGGGCCGCGCCGTTGGCCAAGTAGTGGCGGCGCGCTTTGGCCGCAGCCTGCTGGAACTCGGTGGCAACAACGCCATCATCGTGACGCCCTCGGCCGACTTGGACATGGCGGTGCGCGCGGTGGCGTTTTCAGCGGCGGGCACGGCCGGTCAGCGCTGCACCACGGCGCGTCGGTTGGTGGTTCATGAATCGGTTTACAGCGACTTCGTGGGCCGTCTCAAAAGCGCCTATGCCAGTTTCAAAATTGGCTCGCCACAAGAGGCGGGCACCTTGCTCGGCCCCCTGATTGACCGCCAAGCCTTTGAGGCGATGCAGGCGGCACTGGCGCAAGCAGTTGCAGAGGGCGGCTCGGTACTGGGTGGTGAGCGGGTGCTGCAAGACCGCTACCCGGCGGCTTATTACGTGCGTGCCGCGCTGGTCGAAATGCCCGCGCAGTCCGGCGTGGTGTGCCACGAGACTTTTGCGCCGATTTTGTATGTGCTCAAGTACCAGACGCTGTCGCAAGCCATTGACCTGAACAACGAGGTGCCCCAGGGTTTGTCGTCGGCGATCTTCACCACCGATTTGCGCGAGGCTGAAACTTTTATGTCGGCGGTGGGTTCGGACTGCGGCATTGCCAACGTCAACATCGGTACCTCGGGCGCCGAGATTGGTGGCGCCTTTGGCGGCGAGAAAGAAACCGGTGGTGGTCGCGAATCCGGTAGCGATGCCTGGAAAGCCTACATGCGCCGCGCCACCAACACGGTGAACTACTCCAGTGCTCTGCCGCTGGCGCAGGGCGTTGTATTTGATATTTGAGGGTGAAGTTTGTAGGCGGTTTTCCCTCTACCTCAGGGGCCTCAGGGAGCGGGCTAGGGTGAGGGTGGCCTTTGCGCTAACCCGGCGGGGGCGAGGTGGAGGCCGGGGGCTCAAGCGCTTTGCTTTTTGAAATCGACCCCGACTCCGATTGCGCTAGTGCTGTAACCCTTCTATGTCTGGGGCAATCCGTTCCCAGCCCCAAAGCCGAACTCGTCAAACTCTGGCTGGTCAACGTTGGCTATGAGCGCATAAAGGAGTTGCTCGTCCTGGCCTTGTCGCTGGTCCGGGCGCGGCGATCAATGGATTGCGCACCCCATGACCGGTCAGGACGCGCGCAACAAGCTCACCCCCAGCACATTGAGCTTCTTTGCATAGGAATCCCTGCGTTTAGCTGCTTTTGCAGCGGTTTCGACGGCCGTCTGAATGGCCTTGGGCCCTTTTTTTTCAACAGCTTTGATTAGTCCGAATTTGTGATCCGCATCTACCTCCGCCCTCCTGAAAGTGGCGATGAGTTCAGCATGGGCAATGGATTGATTCACAAGGACCTCATTGTCTAAAGCCCTATTTTCTGCGATTTTTCGCGCTGATAGCCCCCAATAAGGATTTTTCAAACCAATTCATTGGGTAATCAATGCCCCTCCGGTGATTTTTTTGGTCTTCGCTCTCAATGGGAAGCGGTTTGCGACCAGCACACCAAGTGGCGGCACAGGAGATAAAGGCGAAAATTCAGTTCATATGCTTGGCTATTCGGACGGAAAGCCGTGGCTTATTAATTCAAAAGGAAAACTATATGCTGTTAACTGATATTGCTGTCGAGCACACGCTGGTATCCCATCAGAAGGAGGTTCGCGGGACCTTTTTGTTGCATCCGTTTACCAATACACAACGTGATACTTTTGGTAAATTCGAGATCGTTCGTGACATCCGTGAGCCTGGGTTCAAAGACATGAAACGCTCAGCATTCGTAACCTTTCAACAATTGGCTGAGTTGTATGCGAAAGGCGTACTCAAAGAATTCGAATTTTCCATTCGCATGTGTCCTGATCAAGGCAAGTACCCAACTGCAAATCCCTTAAAAAAGATTCTGCCAGGCAGCATCAGGTCAGGCTCGCCGTTTGAACTGGCTGTTCTTAGTGTGGATGTTTCAAAACCTGCTAGTCGCGAATTGAAAGCAGCTTTGCTTCGCACTAACGTCAAACTTCAAGGTTAATGGCGCTAAATGATGGGCGTTAAAACAAAGATCAAGACGGCACTCGCTGAGTTTGGATTTGTTCCGCTCAGCTGTAATGCCAACGCAGCACTATTCACACGGCAGTTCCCCCGGCTGAAAGTCAGGAATGAAAAACGTGGACCTGGAATGCGTGACCAGGCATTCGACGCGAGCCGGGCGTTTCTATCGAGTTCTCCTGAGCATGGCTGCTTGTCCAGTTTGGGCAATCGGCGGTCCCTGGACTCGTCAGGAGTCGATCCACCGACGCCTGAATAGTTTCCAAACCCACATGTTGCCAATAGCGCGGAAAAGCGCTAAAGATAAATTGCGTTGCGCAAGAATTCAGAGTGGGCTACTATTATTTGAAACCTAACTGCACTGGAAGGAGATGGTATGTGGCGACTGCTTCTTGCAATTTGTTGTGCTGTTTCCCTGACATCTTGCGATAGAGCGCCGCCATCTGCCACAGATACCGCCGGCTCCGAAGTCAGCCATAAGATCACCGTGGCCTTCACGACCCAGCCGCAAAGTACGCTGGTTCACATTGCGCTAAACAAGGGTTATTTCTCGAAAGTGGGGCTTGATGTCCAGCCGCTGATTCATTCTTTTGGCAAAGCGGCACTGCAGTCTGTTCTGGATGGCAAGGCAGACTTTGCCACAGTAGCAGAAACCCCGGTCGTGTTCAGTGTCCTCAATGGTGACAAGATTTTCGTCATTGCCAACATCGAGTCCAGCAGCAAAAACAACGCGGTGCTGGCGAGACCCGGCGCAGGCATCGTTCTGGCCGCCGATGTGAAAGGCAAGCGCGTCGGCTTCACGCCCGGAACCACGTCGGACTTCTTTCTTGATTCCTTTTTGACCGCGCAGGGCTTGACTCGCCAGCAAATAACACCGGTTCCCCTCGCACCCGGTGAAATGCAGGACGCCATGCTGACCCAGAAAGTTGACGCTGTTTCGACCTGGAACTATCCGCTAACCCAGATCAGACACCTGCTTGGCGCGCAAGCGGTCGTCTTTTACGACCCGCAAATCTATACCGAGACCTTCAACATCGCTGCCATGCAGGATTTTGTGCGGCGAAACCCTCAAACCGTCTCCCGCTTCTTGCGTGCCCTGATCCAGGCCGAAGATATTGTGACGCGACACCCAGAGGAGGCGCAGGGCATCATGGCTGCGGCAGTCAAGATTGACAAGGAATTGGTCAAGGAAGCGTGGAACGCCTTCAACTACCAAGTGAGGTTGGACCAGAATCTGCTGATTACGCTGGAGGACGAGACGCGATGGGCCATGAAAAAAAAGCTGACCGACAAGACCGTCATGCCCAACTACTCGGACTACATCCATGCTGACAGTCTCAAGGCGATCAAGCCTGAAGCCGTCAAGATGAACCGCTAGGCCCATTGTGCGCATCGCGACCCGGCTCTGGCTCAGCGCGGCAGCGACCGTCGCCGCCGCAGTCGTCCTTTTGCCGGTTTTATTTTGGACTTTTTCCGTTGATCTAGAGGTGAGGAAAAACGATGAACTTGTAAAATCGATCCAAAACAACTTCGTTAGCCGTGCTACTTACAGGGACCATTACTTTCTTTACCGCGAGGATCGAGTCCGCATCCAGTGGGATGAAAGCAAAAAACAGTCAGACGAACTGCTTCGCTTGGCTAAATCGCAATTTAGCGACGAGGAAGATCAAAAGGCGGTGGAACGGATACGCCGCAGCATAGAGGACACATCGCTAGTTTTTCACCGCGTTGTTGACAACACCCGGTCCTTGAAGTCAGCTACTGCCAACCGCGAAGTGTTGGAGGAGCTAGACAAGAGGCTGTACAGTCAGTTGCTATTGAAGGCGGCCGACGTTCGCAACGCAATAGAGGCACTGCTCGACTCGAGTAAAAGACAGGTGCTGCAGGCTCGTCAACGCCTCATTGTGGTTTCTATTACGCTCGCGCTGATGCTGGCGCTCATCATCGTGTTCAATGCGGCACAAGTCGGTGGTTTGATTCGCAGGCGCCTCGTGGCGCTCCATGAAGGTGCAAATCGGGTTGCCAACGGGAACATAGCGCACCGTATCGTGAGTGAAGGTGCCGACGAGTTTTCGGAAATTGCCGGCACCATCAATCGCATGATGGATACCCTGGCACAACGCGAAGAAGCCATCAATCAAGCCTCTCAATACGCGCGCAGTCTGCTTGAAGCCAGCCTTGACCCGCTGGTAACGATCAATGCTGAGGGCAAGATCACGGATGTCAACGAGGCCAGCGTCAAGGCGACCGGGGTCGCTCGCGCAGCACTGATTGGTACTGACTTCGCCGACTACTTCACCGACCCGGTGCAGGCGCGCGAAGGTTATCAGCAAGTCTTTGCCAAGGGCTTTGTGACCGACTACCCGCTGGCAATCCGGCACACGTCGGGCGAGATCACCGACGTGCTCTACAACGCCAGCGTTTACCGTGATGACGCGGGTAAGGTGCTGGGTGTGTTCGCTGCGGCACGCGACGTGACCGAGCGCAAAAAGGCTGAGAGCTACATCCAGGCGGCCAGTGTCTTTACCTATGCCCGCGAAGGCATCATGATCACCAAGGCAGACGGCACAATTCTCAATGTCAACAATGCCTTCACACGTATCACGGGCTACAGTCATGACGAAGTGATTGGCAAGAACCCGCGCCTGCTCCAATCGGGGCATCAGGATAGAGAGTTTTACGCTTCGATGTGGCACGAGTTGGTCGAGAAAGGGCACTGGTACGGCGAAGTCTGGAATCGACGCAAAAATGGTGAAGTGTTCGTTGAAGCCCTCACCATCACCGCGGTCTACGGGGCTGGGGGAATCACGGAGCAATATGTGGCCTTGTTCACTGACGTCACTGCCATCAGGGAACATCAAGACCAACTTGAGCACATGGCACACTTTGACGCACTCACCAAGCTCCCGAACCGCTTGCTGCTGTCTGACCGCATCCAACAAGGCTTGACGCATGCCGAGAGGCGCGAGCAGACAATGTCGATCATCTATCTTGACCTAGATGGCTTCAAAAAGGTCAACGATCAACACGGGCACGAAGTCGGTGACCAATTGTTGGTTGCCTTGGCCAGCCGTATGAAGAAGGCGCTGCGCGAGGGCGACACCTTGGCCCGGATCGGCGGTGATGAGTTTGTCGTGATTCTGATGGATCTCGCAGATGTGGACGCCAGTTTGCCGATGCTCAACCGGTTGCTCGCTGCGTCGGCACAACCGGTGCTGCTTGGCGACTTGACGCTTCAGGTTTCAGCCAGCATGGGGGTTACCTTTTTTCCACAGGCGCAGTCCGTTGATGCGGACCAATTGCTGCGCCAAGCTGACCAGGCCATGTATCAGGCCAAGCTGGCCGGCAAGAATCGTTATCAGATCTTCGATGCCAAACAAGACAGCAGTATCCGCATACACCACGAAAGTCTCGAGCGCATCCGTCTGGCCCTGAGCCAGCATGAGTTCGTGTTGCATTACCAGCCCAAGGTGAACATGCGCACGGGCAAAGTCGTCGGCGCAGAAGCGCTGATCCGCTGGCGGCATCCTGAACGCGGCCTACTGCCACCGGCCATGTTTCTGCCTGTGATCGAAGACCATCCACTGGCGATTGCCATGGGTGAATGGGTGATTGACACGGCCTTGACGCAGGTAGATGCTTGGCGCGCGGTTGGATTCGATATTCCGGTTAGCGTCAATGTGGGCGCTCGCCAATTGCAGCAGTTGGACTTTATTAGCCGCCTGCGAGCCATGCTGGCGCTTCATCCGCAGGTTGATCCGTCCTGTCTTGAACTGGAAATACTGGAAACCAGTGCGTTGGAGGACATATCTCAAGTATCCCAGTTGATCGAGAACTGCGCGCTGCTGGGAGTCTCCTTTGCACTGGACGACTTTGGCACGGGCTATTCCTCCCTTACCTACCTCAAACGTCTGCGAGTTGCGACGCTAAAGATGGATCAGAGTTTTGTTCGCGACATGCTTGACGATCCAGACGACATGGCCATTTTGCGGGGCGTAATCGGCCTGGCGGCAGCCTTCAAGCGCGAGGTGATTGCCGAAGGCGTGGAAACCTTGGAGCACGGCACCGCACTGCTGCACTTAGGCTGCGAGCTTGCGCAGGGCTATGGCATTGCGCGTCCCATGCCCGGGGAGCAGTTGCCCGCCTGGGCCGCCACCTGGGAACCCGATGCCGCCTGGAGTGCACTGTCAGGGGAAGCTCAATAGTTACAGTCTGCAGGCAAGTAGGTGTTCTGGGGGTGGCTGATGGTGAGTCAATACTAAATTTCACATGTTGCAAGCTTCCTCCAATTGATTATTCGTAACTTGGCTGACACCAGAGCAAGTAAAAATAGAGTCAGTTGTAGCGTGATTCGAGTACGCTACGGCGAGGTGTCGGGGGGCGCTTAGGCGTCCTCCACTCCGTCTAAGGTTGCCGGTTTTTTTACTGGCTATTTCTGCCATCACGTCACTCCAGCACCGAGATTGGGCTGCCCCTGCAACGGTGAAGGACCTGTTTCAAACTCAATTTTTGCAATTGTCTGAAACTGACGACACACATTATCGATATCTCCCTACATGCCAACAGTCACTCGCGAGATATATTAAGTGCTGAGACCCACGCCCCGTCTCGTTAACCGTTTCCTGTGAGTCCTACCTCACTTCAAATCGTAACGAAAACCCCGCTATTTGGGAGGGAAGGCCGCATTGAATTATTTGACTGTTGGGTCTTATTCTTTTTTTCAAAGAAAGAGTGCACTTCCTGCACAGACTTCGTCTGGCTTACCCGCCTCCAGCTTTACGTCTCCTCGCTATTTCGCTTGTGAAAACTCACCGGCTAACCTGTGTTGTTGGCGTTAATAGGCCCAGAAATATCAACTCACCAGTTTGCTGACGCCAGTCGCAATGACTTTTATCGTTTTCGAGCCTATTGATTTTTCGATAAATCTACTGGACTTAAAAATGCTTGTAGTCATTCAGAAGATGGCCGTTGTGAACCAGACCGCACCAAAGAGAGCACTAGCCATGAATATCACCTCAGTCAGCTTATCTTCATCACCTCTTGTGAACAACATCGGCAAACAGGTGGTGGGCATGGTGGTAGGCGGGGTGTCTGACGTTATCACTTTTACTTCAGAGCAACTGCGTCCGGTGCCCGAGTTTTCTTCGAGCATCGGCAGCGACCACCTGCTGGCCATCGGCTCCATTCAAAACCGCCTGCTGATCTTGCTCGATATCGAAAAGCTCATGAGCAGTACCGAGATGGGCTTGATTTCTACAACGCTTCAATAAACGAACCACTTTTTGCAAAATTTCACAGGGAGTAATCATTTGAAAAACCTAAAAATATCGACGCGCCTGCTCATTTTGATCAGCCTCTTGTCCTTGATGCTCATCAGCATCGGCGCCCTTGGCTTGGTGGGCATCGGCAAATCCAATGACGCACTCAAAACAGTCTACGAAGATCGCACCGTGGCCGTGGGCCAAATTGCGGGCATCAACCGGCTAAACCTCCTCAATCGTCTGGCCATTGCCAATAGTTTGCTTGATCCGACGCCCGAGGAAATCGCCAAGGACACTGCCACCGTTGACACCAACATCGCCACCGTGACCAAGGTCTGGGACGCCTACATGGCCACCGCGCTGACAACGGACGAAGCAAGAATTGCCAAACAACTGGCAGAAGACCGCGCCCTATTCGTTCAGGATGGACTGCGCCCTGCAGTGGTCGCCTTGCGTGCCAACGACACGGCCACCGCGCACCGGTTGGTGATTGAAAAAATTCGCCCGCTCTACATCCCGGTTGGCGCCGGCATTGATGCGCTGATGAAACTCCAACTGGACGTCGCACAAGCTGAGTACAACGCCGCCTTGGCGCGTTATTCGACTTTGCGTTTGTGGGCCATTCTCTCCATCGTGTCCGGTGTGCTGTTTGCCATCGGTTTCGGCCTGCTGCTGATCCGCGGCATCTCCCGCTCCTTGAAAGAAGCCCTTGACGTTGCCCATGCTGTCGCACAAGGTGATCTGAGTCACCCTATCCATTTGGACAGCCGGGACGAAGTAGGGCAAGTGCTGCATGCGCTCTCGGCCATGCAAACCAGCCTGGCCCAAGTGGTGACGACTGTGCGCCAAGGCTCCGAGGGCGTGGCCACCGCCAGTGCCCAAATCGCGTCCGGCAACCATGATCTAAGCGC
>NZ_JBAWYV010000072.1:0-17172 GCF_037143375.1 Rhodoferax sp. | reverse complement strand
ATTTTTTAAGTTGAGCGGCGGGCACCGCCATGATGCCGCTGTAGATTTCACGAATTTCACGCTGCGCAGCACTGGCATCCTTGTGTTCGACGATGGCCTGCACCACCTCGCCGTGGCGCACGATGCGGCCGTAGCCGGTGGGATCGGCCAGATCCAGCGTCAGCAGCGCCAGTCGGGTGCCGTCGCAGGCCGCAATCAATTGCTGCAACGTGGCGGCTTGGGTCAGCGGCACATCGCCCGAGAGCACCACCACGATGCCATCATCCTTCAACACCGGCACCGTCTGCTGCACCGCATGACCGGTTCCCAGCTGCGGCTCCTGGCGCACAAAATTTATGTCAAATAGGGCTCTAGCCCCCGTGTTACCTGCGAGAGCCGCTTCTACTTCGATAGCACCATGACCGGTGATCACGACCACCTGACGGGCGGCCAACTCAGCGGCGGTGTCCACCACATGCTGCAACAAGGCACGCCCGGCTAAAAGATGCAACACTTTGGGCAATTTGCTTTTCATGCGCGTGCCTTTTCCGGCCGCCATGATCACCACGTCCACCGGGGGTAGCGCTTTTGAGTTTTCTAAAATATCAACCATGACTCATTTCTCTCCATCACTGTTTCGACTATTTCACCGTTTTCATATTATCGGCGCGCTGTTGGCCTTGCTGGCGGTGGTGCTGCCAGGGTGCAGCGCCGTCAAACTGGGCTACAGCAACGCCCCCGAGATCACTTATTGGTGGCTCGACAGCTACCTGGATTTCAATTCTGCGCAAACCACCCAGGTGCGCGCCGACCTGAACACCCTGCAAGCCTGGCACCGTCAAAACGAGCTGCCTGCGTACGTCACTATTCTGGGGAAACTCCAGCGACTAGCAGCCAACAACGTCACGCCGGCGCAATTGTGCGAGGTCTACACCGACGTCATGCCAAGGTACCAAAAGCTGGTCTATGAACTGGCGCCTACCATCGTAGCCGTGGCACCGACCCTGCAAGCCGATCAGATTGATCATCTGGCGCGACAGTTGGAAAAGCGCAGTGTGAAATGGCGTGAAGAATGGGTAGACGGCACACTGGATGAGCGCAACGCCCGGCGTGTCAAGCAGTGGGTGGACCGGGTCGAGTTGATTTATGGACGACTGGACGAACCACAATTAGCCGTTCTGCGCGCCAGTGTGACCGCGTCTGTTTTCGACGCAGCCATCACTTACAACGAATCGCAACGCCGTCACCAGGACGCTCTGCAGACCCTGCGCCAACTCCAGCCCGGCATGCCAGGGGTTGCGCGCGCCAAGACCGAGGTGCATGACTTGCTCAGCCGCGCCATGAACGCGCCCGACCCGGCCACCCGAAGTTACATAGAGAAGATCGCCCAGGAAAATTGCGCCACCCTGGCCAAGTTGCACAACAGCGCCACGCCCGCGCAGCGCCTCAAGGTACTTGAAACGCTGAAAGACTACGAGGCCGATGCGCGTACCCTGATGGCGACCGGGCGCTGAGCGAAGCCTGGTACTCACAAACCCTTTGCGATGAGCCCTGATCCCCAAAATTCATTATTGTTCTGGCACCTGCTGACCCGCTTGGGCGAGATGCAAATCCTGTTGCCGGCAGCACTGCTGGCCATGCTGACCATGCTTCGGCGACCCGAGGCACGGCCGCTGGCGGGCTGGTGGGGCGTGCTTTTAATGGTAGCGGCGCTTATTACCACCGCCAGCAAATTGGCGTTTATGGGCTGGGGCATTGGCAGCGCTGAACTGGACTTCACCGGCATCTCGGGCCACGCCATGTTTGCCGCCGCCGTCTACCCGCTGCTGCTGGGCACCCTAGCGTCTCATATTTCGACTACCGGCCAACGGCTGGCCGTGGGCGCAGGCTTTGTACTGGCCTTGCTGGTGGGCCTATCGCGGCTGGAGGTCGGAGCGCATTCGGTCTCAGAGGTGATGGCAGGTCTGCTTTTAGGCGGTGCAGTCAGCGTAACGACCATAGCCCGTGCTGGCTTGCCGCGCGCGGTCATGGGGATGGTGTTGCCGGCGCTGGTGACCGTTTGGCTCCTGGTGATGCCAGTGCACGCAGCGCCAACAAAAACACACAACCTGGTGACGCGCTTGTCGCTGATGCTATCGGGACACTCCACACCGTATACCCGCGCCAGCTTGTTGCGCGCAAAGCGCCACAGCACTCCGCCAATCAGTGAGTCAAGCCACGCCGACAACCGGATTTAAACCGGCCAAACCACCCCGTAGTCATTCAGGATCGCATCCATCGGCAAGTCATGCGACTCGGGCTCGAAATCAGGCAAAAAACCCTGAGAAAAACCCAAGCCCACGGTGACGGGACGGGGCTCCAGTGTGGCCAGCATACGGTCATAAAAACCACCGCCGTAGCCCAGCCGGTACCCGCCTGCGGCATAGCCCACGCACGATACAAATAGCAGGGTCGGTACGATCACTTCGGTGTCTTTGGGCTTGGGAATGCCATAAGCATCTTCTTCCATCGGACAACCGGGATACCAGGCATGAAACGTCATTGTTTTATGAACTTTATCGACCACCGGCAGTCCAATACGGCGAGGCTGGGGTTGATCGAGCAGTTCGCCGTCTTCCTTCCAGCGGTGCAAGGCGGGAAGTGGGTCGAACTCGCCCTTGATTGGCCAATAGGCGCCGATGACTGCATCTGGGCGACCCACGAGCCAGATTCGCATGACGCGTTGTAACAAGTCAGCGCGCTGTAGGCGGTCTGGCATGTTAAGCCGTTGCTCTATAAGTAATTTGCGTAGCGCCTTCTTGTCGAGCGCCCTTTGATCATCAGAATTATTCATAATCCTCACATGCAGTTATCAACCATTTTGACATCGATTCCCTTGTTGGCGAGCTTGATGCTTTCAACCACAGCCTCGGTACACGCCCAATCCAAATCAACGGGCAAAGTCGCCTCAGACGATGTGATTCTTGAAATGAGCCAGGCCTTCAAAAAAGGCGAGCGCAAACGACTGACCAGCTTGCTGCCCCAAGTTCGGGGCCATGCGCTGGAGCCGTGGGGTGCGTATTGGGAGTTGCGGGCCCGGCTGGACTCGGCCTCCGCCATGGAAGTGCAGGACTTTTTCAGCCGTTTTGCCGGCACCTACCAGGAAGACCGCTTGCGCAATGACTGGCTGCTACTGCTGGGCCAGCGGCGCGATTGGGCCAATTTCTCAGCCGAGTTGCCCAACTTTCGCATGAACGACGACCGCGAAGTGCGCTGCTACGCCATCGCTGCAGATCAAACACTGTCCGGTGCAGACCTGTCCGCCAACCTCAAACGGGAGTGGTACGCGCAAAAAGACGCTGACGACGGCTGCAACCTGGCGGCCACCCGTCTTTATGGCGCCAAAAAACTCACCGACGCCGACATCTGGCGCAAGGCGCGCCTGGCGATGGAAGCCAACCGGCCGCGCGCCGCCCGAATGGCCGCTGAAATCATCTCGCCCGAGGCGGCCGCGCCGCTGGACGAGATCGTCAACAACCCGACGCGCTACCTCTCCAAACGCGTGACCGCGGGCGGCAAAACCGGCAAGGAAGCCGTGGTACTGGCCTTGATCCGCATGGCCTCCAACGACCCGGACCTGACGGCCAGCGTGCTTGAAAACCATTGGAGCGTGCACCTGAACCCCGAACAGCGTTCCTGGGTTTGGGGCGTCATCGGCAAGCAAATGGCGCAACGCCTCACCCCGGACGCGATGGAATCCTTTGCCAAAGCCCGGGACAGCGAGTTGAGCAACGATCACCTGGGCTGGAAAGTGCGCGCCGCCTTGCGCCAGGGTCAATGGAAAACCGTGCTGGAGGCCACCAACGCCATGAGCCCTGAAGTACGCCAGGAGTCCACCTGGGTTTACTGGCGCGCCCGGGCCCTGCTGAAACTGGCCAAAGGCGACGCCGACCGTGCCGAGGCTGCCCAACTACTGCAAGGCATTGCCGGCGTGCGCGGTTTTTACGAGCAACTGGCACTGGAAGAACTCGGCCAGCGCATCAATACCCCGGCCAGACCGGTTGCGCTCTCAGCCGAAGAAAAAGACGGCGCCCGACTCAACACCGGACTGAACCGCGGCCTTTACGCCATCCATGCGGGTTTGCGGTCCGAGGGCGTGAAGGAGTGGAACTACAGCACCAACCTGCACCAGCGCGGCGGCATGAATGACCGCGACCTGATGGCTGCAGCCGACCTGGCCTGCCAGCACGAGGTCTGGGACCGCTGCATCAGCACCAGCGACCGGACCAAGATCGAGATCGATTTCGAGCAACGCTTTCCCATGCCCTTCAAGGACGCAGTGGTGCAACGGGCCACCAAAATCGGGCTGGACCCGGCCTACGTTTATGGCCTGATCCGCCAAGAAAGCCGCTTTGTGATGGACGCCCATTCCGGCGTGGGCGCTTCGGGACTGATGCAAGTGATGCCCCCTACTGCGAAATGGACCGCCAAAAAAATCGGCATGACCGACTTCAAACCGCACCAGATCACCGACCGCGACACCAACATCGCCATCGGCACCGGCTACCTCAAGCTGATTCTGGACGACTTTGCCGGCTCGATGCCGATGGCCACCGCCGCCTACAACGCCGGCCCCAGCCGCCCCCGCAGCTGGCGCGGCACCACCGGTGGACCGGTGATGGAGGCCGCCATCTGGGCCGAGAATGTGCCTTTTGCAGAAACGCGTGATTACGTGAAAAAAGTGCTCTCCAACACCACCAACTACGCCGCGCTCATCACCGGCCAGCCGCAATCGCTCAAGCTGCGACTGGGCAACATCGGCCCTCGCGATGCCAGCCAGCTGGTCGCTAACCAGGACCTGCCTTGACCCTGCGCCGTCGCCCTTTGGTACTGGGCCTGCTGACCGCCTTGGTCGGGTGCGACGCACGTGAAGAAAGTAAGGCACCCATCTACACCTCAGCCCCGGCAGTGGTGGCCGGCAAGCCGGTGTACCGACTGGCGGTGCACCCGCTGCACAACCCGCAAACCCTGCACCAGCTCTACACCCCGCTGACCGACTATCTGGGGCGCCAGTTGACGGAGGTCCATTTCGAGGTGGAAGCGTCCACCTCCTATGCCGACTTTCAGGACAAGTTCACATCACGCGGGCCGCACCTGATCCTGCCCAACCCGTACCATGCGCTCAAAGCGGCCGACAACGGGTACGAGGTGATTGCCGAAGCCGGTAACAGTGCCGATTTCAGGGGTATTTTTTTATTGCGCAAAGACAGTGGCATCACCAGCCCCTTGCAGCTCAAGGGCAAGACCGTGGCCTTTCCGGCACCCACCGCCCTGGCTGCTGCCATGATGCCGATGGTCTGGCTGGCCAACCAGGGATTGAAGATGCCGCAAGACATTCAGAGCAGCTTTGTGGGCACGCACCAGTCCGCCATTCTTAATGTTTACCTGGGCCAAGCTGCGGCAGGCGTCACATGGCCGTCGCCCTGGAATGATTTTCAGAAAAGCAACCCCAAGGAAGCGGCCGCGCTGCACCTGGTCTGGCAAACCCCGGAGCTGATCAACAACGCCCTGATGGCGCGCTCTGACTTACCCCCCCACCACATCGCCCGCATTCGTGAGTTGCTGCTCGGCCTGCACGAGCACGAGGAAGGCCAAGCTATTCTCAAAGGCATGATGACACCGCGCTTCAACCCGGCCGACACCGCGCGCTATCGGCACGTGGTCGGCGGCTTTTTAAAAACCTACATCGCCCAGGTTGGACCCCTGCCGTGACCTTGCGCCGTTTGTTCACGGGCTCGGTTCGCCGCCAACTGGTCTGGGGTGTGGCCACTGTGCACGCCGTGCTGATGGGCTTCTTTGTGACCGACCTGGTGCATCGCCAGCAGGTTTTCATGCAGCAACAGCATGCCCGCGCGGCCCAGACGCTGGCGCACAGCCTGGCACTCTCGGTCACCAACGGCCTGCTGACGCGTGACCTGGCGGGCCTGCAAGAGCTGGTGCAGCTCAAGACCATTGATTCGGGCGTGGCCTATGTGATTGTGCTGGACCACACCGGGCGCATCCAGGCGCACACCGAGAGCACACGCGTGGGCCAGTACATTGGCGACATTGCGACCCTGCAAGCCCTGCCTGAACGCAGTGCGGCGGTCCTGAGCCAAAGCCAGGAGCTGACCGATGCCGTGGCGCCGGTGTTGGCCGGCCCCCGGTCCATTGGCTGGGCCCGGGTCGGCCTGCGGGCTGCCCCGGACGAGGCCACCGGCCGCTCGGTGCTACTGCAGGGTTTAGGCTATACCCTGGCCGCCATTTTGGCCGGCACCTTGATGGCGCTCTGGATGGCGCGGCGCCTCACCGCCCGGCTTGACACCATCCGCACCACAGCCCAACAAGTGCAGCAAGGCCAGACCGAAGCCCGCGTGAAACTGCAAGGACAAGACGAAACCAGTGATGTGGCGCGCAGCTTCAATCGCATGCTCGACAGCCTGGCCGAGCAGCAAACCCAACTGGAGCAACTGGCCAACTACGACCCGCTCACCGGACTGCCCAACCGCCGCCTGTTGACCGACCGGCTGGACCAAGCCATGTCCCACACCCAGCGCACTGGCAGCGCCATGGCCACGGTGATGCTGGACCTGGACGGGTTCAAACTCATCAACGACACGCACGGTCACGAGGCAGGCGACCGCTTGCTGCGCGACATTGCCCATCGCATCCACACCCAGTTGCGTGGTGGCGACACGGCAGCTCGCTTGGGCGGCGACGAGTTCGTGCTGGTGCTGCAGGACCTCGACGGCAACAATGCGGTGCAGCAATGCCAGCAAGCCCTGACGCGCATGCTGACCTCGATTGCCACCCCGATGCAGTTGGACGGCTCCAACGTCACCCTGTCCGCCAGTATTGGCGCCACGCTCTACCCGCAAGATCCATCAGACGCCGACACCTTGCTGCGCCACGCTGACCAGGCCATGTTCATTGCCAAACAGTCTGGCAAGAACCGTTTTCATCTTTATGACACCGAACACGACCGCCAGTTGGGCGTGCGCCGCGTCGCTTTGGAGCGCCTGGCCCAAGCCCTGCAGGATGACGAACTGCTGCTGTACTACCAGCCCAAGGTCCACATGCGCACCGGCGAACTGCAAGGCGTCGAAGCCCTGATCCGCTGGCAGCATCCGGACCAGGGGCTGTTGGCGCCCGCCCTTTTCCTGCACACGCTCGACGGCAACCCACTGGAACTGGCCGTGGGTGATTGGGTGATTCGCACCGCGCTGGCCCAGGCAGCCGCCTGGCGAGCGCAGGGTTTGCCGATGTCCATGAGCATCAATGTATCGCCGCGCCAAGTAGCGCAGGCCGGTTTTGTGGCGCGTCTTGCACAACTGCTGGCCGAGCAGCCCACGCTGCCACCGCAGGCCGTTGAGCTGGAACTGCTGGAAAGCGCGGCCGTCGATGACCGCGACGCCACCTCCTCTGTGTTGCAGGCTTGCCGCCGACTGGGCGTGCGTTTTGCGTTGGATGATTTCGGTACCGGCTATTCCTCTCTGGTGCACCTGCGCCGCATGCCGGTCGACACCCTCAAGATCGACCAGAGCTTTGTGCGCGACATGCTCGACGACCCCGACGACCTGGCGATTGTGGAGAGCGTGGTGCGCCTGTGTGCCTCGTTTCGTCGCCACGTGGTGGCCGAGGGCGTTGAAACCGAACTGCACGCCAGCGCCCTGCTGGCGATGGGCTGCAACACCGGCCAGGGCTACGGCATCGCCCGACCCATGCCGGCTGAAGCACTCCCTGCCTGGCTGAAGAAATGGCGCGTACAAGGCTTTTGGCAAAACATGAGACTCCCACAACGGAACCCTGAATCATGAAACTTTATATTGGCAACAAAAACTACTCTTCCTGGTCGATGCGCCCGTGGGTGCTGCTAACCCAGGCTGGCATCCCGTTTAAAGAGGTCATGGTCAGGTTTGACTCGTTTGAGGCGGGCTCCTGCTTCAAGTCCACGCTCAGCACTCTGTCACCCACCGGCAAGGTGCCCTTGCTGGTGGACGGTGAACTGGTGGTGTGGGACACGCTGGCGATTTGCGAGTACCTGGCCGAGCAGTTTCCCGACCACCACTTGTGGCCGCGTGACCAGGCCGCCCGGGCCCGGGCGCGCAGCGTGTGCGCCGAAATGCACGCCGGTTTTACCAACTTGCGCAGCCACTGCCCCATGAACATTGAGGCCACGCTACCCGAGATCGGCGCCCTGATCTGGCGCGACCAAGCGGGCGTGCGCACTGACGTTGCCCGACTGGTAGCCCTGTGGACGCAGGCGCTGGACGCCCATGGCGGACCCCTCCTGTTTGGCGAGTTCAGCATTGCCGACGCCTACTTTGCACCCGTCTGCATGCGCCTGAAAACCTATGCGCTGCCGGTACCCCCGGCAATTTCCGCGTACGTGGATCGGCTCTGCGCCCTGCCCGGCATCAAGGCCTGGATCGATCAAGCCAAGGCTGAACAGGACTTTCTTGATTTTGAAGAACCCTACCGCCTGACCCTGGACTAAGCCGGCACCATGCAAATTTACCTGGTGGGCGGTGCGGTGCGCGATGCGTTATTGGGCCTGGAAGTCAAGGACCACGATTGGGTGGTAGTCGGCGCCACGCCCGAGGCCATGGTTGAGCAAGGCTACCTGCCAGTCGGCAAAGACTTTCCGGTGTTTCTTCACCCGTACACCAAAGAGGAATACGCGCTGGCACGCACCGAGCGCAAAACCGCGCCCGGCTACCACGGGTTTGCCATCCACGCAGACCCCAGCGTCACGCTGGAAGAAGACCTGGCGCGGCGCGACCTCACTATTAATTCAATAGCTGTTAGCGCATACCCCATAAGGGCTAGAGGTCGATTTAATGCTTATGAGACGCTGGACGCCAGTCTGTGGGACTCGGCCGGCGTTTTGTCCGACCCTTATGGCGGACGGCAAGACCTGGCCCACAAGGTGTTTCGCCATGTCACCGAGGCCTTTCGGGAAGACCCGGTACGCATCCTGCGCGTGGCCCGGTTTGCGGCGCGATTTCATGACTTCACCGTGGCGCCCGAAACCTTGACCCTGATGCGCGACATGGTGCAGACGGGCGAGGCCGATCACCTGGTGGCCGAGCGTGTCTGGCAGGAGTTGGCCCGGGGCCTGATGGAAGCCACGCCCTCGCGCCTGTTCGAGGTGCTGCGCGACTGCGGCGCGCTCAAGGTGCTGCTGCCCGAGGTCAACGCCCTGTGGGGCGTGCCGCAACGCGCTGAGTACCACCCTGAGATAGACACCGGCATTCACCTTCTGATGGTGTTGGACATGAGCGCCCGCCTCAACGCGCCCTTGCCGGTGCGCCTGGCCTGCCTGTTTCACGACCTGGGCAAAGCCACCACCCCGGCCGACGTGCTGCCGCGCCACATTGGCCACGAAGAGCGTAGCGCACGCATCCTCAAAAAAGTGTGCGAGCGACTGCGCCTACCGGTAGAGTGCCGCGAACTGGCCGACGTGGTGGCGCGCGAGCACGGCAACATTCACCGCAGCGCCGACCTCAATCCGGCCGCACTGGTGCGCCTGCTGGAACGCTGCGACGCCTTTCGCAAACCCCAGCGTTTTGCCGATGTGCTGCTGGCCTGCGAATGCGATGCCCGCGGCCGCCTCGGGCTGGCCGAGTCGGCCTACCCGCAAGGCCCGCGACTGTGGGCCGCCTTGACGGCAGCTCAGTCTGTCGCTACTAATTTAATAGCTTCCAGCGCAATAGCGACGGGGGCTACAGGCCCAAAAATAGGCGAACTGATTCATGCCGCCCGGGTCGAGGCGGTTCGCCTCAACCTGCCGCCCGCCCCGCCCACTGCGGGATAACACGCATACAGACCTGAGGCGCTTTTCACAAATTTAGCGCTTTGGTGGTTATGCTCTTCATATGACAAGTTTGCTGATAGTTGAAGACGACGAATTGCTGCGTGATGGCCTGAGCGCCCAACTGGCCCAAGCCGGTCACAGCGTGACGCTGGCCGCCGATGGCGAATTGGCCCAATCGCTGCTGGAGGCCCATCGTTTTGATGGCGTGATCCTGGATTTGGGCCTGCCCAAAGTGAGTGGCATGGAGGTGCTGCGCTGGCTCCGGCGCCGCTTCCCGGCCCTTCCGGTGTTGATACTGACGGCCCGCGACGGTGTCGAAGACCGGGTACAAGGCCTCAATGCCGGGGCCGACGACTACCTCACCAAACCCTTCAACATGGCCGAATTACAAGCCCGCCTGGGCGCCATGCTGCGCCGTGCCCGCCTGCCGGCTTTTGGCGGCTCGCTTGAATTGGCCGCCAGCGCCACCCAGCGGTTGCGGGTCGATGCCACCCAGCCCCAGGCCTGGCTCGACGACGAACCGATGGAGCTGACGCACCGTGAATGGGCGCTGCTGTCGCTGCTGGTCAGCCATGCCGGACAGGTGGTAAGCCGCGAAGATGTGCTGGGTGTGTGGCAATCCGAACCCGGCGACGGGGCGGTCTCCAACGCGCTGGAAGTCTATGTGCACCGCCTGCGCCGAAAACTGGCCGATTCTGGCCTGACGATTCGCAATGTGCGCGGCTTGGGCTACCTGTTGGAAACCACCGCGCCATGAAGCCCCCGGGCGCACGCCACAGCCTCTCGCTCAAACGCCTGTTGCTGCTGTGGTTGCTGCTGCCGCAACTGGTGCTGTGGCTGGTGGGCGGCGCCCTGACCTACCGCATCGCGCTCCAGTACGCCGAAAAAGGCGTGGACCAGTCCCTCACCCAATCGGTGCTGTCACTGGCGCGACAGGTCAAGCCGGTGGGCTCGGGCCTGCTGATCGACTTTCCCCGCGCTGCGCAAGACATCATAGAACAAGACCCAAAAGACCGGGTCAGCTACATGGTGTCTTCGCCACCTGGCAGCTTTTTGCTGGGCAATGGCAAGCTGCCGCCGCCGCAACTGAACACGATCCCCACCACCGGCGAAACCCTGCTTTACAACGTGAGCATGGATGGCAAACCGATGCGCGTGGCCCTGCTGGACATCAATTACGGTGAGCCCGCCTCACCCCAACGCATGCGTGTGCAAGTAGCCAAAAGCCTGGCTGTACAGCAGCGCATTGCCGCCGGTCTGGTGACCGACATTCTGACGCCCTTGCTGCTGCTGGGCATCCTGCTCAGTGTGCTGGTCTATGCCGGCATCACGCGCGGCTTGCGGCCACTCAAGCGACTGCAAGCGCAACTCGGTGACCGCCGGGAGTCCAGCCTGTCGGCGCTGGCGCCAATTGAGCTGACACAGGCCCCGCAGGAAGTTCATGCGCTGGCCGGCGCCGTCAACCACTTGCTGTCGGCCGTGCGGCGCAGTCTGGGCCAGGAAAAACGCTTTCTAAACGACGCCGCCCACCAGCTGCGCACGCCGCTGGCGGGCCTGATCAGCCAGACCGAACTGGCCCTGGCCGAGACCGACCCGCAGGCCCTGCGTGAGCGTCTGACCAAGGTACTGTCAGGTGCGCAGCGCAGCGCGCACCTCGTGCACCAACTGCTCTCGCTGGCGCGCAACGAAGCCGATGTCACCCTTCAGCCCCTTGACGCGGCCGCACTGGCGCGCGAGGTGGCGCGGGAATGGACACCCCGCGCGCTGTCTGCCGGCGTTGACCTGGGCTACGAAGGCGAGGAAAGCCTGCTGTTGGACGGTGAAAAGCTCCTGCTGCGCGAGGCGCTGAGCAACCTGCTCGACAACGCCTTGCTGTACGCTGGCCCGGGCAGTGTGGTGACTTTGCGGGTGGCTCGCCAAGGCCCTGTGGCCGTGATTGAGGTCGAAGACAACGGGCCCGGCTTGAGCCCTGACGACTTGCTCCATGTGTTTGAGCGTTTCTGGCGTGCCAGCGCCTTGCCCGGTGGCTGCGGTTTGGGCCTGGCCATCGTTCATGAGATTGCCCGCCGCCATGGTGGCAGCGCCACTGCGTTGCCGGTCCAACCCCGAGGCCTGCTGATCCGACTTAGCCTGCCCTTAAAAAATTGAACACCATGTTGAATCAACCCACCTATGAGAGCGAAAACCCCTGGAAATTGGCACTGGAAAGCTCGGGAGAAGGCATCTGGGACTGGAACATGCTCACCGGCGCGCAAAGCCATTCGGTTCGCTGGGAAGAAATGCTGGGCTACCAGGCCGGCGAGTTGAACCAGGGTTACCAGGAGTTCATCACCCGTGTCCACCCGGACGATATCGCGCCGCTGAACGCCGCCTTCACGGCCTACCTCGAAGGGCACACGCCCGGTTACGGCATGGATGTGCGCCTGCGCTGCAAAGACGGTTCCTGGAAGTGGATTTTTTCCAGTGGCAGTGTCGTCAGCCGCGATGCGCTGGGCCGCCCGCTGCGCATGATCGGCACCCATACCGACATCACCGAACGCAAACTGGCCGAGACCGCGTTGCGTGCGTTGAACCTGAAGATGTCAGACAAATCCCAGCTGCTGCAAACCACCCTGAGCAGCATCAGTCAGGGCATCATCGTGTTTGACCCCGATAGCCGGGTGCGCAAGTTCAACCCCCGGGTCTGTGAGCTGCTGGACCTTCCCGAGAGTTATCTGGCCACCCGTCCCACGCTGAAGGAACTGAACACGTTCCAGATCGCCCGCAATGACTTTGGAGCCGGCGCCATGCTGGTGGATGAACGGGCACGCGACTACCTGCTGGCGGGCGGCATGGGCGTCTCGCCACCGCACTATTTGCGGGTGACGCCAGAAGGCCGAACTCTGGAGATCAAGACCCAGACCCTGGCCGATGGGGGCATGGTGCGCACCTTTGCCGACGTGACCGATTACGTGCTGGCCAAGGCGGCCTTGCAGGAAAACGAGTTGCGCTGGAAGCTGGCCCTGGAGAGCACCGGCGATGGCGTGTGGGACTGGAATGTACAAAGCGGCGAAGAGTATTTTTCCAAACGCCTGCTCGAGATGTATGGCTTCAGCGAAACTGAATTGCATGATCGTCCTGACGATCTCGATAGCCGCACCCACCCCGATGACTTGGCGCAGATGCAGCGCGACCGCCAAGCCCATTTCGAGGGTCTGACCCCCGCCTACCACAACGAACACCGCGTGCTTTGCAAAAAAGGCCAATGGAAATGGGTGCTGTCGCGGGGCATGGTCATCAGCCGCGACGCCCAGGGCAAGCCACTGCGCATGATCGGCACCCATACCGACATCACCGATCGCAAAACCTCTGAAGCATTGATCTGGCATCAGGCCCATTTCGACCCGTTGACCGGGCTGCCCAATCGCAACATGCTGCGTGATCGGTTGAACCAGTATCTCAAGAAAAGTAAGCGCGACGGCCAACAACTCGCCCTGCTATTTATTGACCTCGACCACTTCAAGGAAGTCAACGACACCTTCGGCCATGACAGCGGCGACCGATTGCTGATTCAGGCCGCACGGCGTATTCAGTCCTGCGTGCGCGAGGCCGACACTGTAGCCCGCATGGGCGGCGACGAGTTCACCGTGATCCTGAGCGAGCTCTCAGACACGGCCCACCTGGAGCGCATCCTGCAAAACATGCTGCAGGCGCTGGAGGCCGTATTTCAACTCGGGAATGAGCAGGTTTACGTCTCGGCGAGTATCGGCATCACGCTGTTCCCCGGCGATGCAACCGCGATCGAAGACTTATTCAAGAACGCGGACCAGGCCCTGTACGTGGCCAAGGGCGCGGGGCGCAACCGCTTCAGCTTTTTCACGCCCGCCTTGCAAGAGGCGGCGCAAACCCGGGTGCGCCTGGCCAACGACCTGCGCAGCGGCTTGGCGGGGGAGCAGTTCCGTGTGGTGTTTCAGCCCATCATTGAGTTAGCTACCGGCGCCGTGCACAAGGCCGAAGCGCTGATTCGCTGGCAGCACCCGACGCGCGGACTCGTCAGCCCGGCCGACTTTATTCCGATTGCCGAGGCCAGTGGCCTGATCGTCGACATTGGCGAGTGGGTGTTCCAGCAAGCGGCCCAGCAAGTACGGCAATGGCGCACGACGATTCACCCGGATTTTCAGATCAGCGTGAACAAATCCCCGGTGCAGTTTCACCAAAGTGGCCGACTCAGGGCGCCTTGGTATGAGCAGCTGAAAACCATGGGCTTGCCAGGGCAAAGTATCGTGGTCGAAATCACCGAGGGACTGTTGCTGGATGCCAGTGCAAGCGTAGACGCACAACTGCTGCAACTGCGTGATGCCGGCATTGGCGTCTCGCTGGACGACTTTGGCACCGGCTACTCGTCGCTGTCGTACCTGCAAAAATTTGACATCGACTTCATCAAGATCGACCAGTCGTTTGTGCGTCACCTGATGCCGGGGGGCACCAACCTGGCCTTGTGCAAGGCGATCATCGTGATGGCCCATGAACTGGGCATCAAGGTGGTTGCCGAGGGCGTTGAAACAACCCAGCAACGCGACCTGCTGGCCGCCGCTGGTTGCGATTACGCGCAGGGCTACCTGTTTGCACGACCTATGTCGGCCACCGACTTTGAAATTTATTTAGAAGCCAAATAGGCTTCTAGCGCAGGTGCATCCTGCGCTAGCAGCTCTCTTTTCAATAGCATATACAAGTCTATTGATCGATCCGAACGCCGGTCTGGGCGTCAAACCAGTTGTTGTGACGGTTGCTCACCGTCATGCCGGTGTGCTCCCCAACCCGGATGACGGTGTTGGGCGCCACGCGCACCGTGAGCAGGCCGACGGCGGTTTTGACCACCACATAGGTGTCGGCGCCGGTGGGCTCTACCAACACCACTTCACCGCGCCAGGGCGCATCGGCGTCCAGGTGGATGTGCTCGGGGCGCTGGCCCAGCGTGACGGCACCGGCAGGTGCCGGGCAACCCAGGTCGAGCGAGCCGCCTTCAAAGCGAAATACACCGCTAGCCCCCGTGCCGTCTGTGCTACCCGCTATGAAATTCATATTGGGCGAGCCAATGAACCCCGCCACATAGGTGTTGGCCGGGCGTCGGTAAATATCGTCAGGCGTGCCGATTTGTTGCAGGATGCCGTCCTTCATGACCGCGATGCGACTGCCCAGCGTCATGGCTTCGATCTGGTCGTGCGTCACGTAAACGCTGGTGATGCCACTCACATGGTGCAGGCGCTTGATTTCGGCGCGCATCTCGACGCGCAGTTTGGCGTCCAGGTTACTCAGCGGCTCGTCAAACAAAAATAGCTGCGGGTCGCGTGCCAAAGCCCGGCCCATCGCCACGCGCTGACGCTGACCACCGGATAGTTGCGCCGGGCGACGGTCCAGCAAATGCTCGATTTGCAGCATGGCGGCCACCTCGTGAATGCGCTTGGTGCGCACGTCTTTGGGCACCTTGCGCATCTCCAGCGCAAAACCGATGTTGTCGGCCACGCTCATGGTCGGGTACAGCGCGTAGCTCTGGAACACCATGGCGATGTCGCGATGGGCCGGGGCTACGCCAACGACGTCTTTGCCATTGATGCGCACCTCGCCTTCGGTCGGTTCTTCGAGCCCGGCAATGATGTTGAGCAGCGTCGATTTGCCGCAACCCGAAGGCCCGACCAGAATCAAAAACTCGCCCGGGGCCACGTCGATATCAATTTTCTTGAGAATTTCGACGGCCTTGTCGCCCTTGCCAAAGACCTTGCGAATACCGGCGATGTGAAGTGAAGCTGCCATGTTGTTTATCCTTTCACCGCGCCAGCGGTGAGACCTTTAACGAAATATTGACCTGCCAGCACGTAGACCAGCATGGTGGGAAGACCGGCAATCACGGCAGCCGCCATGTCGACGTTGTAGCTCTTGACGCTGCTTGAGGTGTTGGCCATGTTGTTCAGGCCCACGGTGATGGGCTTGCTGTCGGCGCCACTGAAGGCCACACCAAACAGAAAGTCGTTCCAGATATTGGTGAACTGCCAAATCAAAGTGACCATCAGAATCGGCGTCGACATCGGCACCACGATGCGGAAAAAGATGCGCCAAAAACCAGCGCCATCAATGCGCGCCGCACTCACCAGTTCTTTGGGAATGGCGGTGTAGTAGTTGCGGAAAAACAGCGTGGTCCCCGCCAAACCGGCAATGCAGTGCACCAGCACCAGACCCGTCAGCGAACTCGATATTCCAAGGAAACCCAGCACCTGGCTCATCGGCAGCAGCACCACCTGAAACGGCATGAAGACGCCGAACAGCATGAAGCCAAACAGCACTTCGCTACCCCGGAACTTCCACATGCTCAGCACGTAGCCGTTGATGGCGCCCCAGGCGGTCGAAATCAGCACCGCCGGCACGGCCATGATCACAGAGTTCCAGAAGTAAGGCTTCAAACCGCGGCAGTCAACCCCGGTGCAGGCGCTGGACCAAGCCAGGCCCCACGACTCAAAGTTGAGAGAGGTGGGCAGGCTCAGCAAATTGCCGGAGCGGATCTGCTCGGCGTCCTTGAAGGACGTGGCGAGCATCACATAGAGCGGCGCCAAAAAGAAGAAGGCAGCCACCAGCAGCACGCTGTAGATGGCGATACGGGGCAAGTGTTTAGCGATCATGGGGTTTGGCGCGAAGCTCGCTGTAAAGGTAAGGAACCACGATGGCGGCCACGGTGGCCAGCATCATGGTGGCACTGGCAGCACCCAGACCAATCTGGCCACGGGTGAAACTCATCACATACATGAAGGTGGCGGGCACGTCCGACGCATAACCGGGGCCGCCGGCGGTGAGCGCCATGACCAGATCGAAGCTCTTGATGGACAAGTGCGAGAGCACCAGCACGGTGGAGAACACCACTGGGCGCAGGATCGGCAAAATAATGCGCCAGTAAATGCGCGGCAGTGAGGCGCCGTCAATTTGCGCCGCCTTGATGATGCTGTCGTCAATGCCGCGCAGCCCGGCAAGCGAGAGCGCCATGGCAAACCCGGCCGACTGCCAGATGCCGGCAATCACCACGCAATAAATGGCGGTCTCGCTTTGCACCAGCCAGTCAAAGCTGAAACTGGCCCAACCGAGGTCGTGCATCAGTTTCTCAAGCCCCAGACTGGGATTCAAAATCCATTTCCAGGCGGTGCCAGTCACAATGAAGGACAGCGCCATGGGGTACAGAAAGATCGTGCGCAACAACCCTTCGGCGCGAATTTTCTGGTCCAGAAAAATCGCCAGTGCCATGCCCAGCAGCATGGAGCCGCCGACGTACAAGAGGCTAAACAGGCCCAGATTTTTCAGGGCCACGATCCAGCGGTCCATCTCCCACAGCCGCACAT
>NZ_JBAWYV010000071.1:0-17233 GCF_037143375.1 Rhodoferax sp. | reverse complement strand
TTTTTGACCGGTGGCGACAACACGGTGCGCGGTTACGGCCTGCACGAAATCGGGGTGCCGCTGGCCGACGGCCAAATCACCGCCGGGCGTTATTTAAGTATCGGCAGCGTGGAGTGGCAGCGCCCCATCACCCGCAATGGCCGCCTGACCGACTGGGAAGGCACCGCATTTATCGACGCCGGCGCGGTGGCCGACAAACCCGCCGAGTTGCACGCCAAAGTTGGCGTGGGCGTCGGGGCGCGCTGGAAAAGCCCGGTGGGTCCCTTGCAGATTGACGTGGCTTATGGCGTCGCCGTCGAGCGCTTCAGGTTGCATTTGAACGTAGGTTTCAGCTTTTGATGAAAGCCCTGCGCATCGCCCTATGGAGCTTGGCTGCCTTGCTGGGGGCCGGGCTGACCCTGGTGGCAGGGCTGTGGGGCTGGAGCGGTCACGACAGTTCGTTGGCCACGGCACTGAACCAGGCCACACGCTGGCTGCCTGCGGGCCAGACACTGGAGGTGAAAGAAGTTCAGGGCTCGCTGCAAAACGGCGGGCACATTGGATGGATTCGTTGGCAAAAGGGCGAACTCAGCGTGGAAGCCACCGAGGTCAATCTGGCCTGGTCGCTGCGCCCACTACTGGAGCGCGAGCTCAGGCTGAGCCAGTTGACCGTCAAACACCTGCGCATTGAAGACCGCAGCCCTGCCTCTGCACCCACGCCACCGACCGACCTGCGCCTGCCCTTCAAGGTCGACGCCGCTTTCAAAGTGAGCACAGTGGAGTGGCTGGGCACCATGACCTTGCAAATCAGTGAAATCGCCGGTCACTATATTTTCGATAGCAATGAGCACATATTAGACGGGGGCTATGCCCGTATTTCTTCAGGAACTTACCAGGTGAAGGCGCGCTTGCAAGCGCTGGCCCCAATGGCCCTGGACCTGAAACTGCAGGGCGACGTGCAAACCCAACTCCCCGCCAGCCAGCAAGCCCTCACCGTGAAAGCCCTCGCCAGCGTACAAGGCACGCTGGCCGGTCGTGAGGCCGCGCTGGACCTGCAAGCCGAACTGGTGCCCGAGGCCGCCAAGCCAAGCACGCCCCAAAAAACGGCCCGGCCATTGCCAGCAGCCCTGCAAGCCAGTCTGACCGCGCGTCTGCAACCCTGGCAAGCGCAGCCCATCGTCAGCGCCGACGCCCAATGGCAATCACTGGACCTGGCCGCGCTGTGGCCGCAGGCGCCGCAAACGGGGCTCAGTGGTCAAGCCCATGTCACGCCCAAAAACCCCGGCTGGCAGGCCGGCGTCCAACTCACCAATACCCAAAGCGGCCCGTGGGACCAACAGCGTCTGCCCTTGGAGCGCCTGACGGCCGACATCGTTTACCAGTCTGGTCAGTGGGCGGTTAAATCGCTGGTGGCTACCGCTGCCAGTGGCCGCGTTGAAGCCCAGGGCCAATGGGCTGGCAGCCCACCCCAGTGGCAGGGCCGTGCCACCGTGAACGCCATCAACCCCGCCCTTATTGACTCGCGTCTGGACCGCACCACGCTGAACGGGCAACTGACGGCCCGGCAAACCCCTGGGGGCGTCGCGTTTGAAGCCCAACTGCAACCAGCGTCGTCTACGCCAACACCGGTCAGCAAAGCGGATTCCCTTAGCGCCAAAACCCTCGCCGGTTTGCGCCTGAAAACCGTTCAGGCCCAAGGCTTGTGGCTCGCGCCCCAGTTGACCTTGAGTCAGCTGAGTGTTCAAACCGATGAGGCCCAACTGCAAGGCAAGTTGGCGTTTAACGCCCAAAACCAAGCCGCCTCCGGTCACCTGACCCTCGCGCTGCCCGGCGCCAGTGCCGTGTTGGACGGCACGATGGCCAGCACCCAAGGCCAGGGCGATATGAGCCTGCGCGTGACCGACGCCACACTCGCTTCGCGCTGGCTGGCGCGTTGGCCGGGCGGACCTGCCGCTTTGAACACAACCTTGGTCCAGGGCGGCGCCGAACTCACCGCTCACTGGCAAGGCGGCTGGCAACACCAGGGTCAAGCCTTGCAAATTCAGGCCAGCCTGCGTGCGCCCCAACTCGACGTCATCGGTGCCGGCCAGCCGGATGCGCTGGCCTGGCACTTGCGCGAGGTGCAGGCAGACTTGGCAGGCACCCTGCCCGCGATGAGCTTCTCCCTCAAGGGCCAAGCCGACAACGCCACCCGACACTTCGCCCTGCAAACGCAGGCGCATGGCGGGCGGGTTAACGAAACCACCTGGCAGGCCAGTGTGGACAGCGCACAACTCACTGCGCAAGACAAACTGCGACCCGGTAACTGGACCCTGAAATTGGCCGAGCGACTGGCCTTAGACTGGAAAAAAAATGGCACCCAACAAACGCTGGACGTCGCCACCGGCAATGCCCAACTGAGCGGCCCCATACCCGGTGTGGCCGCTTTGAGTTGGCAACCGGCACGCTGGTCACAACAAAAAACAGGGCCCTCGTCCACCCGCACCGACTGGCGCACCCAAGGCACGCTGACCGGTTTGCCCCTGGCCTGGCTGGAGTTGTTGGGTCAAACACAAGTGGCTAACCTGGGGCTGCGCGGCGACCTGGTTTTTGGCGGGCAGTGGGATGTCTCGGGCGGTGAAGCGCTGCAGGTGCGTGCCACACTGGAGCGCACCCGAGGCGACCTGCAACTGCAAACCACCGAGGCCACCGCCCAAGCCGGCCCATTGAGCGCCGGTGTGCGCGAAGCCCGTTTGCAGATCACCTCCGAAGGCGACCAAGTGACGGCGAGTCTGCGCTGGGACAGCGAACGGGCCGGCCAGGCCCAGGCTGATTTCAGTACCCGCCTGCAACGCCAGGGCGGCCGCTGGGGCTGGCCCGTCAATGCTCCCGTGGCTGGCACGGTGCGCGCCAAGTTACCCCCGGTCGGCGCCTGGTCGGTGCTGGCGCCCCCTGGCTGGCGGTTGCGCGGGACGCTGGACGCCGATGCCTCCTTGTCAGGCACGCTGGGCGCACCGCACTGGCGTGGCTCACTGCAGGCCAGAGACATGGCCGTGCGCTCGGTGGTGGATGGTCTCGATTTCAGCAACGGCACACTGCGCGCCAGCCTGGACGGGCAGCAACTCAAGATCGACGAACTCACCCTGCAAGGCGCCGGGGGCAACAGCGGCGGCACCCTGTCGGCAACCGGTTCGGTGCTGTGGCTACCCACCAGCGCCATCAACACCACCCTGGGTTCACGTTTGCAGATGACACTGGATGCTACCGCCCAGACCCTGCGCGTGAGCACCCGTGCCGACCGACGACTGGTGGTGTCGGGTAATTTATCGGCCCAACTGAACGAGGCGCGGTTGATGATCCGCGGAAAAATCAAGGCCGATCAAGCCTTGTTTACTTTGCCCGAAAACACCACGCCACAGTTGGGTGACGACGTGGTGGTGCGCACCAGCGCTTCGGATAAAACCCGAATGGCGGTGCCGCCAAAACCTGGCACGGCCCTGCTGCGGATCACGCCCGATGCGGCCATCGCGCTTGACCTCGGGCCCGATTTTCAAGTTCGGGGTCGGGGTCTGGCAACCCGTCTGGCGGGCAGTCTGGCATTAACCAGCAACCCACAAAGCAATGGACAACCGAGCCTCATCGGCGACCTGCGCACGGTGCGCGGCACCTACAAAGCGTATGGGCAGCAACTCGACATCGAACAAGGCCTGCTGCACTTTGCGGGGCGCTATGACAACCCCGCGCTCGATATCCTTGCCATCAGACCCAACCTTCAACAACGCGTGGGCGTGCAGATCAGCGGAACCGCCTTGTCGCCGGTGGTGCGGCTTTACGCCGACCCCGATTTGCCAGACGCCGAAAAGCTGGCCTGGATGGTGCTGGGCCGTTCTGCTGCCAATGGCGGAGCGGAGGCCGCGGTGCTCCAACAAGCGGCGCTGGCCTTGTTGGGCGGCAATGGCAAGAGCTTGTCGAGCAGCCTCACCGAAGCCCTCGGGCTGGATGAGTTGTCAATGCGCGGCGCCACCAGCAACGCCGACGGCAGCACCGCCACCAGCGCCACGGTAACGCTGGGTAAACGCGTCACCCGCGATTTTTATGTCGCCTACGAGCGCAGTCTGGCCGGCACGCTGGGCACTTTTTATATCTTCTACGATCTGACACGCCGCTTTACCCTGCGCGCCCAGACCGGTGAACAAAGCGCGGTCGACCTGATTTTTACCCTGCGCTACGACTGATTCCGCCGGTGGAGCCCCTTACAATGCACTCCAGTCTCGCCATAGCACAATGGATAGTGCGCATGCCTCCTAAGCGTGAAATCTGGGTTCGATCCCCGGTGGCGGGACCAGATCCGTCAAAGTCTGCGCCGCTGAAACACCACCCGCTATCTGCGGGTTTTTTTTCGCCATAACGGCGTGAATACTTTGAAACTCCGAAGCTTCTCTTCCTCTTGATATTGGGCTATCGTAGGGGCCGACATTAATAATTAAGGAGACCTCCTATGCGCTGCACCTACACCTGTTCACTCCTGCGCGGCCTGTGCGCGGCGCTGTTGCTGGCAGGCGGCTTTTCAGCCACGCCCGCCTTTGCCCAGGCCAAGGTCGTTCAAACGCCCTATCAAAATCCCAAGGTGCTGATCGACATCTACCTGAACGATCCCCAAAAATTATCGTCAGCGCTTTACTGGTTGCGCGGCCTGGTCAACCCGCTCACCGAGGCGCCTTACAGCATGTTCCCCGAAGACATGAACATCGTGGTCCTGATGCACGGCACCGAGATCGTCACACTGGCGCGTAAAAACGAGGAGCGCTACGAGGAAGTGGTGCAGCGCATGCGCTACTACGCCGGCATGGGTGTGAAGTTCAAGGTCTGCGGCCTGGCGCTGAAAGACTTTCAGTACAACGCCGAAGACCTGCACGACTTTGTCGAAGTCACACCCTCAGCGCTGACCGAGTTGATGCACTGGCAAAACCAGGGTTACGCGCTGATCACACCGCAAGTGAACGAGAAGAAGTATTCCAATGAAGAGCTTCGCTGATTCACCAAAATTTAAGACAAATCAGCCTCTAGCCCCCGTGCTACCTGCGTAATACGCTATTTAAAAAATAGCAACAATGAAGCATTAACGAAAGACATCCATGGCCTACCCACCAGAATTCCTCAAGCTCGTCGACGAGTTCATCCATCTTGCCAACCGCTTGGCCGAGGGCGGCAACGACGGCGAAGTCAGCGCGGCCATTCTGTTCGCTGCCGGCCGCTACAACGCCTTTAATTTTTTAACCAACAATGGGCAGGAAGACGATCGGGAACAAGCCGTGAAATTCTATGTCTCGGAATATGAAAAAGCCCTGAACTCCAATCTGGAAGGTGTCGTGGGCCCGGTGATCAAACCGCAAGACTAGGCCATCATTGCCAGCGATGAACACATCTTTTACAGCCAGCGAATTCACCCTTCGCAACGTCCGACGTGACTTTCCCGAATGGCATCGGGGGCGGCCCAGTTATGCGCTGTGGGCGCTCAACGTCGATTGCGTGTCGGTTAAGTCGCGCATCAATGCGGCGCAACATCATCTTGGCAAGCTGCTGCTGGACGACTACATACGCCAGTCCCACATCACGCTGAGTCTTTGCGGGTTTCCATGCGACGTGCCCCAGGCACCTGATGACTTCGGCATGGACTCCTTGCGCACTCAAATAGCCGCTTTACAACGTGCGCGACCCCAGCCTTTTGAAATCGACATCGGAGATTTAGCCAGCTTCACCTCGGCACCCTACCTCACCGTGAATGACGAGGGAGGTCATATCGCCAGGCTGCGAAACTGTCTCGCGCTGGGGGATGCCGACGCCGCCAACGGTAGCTACACACCGCACGTCACCGTGGGGCTGTACGCCGATGCCTGGCCGACCTCAGAGGTTCAGGTCCGCTTGGACAGCTTTGCTTTCGACGCGCCACTGCGTTTGCGCATTACCAGCGCAAGCTGGGTGTCTTACGCTGCTGCCGAGATTGGCGGACCGCTGACAACACTCGTTGACTACGATTTTGTCAGCGGAACCACCTCAAGCCAGGTAGCCTGGGTTGGGCAAGCCGCCGGTGATCTTGGGCGCGTTGAGTTTACGGGCTGAAACCTTGCCGCCACGGGACTTGAGCCAGGTTTCCACCACATCCCACACCATCGGATTGCCCGCCGTCCGGGCTTCTTCGGCCACGGGCGCCCAGCCGGCGACCTTGTATTTTTTGCCGGCTTCGATCAGCTTGCCGTTCAGGCGCATGTCGCCAATGCGGCTGCCCATGCTGCCCAACGGGTTGCAGCTGTATTGCAAGCCACCGACACGCACCATGTCGCCACCCTGCTGGTAGTAAGGGTCGGGGTTGAAGAGGTTGTCGCACACATCTTCCAGAATCGTCTTGATGGTGTCGCCACTCAACTCGCTGACGGTCGCAAAGGAGTAGGTGGTGGCCGTCATGTCCATCAGCCATTCACGCGTGATGGCCTGACCCGGCAGCAGCGTGGTGCCCCAACGAAAACCGGGCGAGAAGGCGATGTCGGCGCCCTGCACTTCCATCAGCGCGTCCACCAGCAGTTGGTCACCCGTGCCGTTGAAGTTGCCACGGCGGTACAGCGTGCCTTCAGTGATTCCCAATTGTTCGGCCAGTTTGGTCTCGTAAGGGGCGCGAATCTTGGTGATGAGCGCGTCCATCTCGGGGTCGGCAGGCAACATATTGGCAAACACTGGCAGCAGTTTGTAGCGGAAGTCCGCCACGCGTTTGTCTTTCACGTCAAAGTCGATGACGGCCAAAAACTTGCTGTTGGAGCCCGCGTTGGTGACGATGGTTTTACCACCCTTGTTGCTCACGATGCTGGCCACCGGCATGCCGTCGTGCGTGTGGCCGCCCATGATGGCATCAATACCGCTGACACGACTGGCCATTTTCAGGTCCACGTCCATGCCGTTGTGGCTCAAGACGACGACAACCTGCGCGCCCTTGGCGCGGGCCTCGTCCACCATCTTCTGCATGTTCTCGTCCTGGATGCCAAAGGCCCAGTCAGCCACCATGTAGCGCGGGTTGGCAATCGGGGTGTAGGGGAAAGCCTGGCCGATGATGGCGCACGGTACACCGTTGATTTCGCGGATCACATAGGGCTTGAACACCGGGTCACCAAAGTCATTGGTCTTGACGTTTTGCGCAACAAAATCGACCTTGCCAGCAAAGTCTTTCTCGATGATTTCCTTCACGCGCTCCATGCCGAGGGTGAACTCCCAGTGGCCGGTCATCACGTCCACGCCCAACAGTTTGCAGGCATCGACCATGTCTTGCCCGTTGGTCCACAACGAAGTGCCGGAGCCTTGCCAGGTGTCACCTCCGTCGAGCAACAACGCGCCAGGACGGCTGGCCTTCATGCGTTTGACCAGCGTGGCGAGGTGGGCAAAACCACCGACTTTGCCGAAGCGCTTGGCGGCTTTTTCATAGTCCAGACAGCTCAACGCATGGGCTTCAGCCGTGCCGGGGCGCACCTTGGAGACCCGCAACAAATGCTCACCCACCAGATGCGGCAGATTGCCTTTCATGGACCCCACACCCATGTTGATACTGGGTTCGCGGAAGTGAATCGGCCTGAGCTGCGCATGGCAGTCGGTCATGTGCAGAAACGACACATTGCCAAACTTGGGAATGTCATAGAGTCCGTTGGCGGCCGTAGCGGCATCCGCATCGGCGTAGGTACCCAGGCCCATGCCCGCCATGGTGCCAGCACCCAGCACCTGGAAAAATTCGCGTTTAGTTAAATTCATTTATTCTTTCTTTTACGGCTGTGTTTATTCATTCACCGGCGACTTGGGATCAACCAGCAAGCCCACAAGGTCGCGCACCTGCGCTTCGGTCATGATGCCCGTATGCCCGGCGCGGGGCATGTTGGAGCAGGCGTTGTAGGCCTTGGCGTTCCAGATCTTGCCCCAGGTGTATTCGATGATGGCAATGGAGGCCGGGCTTTTGGGGTCGTCGCTGATACCGCGCAGCTTGCCGTAGTTGTAGAGACTCGGGCCGATGGTGCCAAACGAAATCTCTTTTTTATCGATCTGGTGGCAGTTGTAGCAATTGCCACCATTGGGTGTCTGAGCGGTGTCGCTGTAGGTCAGGCCTCGGCCGCTTTGCGCGAGCTTTTCGCCCTCTTTCCAGTCACCGATGAACTTGCCATCAGACGGCCATTTGATCGACTTGAGATTAACCTCCTGCAACCGGTTGGCAGTAGCCTCGTCGAGCGGCGTTCCCGCGACATCGGCCGCACTGCAGGCGCGGTTGGTTTCGTCCGTCTCGAGCACAGACGCTTTGACGATACCTTCATCGCGGAACGATGCTTTGACGATGGCTGCCGTCAGTTGGTCCAAGTCGATCGGACCTGCCGCTGTGGCGCAACCGGCAACGACTGCCGCCGCCAACAGCGCAGACAAGGTGAGTTTGGATTGTTTTTTCATGCAAGTTCTCCTGCTGTTTCAGCGCTTGAGGGCGGGGGCAATGGAGGCTGATCCCTGGCTATTAACACCCAGGTACACGCTCAACGCCACCGTGGCATCACTGGCAAAACCGGGGTACGGAAAACGCTGTTGCCGGTAGCAGTCGTTGAGGCGCTGCTGCATGCCCCACATCTGACCGTTGGACACGCGGTACGCGGGCCAGGCGGCAAAGCCGATACCATCTCCCGGGTTTTTGGTCAGGTTGGGCAGGTCTTGCAAACGGATGCGCATTTTGTCTTGCCCATGACAGGTAGAACAAGAGAAATCATGCGGACCCGCGCGCTGGAAAAACAGGCGTTTGCCCACTTCGTAGAAAACTTTTTCTTGCGAATGCGCTTGCGAGAGCTTGAATTTCATGCCCTTGGACTCGGCTGAAATCCAGGTCGCAATCGCCGTCATATTGACCTGCTCGCCTTTGCCAAAGGGGGTTTTGGCAATCTCAATCGGATTGAACCCCTGCAAGGTGTCCATGCACGTCAGCAAACGTGATTCCAGATCCTGAACTTTTTTCGTGTCGGCAAAGTAGCGCGGCAACTCAACGAAAGCGCCCTTGATCACGCCCGGCCCTTTGCCCAGATCGCACTGCTCAAGCGTGGCTTTTTTAGGTCCGCGCTGTTGCTTCCACAGGTCTTCGCCTTTGGCCTCAAACAACTCCGCCGGGTTGCCGTCCGCTAGCATGGCGCGGTATTCTTCAATGCTCTCAACAGCAGTTTTTTGAGCGTACGCAGCCGATGCGACCATGCAACTCAGGCCCAGCAGCAATAGAGTTTTTGTCATCTTCATAGTGACCTCATGAGGTGGTGAAAAAAGTTCCGAGAAAAAAAGGGTGAGGCCCCTAGGCCGCACCCTTTTTAAACAACGCCTGACTCAGGAAGCAGTAGCTTCGTCAGACCGGGTCTCGCCCTTGTTGTCTTTCCAGGTCACGCCAATCTTGTCGCCAGCCTTGGCACCCTTGACCACAAACTGAAGAAATGGGTTCTTGGAGACCGCGGGGCCCCACTCGGCCGTCAAGACCGGCTTGCCGTTGTGTGTGGCCGTCACATCAGTGATGTGCCAGGCTGGAATCAGCTTGCCCGCTGAATCCTTGCGTTGCCCGGACTCCATCTCGTGACTCATCAAAACACGAACGGTGGCCTTGTCGCCCGCTACCTGGGCACGAATGCGCATTGGATCTGCCATTTTTATCTCCTGAAATCAATATTTAAAAGTAGAAAGAAGGGCGCTTAACCGCCGCAGCCACCGAGGGTGACCTTGACTTCTTTTTTAGCAAACAAGGCCTTGCCGTCCGCCATGATGGCCACGGCATACACGTCAGACGATTGCCCCATCTTGGCGCGCGTTGCAAAGTTGGCTTCCACGCTATCGGTCACGTTGAACACGGCGATCAGCGCAGATGGATTTTTCTCCACCAAAATCAGCATCTGCTTCACGCCAGCCAAGCTGGTGCTGGCGGTCAAGGGCACAACAGCGCCGTTTTCAGCGATGTCCGGACCGCCAATGACGACATCCTTGCTCGCCACAGGTGCGCCGGCACCGAGTGCCTTGAGCACATCAGCGACGTTTTTAGCTTCAAACGCTGTTTTGTTAAAAGCCAGTGCGTACTGGGGGAACAAGCCCGTAGTGGCCAGCAGGCCAGCCACCACAGCGCTGTGTTTGAGTGTCTTGCGACGAGTTTGCATATGAATCTCCTAAGTTAAATCTGTACTGTCAAAAGTAAACTGATGGGCTTGTTTTCGCCCCCTATTTCCCAGCTCCTGAGGCCAGCCAGGCCGCAATAGTCTTGGCCTCCGCCTCGCTCAAGGTTTGGGGCGGCATCGGGATGGGGCCCCAGATGCCGGAACCACCCAACTTGATCTTTCCTACCAAATAGTCCGCTTGTCCAACGTACTTCTTGGCCACGTCGGTGTAGGCGGGTCCGACTATTTTTTTATCGATGCCGTGGCAGACCGTGCAACCATTTTTATTCAGCAAGGCCAGTGCCGCTTTGCCAGCAGCGGTTGGCGCATCGGCCTTAGGAGCCGCGGCGGGGGCAACAGTCAACGGGGCGCCCAACTTCGCTTCGGGACGGGTGGTGTCAGCGCCATGCTGCGCTCCCACACCCCGGTTTTGTTCGGCGAGATTGCCATGCGCATTGCGGGCAAAGTCAGGCAAAAAGGACGCCAGTTTGGGTTCGGCTGCGCAGTCCTTCATGCAGGCCACGTTGCTGGTGTCTGCTTTTTTCGTGCCGCCAAACTCGTCGCCAGGCCACATGCTGTGTTTCGTCGTCATGCCATTTCGGTTGGGCATACGTGCCTGCACGTCACGAATATTCTTGTCCGACAACGTGAAGTCGTCCGCCACAATGCCATTCAGATTCAGCAGAAACGCCACCACGGAGTAAACCTCCTCAGTCGTCAGCGACTTGGGCGAGGTCCAGGGCATCGCACGGTTGATGTAATCCCAAATCGTTGACAGCGTTGGCACCTTCATGAAGGTGGTACGTCCGGGGTAGTTGGAATTGCGCAAATTGGCAACACGCCCGGTTTTGATGTCTTCCTGCGTGACGCCGCCCACCAGTGGGCTGAAAACTTCACCGGATTCACCAAATATTCCGTGGCACAGCGCGCACTTGGCTTCCCACACATCCTGGCCTTTGGCGACCGTACCCGAACCAGCAGGCAAGCCTTTAAAGTCAGGACGAACATCAATATCCCATGCAGCTACTTCTTTGGGAGTAGCGGCCCGTCCTACGCCCGGGTACTTGGTGTCGACCTGTGCACCCACCACGCCAGCCAAGGCGAACAGCGCACAGGCGACGATTGTTTTACGAAACCTGGACATTTTTCACCTCGCCATTTTCCTGGACCAACCATGACTGAATGGCGTTGTTGTGATAGATAGAACGCGTGCCGCGCACAGCACGCAGTTGCTTGTAATTAGGTTGCACAAATCCAGTTTCGTCCATGGCGCGGCTCTGAATGATGGCGGGTTTTCCGTCCCACACCCAGTCCAAGTTGAAGCGTGTCAAGGCTTTGCTGAGCACCGGTGTCTCCAACCGCGCGGTGCGCCAATTGCGACCACCATCCACCGATACATCTACTTTTTTGACCTTGCCACGGCCCGACCAGGCCAGGCCCGTGATGTTGTAGAAACCTTTGTCCAGCAAGACTTGCCCGCCCGACGGCGTGGTGACCACGCTCTTGCATTCCTGAATGCTGGTGTACTGGCGCTCCAGGCCATCCGGTTGCAAATCGATGTAATGCACTGCCTCGTCCTTGGTGGCATATGGCATGTCGCCCACTTCAATGCGGCGCAGGTACTTGACCCAACTCACCCCTTGCACGCCCGGCACGATCAAACGCAGCGGGTAGCCCTGTTCGGGGCGAAGCATTTCACCGTTTTGCCCGTAGGCCACAAACACTTCGCCGGACTTGATCAGGCTCATGGGAATGGTGCGGGTCATGGAGGAGCCATCAGCCCCTTCGGCCAGCACAAACTTGCCGTTCTTGAGGTCTGCCCCGGCCAACTCCAGCAACGTGATAAGTGGCACACCGGTGAACTCACTGCACGACACCATGCCGTGGGTGTACTGGGCGGTAGGCACAGCCACATTGCCCCACTCCACTGCCGTATTGGCGCCGCACTCAATAAAGTGAAAGCGAGAGACCGAAGGCAAACGCATGATCTCGTCCAAAGTGAATACCTTGGGCGACTTGACCATGCCGTTGATCATGAAACGGTGCTTGGACGGATCAATATCCCACCACCCCTGATGGTGGCGCTCAAAGTGCAATCCGCTCGGCGTCACGATGCCAAACAGCGATTGCAGCGGTGCAAACGACACCGAAGCCTGCGTGGTCTGGGTCAGACCCGGACTCTGGCGGCGCTGCACATCCGACTCGTACTTGGAAGGCTTGCCGTAGCTGCCATCTGGCGCCACGCCCTGCCCCAAACCCTTGCTGTGCTCGGGCAAATTCAGAATATTGGTGTCACCGCCCTCGGTCGGCACGGGATTGCTCTGGGCCATGACCGCAGGCACCGCCACCCCTGCAGCAGCAGCGGCAAAGGCACTGCGAATGAAGTCGCGGCGACCATTTTTGGCTTCCGCGAATACGGTTTTGATGCCATCGCGGTTTAAAAAACTTTCAGGGGCTTTGAGAATTCGCCCGGAACTAAATTCTTGTTGCGTCACACAATTTCCTTAGACGATTTCGAAAAATTCTTGATTTATATCATTGCCCGCTAATATAACCTCATTGCTAATTATTGATCTAGGTGTTTTCACCAAGTTGGAAACAGGTCGCCAAAAGACACAAAGTTCTACTTGAACCGGTAGTAATCGCGGTTCAAAACTGCCGCCATTGAGGTCACTTCGTCCGGGAAAAGGGTGAGGTTAAGTTGTGTATTGCACGTCTCAACCATGCTCACCAATGCACTGGGCGAGTTGATGCGACCGGCCGGCCGGTAAATGGCACTGCCATCCCCACCCACGTTTTTCTGATGGCATGTCGCACAATTGTTTTCAGCAAGGAGTCGCTCACCCAGCTTAATGTCAGCCTCCTGAAAAATGGAGGGCGCCTGACTCCATGCCCCCGACATGGTTCCTATGAACATAAGAAATATCAATTTATTTCGCATGCAGAAAGATTACCCAAAACAGTTGAGCAATGCAATCCGGACTTTCCTGAAAAAACCCCATTACCCATATGGGCTACCCAACATAACCCTTCTCGGTGATAGACGCAAAGCGGCTCCTCCACAAAAATTGACGCCTACTGTGGGTAACTTGCCTGCACGCTGTCAACCAACGGAGATAAGACATGGATTTCAACAAAGAATTCGACGCATCAGGCCTGGCCTGCCCCCTGCCTATCGTGAAAACGAAAAAAGCATTGCAAGACATGGCCTCCGGTCAGGTGCTGCGCGTGATCTCTACCGACCCCGGCTCGGTTTGCGACATGGCGGCCTTCGCCGAGCAAACCGGCAATGACCTGCTGGAACAAGGTAGCGAAAACAGCAAATTCGTGTTTTATCTCAAGAAGGCCTAAGCCCTCTCACCCCCACCCGGAGCACTCGCATGGCAACTAAAAAAATGGCGCTGATCGCCACCAAGGGCACGCTGGACATGGCGTACCCGCCGTTCATCCTGGCTTCGACTGCAGCTGCACTGGGCTGGGACGTGCAGATTTTCTTTACCTTCTATGGACTGCAATTGCTGCGCAAGAACCTGGACGGCATCAAGATCAGCCCACTGGCCAACCCGGCCATGCCGATGCCAATTCCCATGCCCGTGATGGTGCAGATGTTGCCCGGCATGGAGTCCATGGCCACCATGATGATGAAAAACAAGATGAAGTCCAAAGGCGTGGCGTCTCTGCAAGAGTTGCGCGACATCTGCCTGGAAGCCGAAGTCAAGTTTGTCGCCTGCCAGATGACAGTCGACCTCTTCGAGTTTGAAACCAGTGAGTTCATCAAGGACGTGGAGTACGGCGGCGCCGCCACGTTCATGAAATTTGCAGGCGAGTCTGACGTCTGCCTTTTCATCTAAAACGCGATGAAAAAACTACTCCTTTGGTGCGTCCTGCTGTGCGGGGCGCAGGTGGCGCTTGCCCTCACTCCCTACCTGATGGCGACCCCCATCCCCCCCGCTGACCTGGCCGTGCAATTGGCGCTGGTTCAGAAAAAACTGCAGGCTGAGGGCTTCACGATCGTTGGCAAACACACGCCCAAAGGCATCGCTGGCCACGCCAGCCTGGTGGCCACCGATCCCGCCGTGCTCGAAGCTGTACGCGGTCTGGGTGGCTCTGCGGTGGTTGCTGCTGGAATTCGCGTGGGGGTGCTCAGTGACGGCACCGTCTCCTACATGAATCCGGACTACTGGTACCGCGCCTACCTACGCGGTCAGTTCAAATCTGCCCAGCCATCTGTCAAATCCGTACAAACGCGACTGACCAAAGCACTGGGCGAAGGCGCCGGTTTTGGCGGTGACGTTCCTGAGGCAGACCTCGCCAACTACCGCTATATGTTTGGCATGGAGCGGTTTGATTCGCCCAACAGCGAGCTCAGTTCCCACGCCAGTTTTGAAGACGCCGTCAAGGCCGTGCAAGACAACCTGACCAACGGGGTTGGTAAGACACAAAAAGTTTATGAAGTGATCCTGCCGGAAAGCAAACAAGCCGTTTTTGGCGTTGCAATGAACGACTCGGCTGACGGCGAGCACGCTTGGGTCAATAAAATTGGCGCCGACCACATGGCGGGCATGCCTTACGAAATATTTATTGTGGGCAACAAGGTCTATGCCTTGTATGCACGCTACCGCATTGCGCTAGCCTGGCCGGCTTTGGGCATGGGCCAGTTCATGGGAATCATCAACACGCCAGAGGCCATCCGGAACACGCTCACACGCGTGGCTGGCGGCACGGCGCAGGGAAAGTAAAAATGACAGACGCCATCAACCCGGCCACGATAGTTATTTGGGGCGGCTTTGGGCTGGCCTTTGTCTTTGGTGCGGTCGCCAACAAGACCAACTTCTGCACCATGGGTGCCATTTCTGATGTAGTCAACATGGACTCCTGGGGCCGCATGCGCATGTGGCTGCTGACCATTGCCGTGGCCATGATCGGCGCCAACCTGCTGCATTACTTCGGGCTGGTTGACCTGAGCAAGTCGGTTTACCAGCGCCCGACACTGGCCTGGTTGTCACTGCTGGTAGGGGGTGGTTTGTTTGGCGTGGGCATGACCATTGCTGCGGGCTGCACCAACAAGAATTTGGTGCGCGTGGGTGGCGGCAGCGTGCGCTCACTGGTGGTGCTGGTGTTCTTGGCGATCTCGTCCTACATGACGCTCAAGGGCTTATTTGGCGCCTGGCGAGTGAACTACCTCGATCCGGTCGTGCTCGACCTTGGCCGCTGGGGCCTGACCAACCAAAGCCTGCCAGCGGTGCTGGCCAAATTGAGTGGGCTACCTGAAAAGACTGCGCTGCTCGCCACCACAGGCGTACTCGGATTCGGCCTCTTGTTGTTCACGTTCATGGACAAACGCTTTCGTAAAAATATTTCGCACGTATTGGGGGCCGTGGTTCTGGGTTTGCTGGTGGTCGCAGCCTGGTACCTCACCGGCAACATCGGCCATGGCGAGAATCCGGAAACGCTGGAAACCGTGTATTTCGCCACCAACACCCGCACGATCGAGTCTCTAAGCTTTGTGGCGCCGACCGCTTTCAGCCTGGAGTTGCTGATGCTGTGGACTGACGCATCCCTGCGGGTGACCTTCGGCATAGCCACTGTGATCGGTGTGGTACTGGGCTCATTCGCCTACGCGCTCAGCACACGCACGTTTCGCTGGGAAGGGTTCGCCTCGTTGGATGACCTGCGTACCCAGTTATTCGGCGCGGTACTGATGGGCTTTGGTGGCGTCACGGCAGTGGGTTGCACGATTGGCCAAGGTTTGTCGGGTGTCTCTACCCTAGCACTGGGCTCCTTCCTTGCGCTGGCGGGCATCGTGGGCGGTGCCGTGGCCACCATGAAATACCAGATCTGGCGCGCCTGAACCCCGGCATGCAACCATGAAGCTCTCCTACGATGTAGATGAAGCGGGGTTTGAGACCTTGGTGGTCGCCCGCTCGCACTTGGTACCCGTGCTGATGGATATTGGCGCGGACTGGTGCAGCCCCTGCCGGGTACTGAGCCCGTTGCTCGAGCGTCTCGCCATTGACTATGCAGGCCAGTTTGTACTGGCGAATGTTGACGCTGACGAAAACATGCGTATCGCTGGCAGCCACCAGGCCAAAGGTTTTCCGACCATCATCGCCTACAGCCACGGGCAGCGCGTTGACCGGTTTCACGGCATGCAGACTGAGAGCTTCCTTCGACGTTTTATAGAAAAAACAATCGCGCACCATGCAAGCATTGTTGGCACTTAGTTTCACTACACCTACCAAGAAAGTTTCTGTTCATGAATTTACCGGAACGTGATGGCGATGGCTACTTGACCGACATGAGCGTCTGGACCGAGGAAATAGGTCGCGCCATGGCGCTCGCAGATGACTTTGAACTCGACGAGGCCAAGTGGAACCAGATCCTGAAAGCCCGCGAGTATTACGAAGAATTCAGCAGCGTGCCGCCAATTCGTAAATTTGCCAAATACTTGAACGAGGAACAAAACGCCGTCTTCAAACTCTGGATGACCGGCCCGATGAAGCCCATCACCAAGTACGGCGGCTTACCCAAACCCACCGGCTGCGTTTAGGGAGAGCGTGACCCACTCATGCGTTGGGTTGATGATCACTTCACTTTGAACTGATGTCGTCTGTCATTGATCTGCATTCAAATTCAAGGTAAGCCCCATTCCGCGCAGATTCTCCATAATTTGATCGGCCAGCGCGTGCGCGCGTGCCAGTTGTTCATTTTGGCCACGCCCATCGCCAACGGCCGCGGCAACCCGAGCAAGCGCTTGGTGGCACTCCCATGCGAGTCGGACTCGTCCTATCTGTTCTGCCAGCGTCAGCGCCTGGGTCAACGCCTTGCGCGCAGATTTATACGCTTGGGCAGCAAGGAATGCCAGACCGCGCAGGCGATGCGCTTGACCCATCACTTCGCGCAACTCTCCACGTGTAGCCAGCGCCAGCAACTGATCGGCATAAGCCATGCATTCATCTGTTTCACTTTTATCCAGGGCCAACTCGGCGAAGGCCTCCAGGCAGCGCAAGGTCGACCAGACTTCGCAGTGCTCTTGCGCGTACTGCAGGTCCGCCTGCAAGACCGCAATATCCACAGGAATACCGAGCCGC